>VBJT01000047.1:0-20543 GCA_005880075.1 Chloroflexota bacterium
GAAGTAGTGGAAGAGATAGCTGGGCCCGCGAAAGAGGTGACGCTCGAGATGTGCCGTCGATTTTCGCGCGGCAAGAGCTACCACAACGATGTCGAGGAGGCGCGGAGGCTGGGGTTCCCGGATATCGTCGTGCAGGGGATGATGCCATTGTGCTTCGTTTCCGAGATGATGACCGACCGGTTTGGTCAGGGGTGGTTTGCCGGCGGGCGGATGAATGTAAGCCTGGTGAACGTCGTCTGGCGCGGTGATGTTCTGATCTGCCGGGCAATCATGCGAGAGCTTTCTCCTGAGGGCTCGCGCCGAAGAGCACATTTGCAGATCTGGTGTGAGAAAGAAGACGGCACGAAGGTCGTCGTCGGTTCGGCAAGCGCCGTCGTCGGCTAACTCGCCGGAAAATCTCGGGCAGTTCTTTTAGCGGTTAGCAGCGAGATTGCTCTTCGGCAGGTGGTCAACCACCTGGTCGAGCTCTTCGCCCCGGCGTACCCAACGGCGCATTTCGTGCAGAAGAAGAGAGCCGACCTTTTCGAGCGCGTGAGAGCGTACTGGGTCTTGCTGCCGACTCATCGCTTGGTGCACTTCACGCAGAGCTTCCTCGCAGGCAGCGGCCATTCGCCAGGCGAAGAAGCAGCGCCCGCTCGCGTCAGCCCAAGCGGAATCCGAGGTTGTTGAGTTATGTGGCGCTGCCGCTTTCATTCTTCGTCCATGTTGTGTGCCGTCTGTCTATTGAGATGATGCCGTATCCGGCGCGTTACACGCAGCCGCCTTGGCCGAGAGCCGATATACCAAGATTCAACCCATTCGCGGGTTTGTTATACTGAGAATGTCCGCAAAACAAGAGGTGATAAGGCTTGCCCCAAAGACAGAGGCGCCGCCGGCGAGGCCCTACAGAATACCAGGGGCCCCGACGCGCAAAGCCGCCGTTCCCAATAAACGTAATTTTCAACGCCAAAGCGTTTTACATCATCTTCATTGTCCTGATCATCGCGAGCTTGGCCGCTACTGCAATTGCGAGCAGCTCCGGGAGCAGCAAACGTTCGAAAGTCCCTGAAGCCGAAGACCGGATTACCGCTGAGGAAACGCCAAACGCGTCCATGACCTTCAGTGCGCCGGCTCCAACCATTGACCGCTCCAAATCGTACCTGGCGACAATCAAGACCGATAAGGGCGACATCAAGATCGACCTTGACGCGGCGGCGCCCGATACGGTGAATAGCTTTGCTTTTCTGGCAGGTAACGGGTTCTACAATAACACCGTATTCTTCTACGTCGATAAGCAGTACGCGGCGCAGGCTGGAGATCCGACCTGCCGCAAGGACGCGCCCGGCGTCTGTTCCGGGGCAGGCGGACCCGGATATTCGTTGCCGCTACAGAACGCGGACGCAGCCCGCAAACAATGGGTTGTGGTGGCGCCTACTTTAATCCAGGGCGGGGTGGATGTAAGCGGCAGCCAGTTTAGAATCCTCTTTCGCGACGACCCGCGGCCTAATGTCAAAGAGACTGTATTCGGAAACGTCGTCGACGGCACCAGTATTCTGGAAGGGCTTAGCAACCTAGTGCCATGCTCCGTCGCGGGCTCCGCTAATTGCGATAGAGACCTCTCTTCGGCGTTGGTT
Organism: Chloroflexota bacterium; assembly: GCA_005880075.1. GTDB lineage: Bacteria > Chloroflexota > Dehalococcoidia > SM23-28-2 > RBG-16-64-32 > CF-163. The sequence goes on from VBJT01000047.1 coordinate 1,614, forward strand.
ATCAAAGAGGTCGTCGTCGAACCCAAGGTTGTTTAAGGCGGCCTGACAATTGGAAGCGGACGGGCTCGAGTTCGAGGTCTGTTAATTAGCGAGAAGCGGTTCAGCGCTTCTGTTCGTCAGTTGTCGCCGGCTCTTTCTCGTCTGTCCCGTGTTTGTCCTCATCCTGGCCTTCCTTCAGTTCACGCCGGAACTCGCGGATGCCCCGGCCAAATCCCTTGCCGATGTCACCGATCCGGGTGGCGCCGAAGAGGACGACGACAATCGCGAGGATAATGAGCAATTCTGGAGCGCCCAAGCTCTGGAACACTAGTATCACCTACTCCCCAGTGGGAAGAATAACACTGCCTTTCGTTTGTCACAACTTAGTGTGGCCGGCGTTCTTCTCCGCTCCTCTTTCAATTACGAACATCAAACCCAGGAAGATCGCTGTTGCGGCGATACTAACGAGGGCAAGCAGCCAGAGACCGCCGACGAGAAAGAAGATCGCGGCCGCGGCGGCGAAGCTCATCGAAGTCACAACCACTATACGTGCGATTACGATGCCAAGCGGCATCTGCGGCTGTGCTGAACCGGATTGGTCATCGCCTTCCTCGACCGCGTCTTCTTGCATTTGACTGAGTGGACGAACCCGTTTGGACCTGCGTCTCGGCGGGCGTTGGTCGGGGTGGGCGGATTCGAACCGCCGGCCTCCTGGCCCCAAACCAGGCGCTCTAGCCTAGCTGAGCTACACCCCGTGTCGCTCTCAGGTTAGAGGGCGGCGCGCAGCCGGGTCAAGAAGAAAAGTCCGCGTGGTGAATTCTACCGCGGTAGCTCTTACTTTGAACTGGCGATAATGAGCGTTCCCACAGCGAGTGCGAGCATGGCGCTGAATGGGGCCAGGATCAGAAGATACTCTGCCATACCTTGGCCCGTCTGCGCCCGGCACTTACGGAGAGTCGCCCGGATACGAAATAGCATAACGCTTCCTCCTGTCACGAGTATCGCGAGGCCCACTCGCCGTAATATCGCCACCGCCGCGTTAGGAGCCGGTTAACAGCTAGTAATCGCGTCTTAACCGGCGTCAGAACGCACGCGCCGGTAATCCACGAAGATTAGAGCCGCTGCCGCAGACGTTCACTGGCTGCCGCGTCCACCGTCTCGCTTTCGCGCCGCGCGGGTAAGGCCGCTCCAACGATCCCTTGGAGATCGTCGACACCCTGTCTTCGCATAAGGTCTTCCAGTTCCTCGATGATGTCCAGGGGAGCCCGGGGATTGCGGAAGGTGGCCGTGCCAACCTGCACCGCCCTGGCGCCGGCCATCAGGAATTCGATAGTGTCCTCGGCGCTGACGATTCCCCCGCAGCCGACGATCGGTATATCGAGCGATCTTGCTACCTGGTAAACCATGCGGAGCGCAATTGGCTTGAGAGCCGGGCCGGAGAGGCCGCCGGAACCCCAGCCGAGTGCGGGGCGGCGCGTCTGGATATCGATTCGCATGGCAGGAAAGGTATTGATCAGCGTGAGCGCGTCTGCCCCGGAATTTGCGACCGCGGCAGCGATGTCGACGATGTCGGTGACGTTGGGGCCCAGCTTGACCAGCAACGGCATGTCTGTCTCACGGCGGACCGCATAGGTGAGGGCGGAGGCTGCTTTGGGGTCAGTTCCGAACTCGAGCCCGTTTTCGACGTTCGGACAGCTTACATTTACCTCGATGCCGCTCACGCCCGGCGTCCCGTCCAGGCGGCGCGCGAGCTCAGCATAGTGCGCGATGCTTTCGCCCGCGATGTTGGCAATGACGGGGACCCGCCAGGTTGCCCAGAGGGGCGCGACATCGCGGAGGATCGCCTCGATTCCGATATTCTGGAGACCGATCGAATTGAGCATCCCGGCAGCGGTCTCAACGATCCGGGGCTGGGCGTTACCCCGTCTGGGTCTTAGCGTTATCGCCTTGCTGACGATTGCGCCAAGCAGTTGGATATCGAAAACCTTCGCGTACTCGAGTCCGTTACCGAATGTACCTGAAGCCGTCAGCACCGGGTTCGAGAGAAAAAGGCCGCGTTTATGGCCGGGGAGCAGTTCTACGGTCAGGTTGGGCACTGAACTCAATGTATGCGAGCCTGCGGGAGAAAACAACAGACCCCGCCGTCCGACGGGGCCGTGCGTTTACCAGGCTTGCTTGCTAGGCGATCAGCGCATTGCGAGATTGCGGCGACGCCGCAACTTCGTCATCGTCAGCGGCTGCTCGGCTGGGGCGGGAGCCTCTCCAGGCGTTGTACCCGCTTCCGGACTCGTCCTCCCAGAGGTGGTCTGTAGCTGAATTGCGGAACTCGCGCTCTTCGCCGCATCGCTTGCACCGGCCGAGGCTCATAGAGCCGCGCGGGGTGTCGATAACCCAGTGATGTTGGCAGGTCACGACCAATGTGTCCGCCTCCGGCTGGAACGGTTTTTCTTCGGTTACTGATGTCTTGGCCATCTAAGCCACCTCCGCTGTTTTTTAGCTTTCTGTTGGAAGATGAGTTCCGTCCAAAATACGTTACATCTTACGGCTCGGATGATAGTCGCCCTTCGTGAACCGGTCAAGGTTTGTGCCTTATTTACTTCCTAAATAGTCTTCCCCCGCCTATCTGGCGTGTGTATACTTATTAACGGCAATTACGCAAAAAAGGTTTCTCCATGCAATCGACGAAAGACAATATCCTTGGCTATTTGAAACGCAGTGGCGGCGCGGGCGTCGACGCAGTCGCTTCGGAATTTGGGCTTGCGCGAATGACCGTCCGCCAGCACCTCTCGGGCCTGGAAAGGGACCGCTTGGTGGTCTCGCGCGAGGAGAGAGGACGAACGGGGCGGCCCCACTTGCTTTTCACTCTCACCGAAGAGGGTGAAGAGCGCTTTCCGAAGCGATACGACAGGTTGGCAGACCTAGCACTGCAGGAGGTTGCGCAGCTTGCGGCTGACGAGATCGCTGGCCTCGAGCCCGAGGAGAAGAAGCGGCTACTCCTCCGAAAGATGGCCGAGCGCGTTTATCGTGAGCACGAACCAAGAGTACGCGACAAAGATTTGAAGGAGCGGGTGGCGATCGTAGCAGATATCCTTCGCCGCGAGGGCGGGTTCGCCGAATGGAGCGCTGACGGTCAGAAACAATACGAGATCGTGGACTATAACTGCGTGTACCGTAAGGTCGCCAATTCGCATCCAGATGTTTGCGAATGGCACCTCTCTCTGCTCAGCAAATTGTTAGGTCAGGACGCACGCTGCGACCAATTCATCAGTCAGGGCGCGGACTCTTGCCGGTTCATAGTACAAGCGGGCGCTACAGGCAACGATCGACGGGAGTGAAATGACAGACGTCTCCAACGGACAAGTAACCAAGGAAGCGGTACTAGCCGCGCTGGAACAAATCGAAGACCCGGACCTGCATCGCGATATCGTCAGCCTCGGTTTCGTCCCGGATAGCGATATAAATATCTGCGGCTCGAACGTCTCGGTGAGGATCGTTTTGACCACTCCGGCTTGTCCGGTGCGGGAGACGATGAAGGAGCAAGCTCAGGAGCTGCTTACATCACTGCCCGGAGTCGAACAGGCCGAGGTAACGATGGACGCGACGGTCCGCTCGACCGGCGTAGGTAAAGGCCCGAAAGAGATCGAGGGCGTCCGTAATGTCATCGCGGTCGCCTCGAACAAGGGCGGTGTCGGCAAATCCACCGTCGCTGTTAACCTTGCCATTGCTCTGCGTGGATTTGGCGCTCGGGTTGGCTTGCTGGATGCGGACCTGACCGGACCCAACATACCGACCATGTTGGGACTGGGGGCCGGTTTTCAGGCAGACACCGGTCTCGCCATCGTTGGGCGCTATGGTATTCGGGCAGCATCCATCGGCTTCGTCCTCAAGCGAGGGCTGCCGGTGGTCTGGCGAGGGCCAATGATCGGGACCGGCGTGCGGCAGTTGATGCATGATCTGCCGTGGAGTGCCGAAGGGGAGCTTGATTACCTGATCGTCGACCTGCCGCCGGGGACCAGTGACGCCTCGATGAGTGCCGCTCAGGAAGCGCCTATAGCCGGCGCGGTTATCGTGACGACGCCGAACAACGTATCGCTCGAGGATGCGATGAAGGCGGTCACGATGTTCGAGAAGCTGAACGTCCCGGTATTCGGCCTCATCGAGAACATGAGTTACTTTGTTTGCCCGCACTGCGGGGACCGCACCGATATCTTTGGCCACGGGGGAGCGCAGCAGACGGCCGAGGAGTTGGGAGTCGATTTTCTTGGTGAGATTCCACTCGATCCGAGCATTCGCTCAGGGGCTGACACCGGCATTCCGATCGTCGAGAGTGATCCAGAGTCGCCCGTAGCTCGCGCCTTCGCGGAGATCGCACAGACGGTCGCCGCGAAGACCAGCGTGCAGCACTTCTTCGCCACAGCAGCGGCTTCTTAGTTCGGCCCTTCTCTGCGGCTGAAACCCCGGAGCTTCTCAGAGCGCCTGGAAGGCCCGCCTGCCTTCGAGGCGCACCAGTTTGCCGAAGGGCTCCGGGAAGTGGCAGAAGGCAGTGATCAGCCCGTCGGCTTCCGCCTGATCGAACACTGTTCGGCGCGTCTCTGTTGTCGTTCGAGAGTGGGTGTCGAACGCGGAACACCATTCGATGCGGTCCAGTTGCGCCGGGTGGTGGGCGAGGTCGCCCGTTATGATCGCGCGCTCGCCGGACGACGAGATCAGCAAGCTGGTGTGCCCCGGCGTGTGCCCGGGCGTCGGATAGGTCGTGACTTCTGATGTAAGCGTCTGCGCTCCTGAGATGAGGTCCATTACGCCCTTGTCGGCAAGCGGCGTCACCTGCTGCATTTGTTGGTTGGTTTCCAGCATCTTTCCGAAGTAGTCCCAGTCCGCCTGCGGGACCAGGTGACGCGCTTTCGCAAAGTTGAGAGCACCGTTGGCCGATAGGTTCCAGCCGACATGATCGCCATGAAGGTGGGTGAAGACCACGGTATCGATGTCTTCAGGCGGAACGCCATTACGCCGCATGTCGTCCAGGAGGCTCCCTTGAATTCCGCCCAGGAACTGAATCGGGCCGGGGCCGATTCCTGTGTCGCACAAGATCGTCTGCCCCTGCGAGCGAATGGCGTAACAACCGGCCTGCGTCCGGAATCGGCCGTCGCCATACGAGTCGGGATAGAGGGCGCGGTAGGGCTCGAAGTCGGACTCACTCTGTTCGGGAAAGAAAATCTGCCAGGGGAGTTCGAAGGGAGCATCGAGGAGCGAGATGATCTCGACATTTCCTACCATGATCCTTATTGTGCCCATCGAGAATTCCCTTCTCTGCGCGCGAAGTTGCGACAACTAATAGGCGTTAGCTGGGTCACTGTCAATTTTAGGAGAAGACCTGACGAAGCTCGAAGCGCGGCCCGTCCTTGCAGACAAGCCGGACGCCGCGGCGAGTGAAGACCGCGCAGCCGTAGCAGATGCCGGTGCCGCAGCCCATCCGCTCCTCAAGCAGCGCCTGTATGGGCTTGCGGCTTCTCGCCTCGCGGACGACTTTCGCCATACCGGCGAACATCTGCGTCGGGCCGCAGGCGAAAATCTGATCAGCCCACGAAAGGTGCCGTGGGACGAGGTCGGTGACATAACCGCGGTGGCCCGCCGAGCCATCGTCTGTGGCCGAGAGCGCCTCGACTTCGGGCGGCAGAAGCTCGGGCGGATAAAGTTTGCTTGCCGTTCGGGCGCCTTGTAGCAGCGTGAGCGATCTTCCGACCGCGACCGCCTCGTCGGCGAGGGGGATCAGGGCGGCGATGCCGAGGCCTCCGGCCACTAGTAGCAGATTCTGGGCGTCTAGAGTCATGCTGTAGCCCCGGCCGAGAGGGCCGAACACGGTAAGCAAATCGCCGGGTTTACGCGCCGAGAGCCAGGTGGTGCCACGTCCGCGCACATCGTAAAGAATGGCAAACTGGCGCTCACCTTCCGTGTCACGGAAGCGATGGAAGCTCATAGGACGTGGCAACGGGGGATCGTATGCGTCGCCGCAGTGAAGCATCAGGAAGCGGCCGGGAGACGCCCCCTTCGCCACCGGCGGGCACGAGAGCCACATCAGGTAAGTGTTTTCGTAGAGTTCTTCCTGCGAAAGGACGACGGCGCGTTCCAGTTTCATGCTCGCGCGGATAGATAGTCCCGAAGCGGCTGGACGGTGAAGTGCGGATCATCACGGACAAGCGAGGAGATGGCTGCGGCCGCTGTGTCGATCGTCGTGAGGCAGGGGATCCGTTTTTCAGCGGCCGCGCGGCGAATTTCGAAGCCGTCGCGCAGCGTCTCGGTAACCCGGCCTTCGGGCGATGCGCTTCGGCACTTGCTCCACCTTGAGATCCATGGCGCGGATCATCGCCGCCGTGCCGGCCGTGGCGCATAGGCGATATCCCGCGGCCGCGAGGTCTCGAATGAGGCCGAGTGCTTCCGGCTTCGTGCTGTCGGCAAGGCTGAGGAGGATCGATCCCTTGCGTGGCAGAGACATGTCGGCGGCGGTGAGCGCCTTTGCGAGCGCGGCCTCAAAGGTATGATCGACGCCCATTACTTCGCCGGTGGACTTCATCTCTGGTCCCAGGTGCGTATCTACACCGATCAGCTTCGACATCGAGAATACGGGCGCCTTGACCGCGAAAAGGTTCTGTCGCGGCCAAAGGCCGGGTTCGTAACCGAGGTCAGCGAGCGTCTTACCGAGCATTACTTGGACGGCGAGACGGACCATGGGCACACCCGTTACTTTCGAGAGGAACGGGACGGTGCGGCTGGCACGTGGATTGACCTCGAGGACGTAAACGTCAGATGGCGGCCCGTCAGGGCGCTTCGGTTCCGGGCGCATGATCACGTACTGGACATTCATCAGGCCCTTCACGCCGAGAGCCGGACCTAGACGTGCGGTGTAATCGATCATCTTCTCGACTTCATCGGGGTGCAGACCGATCGCCGGGTAGACGGCAAGGGAGTCGCCGGAATGCACGCCCGCGCGTTCGATGTGCTCCATGACGCCCGGGATCAGGGTTTGCTGGCCGTCGCAGATGGCATCGACTTCTGCCTCGATTCCTTCGAGGTACTTATCGATCAGGATAGGCTTACCGGCGGCGATTTCGACAGCATTGGTCACGTAGCGGATGAGGTCGCGGGGGTTCTGGACGATCTCCATGGCGCGGCCGCCGAGCACGTAGCTGGGGCGAACGAGGACGGGGTAGCCGATAAGCTGCGCCGTCGACAGGGCATGCTCGACGGCATTCACCGCCGCACCGGGCGGCTGCGGTATGCCGAGCCGCTGGAGTAGCTCCTCGAAGCGCGAGCGGTCTTCGGCGATGTCGATTGCCTCCGCACTCGAGCCGAGGATCGGCTGGTTTGCGCGCGCCAGCGGCCAGGCGAGATTGATCGCCGTCTGGCCGCCGAACTGGACAATCGAGGGTGGCCCGGTACCGTTGGTCGTCTCGTTCCCGAGGAGGTCTCTGATGCCCTCTTCGTCGAGCGGTTCGAAGTAGAGGCGGTCGCTGGTGTCGAAGTCCGTCGAGACGGTCTCGGGGTTAGAGTTAGCGATGATGGCGGCAACGCCTGCTTCCTGGAGCGCCCAGGCGGCGTGAACTGCCGAGTAGTCGAACTCGATGCCCTGGCCGATCCGGATCGGTCCGCTCCCCACAACCAGCGCCTTCTGCCCGGCGAGGGCGATTGCTTCATTCTCCGAGTCGTAGGTGCTGTAGAAGTACGGCGTCTCGGCTTCGAACTCGGCGGCGCAGGTATCGACCATCTTGTAGACGGGGAGGACACCCCATTCCTCGCGAAGGTAGCGCACCTGCTCGGGCAGCCGGTCGGCCAGGGTCCCGATATCTGTATCCGGTAGGCCCAACCGTTTCGCTTCTCGCAGCAGGTCGGGCGTGAGGGACTCGGCGAGCAACCGGCCTTCCATCCGCACGATGGCATTCAGCTTGTGTAGGAACCACGGGTCGACGCCCGACATCTGCGACAGTTCTTCGGGAGTGGCTCCACGGCGCAGCGAGGCTAGCACCGCCCAGAGGCGCTCGTCGGTCGGGATGCCGACGTAGTCGCGGGGATCAATGTCCCGCCAGGCCGGGTCTTCCCACAGCAATGAGCGACTGCCGAACTCAAGCGAACGCACCGCCTTACCAAGGGCCGCCTCGAAGCTGCGGTCGATGGCCATAACCTCGCCGGTGGCCTTCATCTGCGTGCCGGTGCACCGTTCGCCGAGCGGAAACTTGTCGAACGGCCAGCGAGGGATTTTCACGACGCAGTAGTCGAGGGCCGGCTCGAACGCGGCCGTCGTCTTGCCGGTCACGCGGTTCGGGATCTGGTCGAGTGTCTTGCCGACAGCGATCTTTGCGGCGACCCGCGCGATCGGATAACCGGTTGCCTTTGAAGCGAGTGCAGAGCTGCGGGACACGCGCGGGTTGACCTCGATCACGTAGTACGGCGGGCGGCCGCCGGCGCCCGGCTCCCACTCGGCGATCTCCCGGCGCGGCGCAAGCGCGAACTGGATGTTGCAGCCGCCCTCGATGCCCAGAGCGCGGATGATCTTGAGCGAGGCCGAGCGCAGCATCTGGTATTCCTTGTCGGAGAGTGTCTGGCTCGGCGCGACGACGATGCTGTCGCCGGTGTGGACGCCCATCGGGTCGATGTTCTCCATGTTGCAGACGGTGATGCAGTTGTCCGCGCCGTCACGCATCACCTCGTACTCGATCTCCTTCCAGCCGAGCAGCGATCGCTCCAAAAGCACCTGGTGGATCGGCGAAGCGGCAAGGCCGCCGCGCGACACGTGCTCTAGCTCATCGAACGTATGCGCGATCCCGCCGCCTGTGCCGCCAAGCGTGTAGGCGGGGCGCACCACAGTCGGCAGGCCAATGCGCTTGGCCACCGAGCGCGCGTGATCGAGCTCCGTCACGATCTCGCTCTCGGGCACGGGCTCGCCGATGCTAATAAGGAGGTCGCGGAAGAGCTCGCGGTCCTCCGCCGCGCGGATCGTCTCGATGGGCGTGCCAAGAGAGCGCATGTCGAAGCAATCGAGGACGCCGGAATCGGCGAGCGCCACGGCGAGGTTGAGCCCTGTCTGGCCGCCGAGTGTCGGGAGCAGCCCATCCGGCCGCTCGCGCTCGATGATGCGGGAGATGATATCGACCGTCAGGGGCTCGATGTAGATGGTGTCGGCGATGCCTTCGTCCGTCATGATCGTGGCGGGGTTCGAGTTCACGAGGACGGTGTGTACGCCCTCCTCGCGCAGCGAGCGGCAGGCCTGCGAGCCGGAGTAGTCGAACTCTGCGGCCTGCCCGATGACGATCGGCCCGGAGCCGATGATGAGGACGCGTGAGGGCTTAGACATGCTCAGCTGCCGGCCCCGCTGACTTTTGCGACGTAAGCATAAGCCTCATCAAAGTAGCGGCTGAGCTCGCCGAGATCCGCATGTTTATTGGGCACGTTAAAGTAAATCTGGTGGTATTCCTTCAACCAGCTAACTTGATCAGCCCACGACGGGACGGCGAGACCCAGTTCCTCAGCCGGTAGCTTCAACCAGATACACCAACCCTTCGCCCACCGATTCTCCGTCCCGAATACATTCCAGCTTCCAGCGGTCTGGAACGGCGTGTAGTTTTTCCGAAAGCGAAATTGGAGAGACCATCCCTTCTCGGCGCAAACCTCTTGGACGTGACTGACAAGCCACTTCGCGAGCTCGATGCGGTCCGCTGAGATCTTCAAATCACGTTCATAGCGATCCCAATCCCACTCCTCTTGCATCGTAACTGCGGTAACTTTGTCGGGCGTGTGAAGTCTCGCATTAACTACAGCGAGAAATTCTGACCCAAGCTCAAATCGCTTGACCTCAAGGAAGGAGAACTCAAAAGCCGCTATGAAGTGGCTCAGTTCGAGAGCCTCATCGATAATCTCGGGTGCGACGATGACAATCCGAGGCTTGAGGTCTACATTGTCGGTTTTGACCCCGTCCTTCTGGAGGAGCAGCTTGATGCTGTCTGGGTTCGCAGATACCCAGCTGGCGTATCTTAAGACTTGCAACAAAATATTGGTATCGGCGGGAACGTTCTTCAGTTCAATTAACAGAAGCTTCGCCTGCTCGAGCGACTGATCAATAGCGAGAAGGCCGATCCTGCCTAGGCCCGTATCCACCTCGTCGCCAAACATTCGGACGCGTTCACCCAAAAGGCCGGGGTTGCTCTTCAAAAACGTCTTTAGGTCGCCTACCTCATCGATAAACGGCGCTTCTGCAAGGGCTTCGGCTGTGGACTCAGCTCCGATCCGGAACAGCTTAGTCATTCCTTGGCCTCACAGCGGCAGCTCGTACTCCATGCCCTGCCCCACCACCTGCGCGAGCGAGCCGATATCGCTGAAGAAACTCAGCGCGGGCTCGTTGCCTTCGGGCAGGGTACCGCGCAGCTTCTGGTATCCGGCCCCGCGCGCGAAGTCCGTTGCCATGAGTGCGAGCTCTCGGCCGACGCCTTTGCGACGGGCAGCGCGGAGGAGCCAGACGCCGAGCACGGCCTGCTCGGCGTCGTCCGGGTCCGGCGTCAGGGCGGCGAAACCACTGATCTCGCCGGCGTTGTCGGAGACGAACATGCCTCCACGGTCGCCGTACGACGAAAGCAACTGCGCGACGCCGTCCTTGGTTGGGCGCTGGGGCAGGCCGCTGTTGGCACCGAGCTCGTCCCAGACGGCCGCGCCGACGGCGGCGATGGCGGCGGCGTCCTTCTCGGTGGCCTGGCGATATTCGAGCTCAGCCATCAGGAGGCACTCCCTTTCGTGGGCTCGAATTTCTCGATTATCTCGAGGAAGCGGTCGAACACGTAGACGTTGTCGAGCGGTCCCGGCGAAGCCTCCGAATGATACTGGATCGAAATGACGGGCTCGGTGCGGTGACGAAGGCCCTCGCAGGTACCGTCATTCAGGTGCACCTGCGAGACCTCGATGTCGCTGGAGAGGCGGTCGGAGTCGACGGCGTAGCCGTGATTCTGAGATGTGATGTGCACCCGTCCGGTCGCGACGTCGTTCACCGGGTGGTTGGCGCCGCGGTGGCCGAACTTGAGCTTGAAGGTACTGGCACCAAAGGCGCGCCCGAGGACCTGGTGGCCGAGGCAGATGCCGAGAATCGGGGCCTTGCCGATGAGCGACTTGATGGTCGCGACCTGGTAGTCGAGAAACGCCGGGTCGCCAGGACCGGGAGAGAAGACGATGCCGTCCGGCTTGAGGGAAAGTACTTCTTCCGATGAGGTGATGGCAGGGACCGTCGTCAACCTGCAACCGCGGTCCGATAGCAGGCGGAGGATGTTGTACTTCACCCCGCTGTCCACGACCACGATGTGGCGGTGCGCTGCGGAGGAGCGTTCCCATTCGTAAGGCTCGTCTGTGGTTACTTCGCGCACGAGGTCGGTGTCGCCGTAACTCGGCACAGAACGCAGGCGCGCGAGCGCCGCGTCGATGCGTTCGTCGCTTGTAATCGCGCCCATCATGACGCCAGAGGTGCGCAGGCGGCGAGTGAGGGCGCGCGTGTCCACGCTCGCGATGGCGGGGATGTCCTGCGAGGCGAGGTATTCGTGCAGTGTCATGTCGGAGGCCCAATGGGACGGTAGATTGCACGTCTCGTGGACGATAAGGCCCCGGACCTGAATGCGCTTCGATTCGACCGTCTCGCGGTTGATGCCATAGTTGCCCGCGAGCGGGTACGTCAGGACGAGCACCTGACCAGCAAATGATGGGTCGGTGAGCATCTCCTGGTACCCGGTCATCGCCGTCGAGAAGACGACCTCGCCGTGGGAGCGGGCGGGCGCGCCGAAGGGCTTGCCTTCGAAGATAGTGCCGTCTTCCAGGACGAGCAGGGCCTTAGCGGCCATCGAAGACGATCCTTCCGTCATAGATCGTTGCTGCCACTCCTCCGTGAAGCGTCCGCCCAGCCAGGGGAGTGTTCTTCCCCTTGCTCGCGAATGTCTCCGGCTCGACCGTCCACTCGGCCTCCGGTTCGACCAACACGACGTCGCCGGGCGCGCCTGCGGAGAGCGTGCCGAGCCCTTCGATGCGCGCATCAAGGCCGAGCGCGCGGACGGGACCGATCGTTAGTGCGCGGACCGCCTCTTGGAGCGAGAGCGCGGTGAGCGCGAGTCCCAACGCTGTCTCGAGGCCGCTGATGCCAAAGGCGGCGGTATCGAATTCGCACAACTTGTCCTGGATGGCGTGCGGCGCGTGGTCCGTCGCTATGCAGTCGATGGTACCGTCGCGCAAGCCCTCCGCGCAGGCTTCGGCGTCAAATTGCGTGCGCAGAGGCGGGTTGACCTTGGCGTTCGTGTCGTAGGCGAGGCCGCCGGGAGCCTCCCCGGCGTCGATGATCGCTTCGTGGGTGAGCGTCAGGTGGTGCGGCGTGACCTCCGCTGTAACGCGCACCGCGCGAGATTTCGCTTGCCGGATGATGGAGACTGACCCGGCGGTGCTCACGTGCGCGATGTGGACGTGCGAGCCGGTCGCTTCGGCGAGCGCGATGTCGCGCGCGACGATCGTCTCTTCGGCAGCAGCGGGATTGCCCCGCAGGCCCAGCCGGGTCGAGACCCAGCCCTCATGCATGACGCCGCCCGCGGAAAGCACCGCGTCCTCGCAGTGGTCGATGACCGGCACGCCGAGCATACCGGCGTACTCGAGCGCACTGCGCATCAGATGAGCATCGGCGACTGGCGCGCCGTCGTCGGTGAAGGCGACGGCGCCTACCTGCGCGAGCTCTGCAAGGTCGGCGAGTTCCTTGCCCACGCGGCCTCGTGTGATGCAGGCGATCGGCAGAACGCGGACGGCGCCTTGCGTCTGGGCGGTCCGCAGGACGAACTCGATCATGCCGGCGGAATCGATCGGCGGCTCAGTGTTGGGCATTGCGCAGACCGTCGTGAAGCCGCCGCGGGCGGCGGCCCGCGTGCCACTCGCGATCGTTTCCTTGTGCTCAAGGCCCGGCTCGCGTAAGTGCGCGTGGATATCGACGAAACCAGGGCACACTACAAGACCGCTCGCGTTGATGGTCTCGCTCGCATCCTTGCCGGCATACGGCCCCACTTCGGCGATGTGGCCGTCGGCGATGAGTAAATCAGCGATGGTGTCGACGCTCTTCGCCGGGTCAATTACGCGGCCACCGCGAATGGCGAGAGTCGTCACTGTTTGGTGCCCCGCGCGATGAGATACAGCACGGCCATGCGGACCGCTACGCCGTTCGTGACCTGCTCTTCGATCACCGACTGCAGGCTGCTCGCAAGTCCAGGCGAGATCTCGATTCCTTCGTTCATCGGCCCGGGGTGCATGACGAGGGCGCCAGTTTGGGCGCGCGACATGCGCTCTTCGTTCAATTGGTACAGCGTGGCGTACTCGCGAAGAGATGGGAGCAGGCCGCCTTGCATTCGTTCTTTTTGGAGGCGAAGGGTCATCACAACTTCCGCGCCTTCGAGCGCCCGCTCAAGGTTGGTCTCGACCTGAACAGGCGGAAGCGCCATTGCTTCTCGCCCATTCTCCTCGACGGTTGGGCGAGAAGCCTTTTGCGAACGGAGGCCGGCGGGAAGCAGCGTTGGCGGGCCACAAACGATGACTTCAGCGCCCATGGCCAAAAGGGACCATATGTTGGAACGTGCGACGCGACTGTGCTCGATATCGCCGACGATTACGACACGCCTTCCCCGGACGTCGCCGAGGTGATTGCGGATCGTGTAGAGGTCGAGGAGGGCCTGCGTTGGGTGGGCGTGGGCGCCGTCGCCGGCGTTGATTACGGCGGCTTGCAGGTGCCGCGCGACGAGGTAAGGGGCGCCCGCCGCCCAGTGGCGCATCACGAGGACGTCCGCGCCCACAGCCTGGAGCGTGCGGACCGTGTCGATCAGCGATTCGCCCTTCTCGACGCTCGAGCCCCCGGCAGATATGTTGATGACGTCTGCGCCGAGCGCTTTGCCGGCCAGCTCGAAGGACGCGCGCGTGCGGGTGCTCGCTTCGTAGAAGAGCGTGACGATCGTCTTGCCGCGCAGCGCGGGCACGCGAGGCACGTCGCGGCCGAGCACTTCCTTCATGGCATCGGTCGTCTGCATAACAACCTCGAGTTCGGCCGGCGCAAAGTCGTCCACATCGAGGAGGTGGCTGCGGGTCCAGGCGCGCGGGGGTTCGGCCACCGCGGGCGCTGTCGGTGGACCGAGCTTTTCCTGCGTCATACCTCGCCGTCTGTCCGCATGATTCGTATCTCATCACGGCCGTCCGTCTCTTCGAGCAGGACCTGGACGCTCTCCTGCATCGCCGTGGGGATGTTCTTGCCGACGTAGTCGGGCCGGATCGGCAGCTCGCGGTGGCCGCGGTCGACGAGCACCGCCAGCTGGATGCTGGCCGGCCGGCCAAAGTCGGTGAGCGCGTCCATGGCGGCGCGGATGCTGCGGCCGGTGTAAAGGACGTCGTCGACGAGCACGGCGCGCCAGCCATCGATATCGACGGGCATCTCGGTCCGCTGAAGATGCGGTCTCAGTTCAAGAGACGGGATGTCGTCGCGGTAGAGCCCGATGTCAAGCTCGCCCACCGGCACCGATTCGCCTTCGAACTCTCGAATTGCGTCGGCAAGACGGCGGGCGAGCGGCACGCCGCGCGTGTGCATGCCGATCAGAGCCACCGCCGAGACGCCGTGGTTGCGCTCGACGATTTCGTGCGCGATGCGGCGGACGGCCCGGCGGATGTCGTCGCCGGAGAGGATGATGTGGCCGTCAACCGGAAATTCGCTGGTCAAAGAAAAACCCCCACGCCGCAGCGAGAGGGCAAAGTTTCACTCGGTGCTATTAGATTGTGACCGCGTGTTGAGGCAGGCACTCTCTTCACTCCTTGGTGGCCTCACGGGACCGCCTTAAAGGCTGACGAACGCTTTTCTTGCTTTCGAAAGGGTAGCACGGCCATCCGGCCCGTGCAACGCTTAGAGCATGTCCGGTATCATTGGCGGGGCCGATTATCGACAAAAATGGAGGTGCCTGAATGGGCGAATTCGTGAAGGTGGCCGCGGCCAGCGAGATTCCTCCCGGGGAGATGACGATCGTCGACGTGGACGGGCAGGAAGTCGCGATCGCGAATCTCAACGGCGAGTTCGTGGCCTTCCAGAACGAATGCACCCACCGGGGCGGTCCATTGGGTGAGGGCATCCTTATGGGTGACGTAGTCGAGTGCCCATTTCACGCCGGCCAGTTCAACGTGCGCACGGGAGAGGTCGTGAACGCGCCGCCGTCCGAACCGATCGCGACTTATGCCGTGCAGGTTGAAGGCGACGACATCAAGGTGGAAAAGCCGTAGTCGGATTGGCCTAGTCGAAGAGGGCGTGCTGCGTCTGGGCAGCCGAAGGAGTGGGCGCGATGCGACGCATCGATGTCAGCCGCTGACGCAGAGATGAGTAGACGAGCGCCGCGGTGAATAATCCAGCCGAGAGAAGTACGATGGACGCCCCCGACGCAATATCGACGTAGTAGCTGATATAGATCCCGAAGAACCCGCTCAATGCGCCGATTAGCACCGAGAGCCCCATCATCCGCCCGAAGTGGTCGGTCAGGAGCCGCGCGGTAATCGGCGGGATGACAAGGGTAGCGGCGATTAACGTGGCTCCAAGGACGCGCAACGAGACGACGATTGCGGACGCAAGAATCAGCGCAAAGATCGCGTCCATCCAGTTCGTATCGACGCCGAAGAACGGCGCTACTTCAGGGTCGAACGTGGTGAAGAGCAGCCGCCGGTAAAGAAGCACGACAAGGCCCAGGGTTACGGCGGTTACGGCAATAATCGCGGCGAGGTCCGTGCTGTCAACGCCAAGGATGTTGCCAAACAGCGCCGCGTCAAAGTTGCGGGTGAACTTGTGGTAGTGGCTGATGAGGGCCACGCCGAGCGCGAAGCTGGAGGTGGTGATGATGCCGATAGCGGCGTCGGCGGCGATGAACTTTCGCACGCGAGTCATGAGGATGATTAGGAGGGCCGAGCCGAAGCCCCACACTGTCGATCCGATATAGAAGTTGAAGTCCATCACGAAGCTCACGACCGCTCCGCCAAAGACGGCATGCGACAGGCCGTGGCCGATGTAACTCATCTTCCGGAGGACGACGTAGACGCCGATAAAACCGCAGAGGCCGCTTGCCACTGTGGCGGCGATGAGCCCCCGGATGAAAAAGTCGTACTGGAATGGCTCGAACATCAGCCGGCCTTCGCCTTATGGCGGGCGCTCGCCCGGCCGATCGAGTGAGGAGTCTCGGCGACGAGCGTCATTCCTTCATGCTGAATCACGGTCATTTCGGCCCCATATGTGCGCTTGAGAATGTCCGGGGTGTAGACGTCCGAAGGCGGACCTTCGGCGATGATGCGGCCGTTCACGCAGACCACCCACGGAAGGTGAGCGGCAACAGCATTAATCTCGTGGGTGGTCATGACGACCGTCACCCCCTCGTGATTCAGCTCGTCGAGGAGATGCAGGACGTCGTCGCGGGTCTTAATGTCCACGCCAGCGGTCGGTTCGTCGAGAAGAAGGAGCCTCGGGCTACTGAAGAGAGCGCGGCCCAGGAAGGCGCGTTGCTGCTGCCCGCCCGAAAGTGCCCGAACATGACGCTGCGCCAAGTTGGCAATGCCCAAGCGCTCCATTACGGCGTACGCCTCGTCGCGCATCCGGCGTGAGATCCACGGCGTCCATCCATGAGAAGCCCGGCCCATACGGACGACGTGCTCGACCGTGACCGGGAAGTTCCAGTCTATGGTTTCGAGCTGAGGAACGTAGCCCGCATGGGCAGCGCCGCGCTTGATCTCGCGGCCGTTAACTATGACCTGGCCGCCGTAAACATCCACCGCGCCGAGAATCGTGCGAAGGAGTGTGGTCTTCCCCGACCCGCTGGGGCCAACCAGCCCCACGAAGTCTCCGGCCATTACCGTGAGGTCGATATCGAACAGCACCGGCCGGCCGTCATAGCCGCATGTGACGGAACGTAACTGAACGGCGGGACCTGTTTCGTCTGTCTCGTGTGGATAGGGGTGTAGCATCCGGCTATTGCGGGTAGTCGGCTGGGCTGGGGCCGTCGGTAAAGACGAGCTTCGTGTCGACAGTGTTGATCGCTGAAGCATCGCCGCCTAGAGCCGGGATCATGATGCGCATGTTCTCGACCATGAGGCCGATGTAGGAGTGCAACTCATCCCCAGGCGCGCCGGGGAGGTCGTCGTCGCGCAGCTTATCCACGTATGTCGCGCCGGTCTCGTCGGCGATTTGCTGAAGGATATCGCTCGGAAACACTTCCGAGCCGAAGATCGCCGGGACCTTCTCCTCCTTGATCTGGTCGATCAGGCTGGCGACCTCGCTGGCAGACGGTTCGGCGAAGTCTGCCGGCTGGATCGCGCCAATGACTGTGAAGCCGTATAAAGGGGCCCAGTAGGCCCAGGAGTCGTGATAGGTGACTAGCTTGCGGTTCTGCTCAGGTACCGTCTGGGTGACGGCCTTCATTTGCTGGTCGAGCTTCTCGAGGTTGGTCTTGAGCTTGGCGTAGTTGGCGTCGTAGTAAGAGGCGTCGGTGGGGTCAAGCTTGACCATCTGCTTGTGGACGAGCTTGGCGTAGTTCTCGGTGAGCTGCGGGTTAGGCCAGAGGTGTGGGTTGGGTTTGCCGCCCGACTCGGGGAAGCTGAAGTCGTACTTGTACTGTTCGGGGGTTATCGTCTCGGTGCCCACTTCGAGGATCACAGCGCCGCTCTTCTTGTTAGCCTGAGCCATTTCCAGTGTCGGCTCCTCGAGCTTGAGGCCGTTAACTACGATCAGGTCCGCGTCGGACAAGACCTTTGCGGCGGAGGGTGGTGGTTCGAAAGTGTGCGAATCCTGGCCCTCGGGGATGAGCCCTGTCACTTGTGCCTTGGTACCGGCAATGTTCTCGGCGATGCTCGTGATCGGAGCCACAGTCGTGATCACCTTCAGCGTGCCGGCCGGAGCGGCGGAAGGGCTCGTTCCGTTATCGTCGGAGCCGCTGCAGGCCGAGACGAGAACCAGGGCAAGGGGCAGGCCGGCGATAGCGAGCAGTCTAACCATCCGAATTGCTTTCGGTGGTCGCGCGGCATGCTTTGCAGACGCCGAATATGGCGAAGTGGCCGAGGTCAGACTGGAAGCCCTGCTCGTCGTAGAGCGCCGTCGCGAGGCTGTCAAGGTAGCTGTTGTCGAGCGAGCTGACGCCGCCGCAGGCGCGGCAGATGAGGTGGTGGTGGCGGTCGCGGCCGATCCACTCGAACTGCGTGTCGCCTGCGCCCATGTCGGTCTCGCTGACGAGCCCGAGCTCTGCGGCGGAGCCAAGCGTGCGGTAGACGGTAGAGGCGTCGACGTAAGGGTAATAGCGGCGGACTTCATCCAGCACACTCGACGCTGTGCGGTGCTGCCCGGCGTGACGGAGCGTGGACAGGATCAGCATGCGCTGGGGGGTTATCTTCTGGCCGGCGTCACGAAGGACGACAGCGGTCTCAGTTTCACAGCTCATAGGTGATTAGCATCGGGGTTTGTTTGGCAATTTCATGGTGGCCGGCAGTAAGTCGTAGATGCAACTGCTTGCAATTGCATCTTATAGAGACGGGTTGACAGGCGTCAACGTTACGCCAGCTCCAGCTAGGCCTCCATTGGCCAGCCCTGCGCGTCATGCAAGCGGATCCCTGAGAGAACTCGAGGGGATTTGCGTCAATAACTCTGGTTCGGACTAGACCGCTCTGCGGCCGCCGTCGGCGGCGACGGTGGTGCCCGTGATGTAGCTCGCTCGAGGGGAGGCGAGGAACGCGACCACCTCGGCGATCTCCTCGGGCTGTGAAGCGCGGTGCATCGGCGTCGTCTCTCCGAGCGCCGTGATGAACTCCGGGCCTGACGGTGTCGGAGTGTAGACGGGTCCTGGGGCGATCGCGTTGACGCGCACCCCGCTCGCGCTGTACTCCGCGGCCCAGGCGCGCGTCATCGCCTCG
>VBJT01000047.1:20684-22190 GCA_005880075.1 Chloroflexota bacterium
GTCGCCGACGTCACTTGCGAGGCGCTGCACGTCGGCGACGTCGCCGAGGTCGGCAGCGACGAAGCTGGCCTTGCCGCCAGCGGCGGTGATTTCCTGGACCGTCTCGGCGCCGCGCGCGGCGTCGCGGCCGTGAACCAGGACCTCCGCCCCGTCCCGCGCCAGCTGTAGCGCGACCGCGCGACCGATGCCGGACGTCGCGCCTGTCACCAGCGCCCGCTGCCCTTCGAGGTTGTTTTGAGTCATGGTTGACATCGCCGCTCCTTCGTGGGTTACTTAGCGAACCTCTTGCGAACAGGCCCCGCGGCAGGTGGCTGGGTCACGCGCGTCCGGCGCCTTAGCCGCCCGCGAGCGGCGGGATCAGCGTGACCCGGTCGCCTTCTTTGAGTGGGTGTGACGGGTTGGCGTTAGTCTCGCCGACGATGATGACGCTGGCCAGCTCTTCGGGCATACCGAGCTTGACGACGAGGTCCTTGACGCGGGCGCCGTCCGCGACCTCGTAGTCGAATGTGTCCTGGCCGTTGGGCGAGTACTGGTCGAGGTAGGCCTGGAGTTCGACGCGGACTTTCATACCGAAGGAGCAAGGAGCCAGGAGTTAGGCGTCGGGATATTTTTCATCGCTTGATGGTCTCGTAGGCGAGCATCCCGTAGTTGATGCGCTCGCCCCCGAGCATGTGCTTCCACTTCGAGATGTCGGTCTTGCGGCGAATCATCGCCTGGACGACGCCGAGGTCCTGGATGTGCTCGGCGCGCCCGATGACTACGGCGCCGACGAGGTGGTCACCGTCCAGAAGGAGCTTTCGGTAGATGTTCGCGGCGGCGTTGTGGAAGACGATTGGCTCGAGGCCGGGACGGTCGCGGAACTCGCCGACCGAGGCAGAGGCGAGGCCGAACAGCTCGGTGACGTTCCAGCTCAAGCTGCCAGGGTACGCGATCGCGGTCGGCCAGATAGCGTGGACGACGCGCTCTCCCGAGAGGAAGTCGTGGGTCTCGGCGCAATCGCCGGCGGCGTAGACGTCGGCGACGTTCGTCTCCTGGCGCTCGTTCGTGACGACGCCGTTGGCCAGCTTGACCTCGGAACCGGAGAGGAAGTCGACGTTGGGGCGAACGCCGGTGCCGCAGACGATCATATCGGCGTCGAAGCTCTTGCCGCTGCCGAGGGTGATGGTGTAGTGCCGAGTGCCGAGTGCTGAGTGCCGAGTGCCATCACCGTCAGATTGAGAAGCCGACCCGTGGGAAGAGGGCTCGATGGCGGAGACCGAGTCCCCGAGGATGACCTCGATACCCTTCTCGCGCATGCCTCGCTCGAGTGCTTCGCCGCCCGTCGCGTCGAGGAGTTGGGGCATCACCTGGTCTTCCAGCTCGACCACGGTGTAGTTCAGGGGCGCTACCTTGATGAGGGCGCTCACGGTCAGCAGGCTGATGAAGCCGGCGCCGATCACGAAGCAGGTCTTTGCTTTAGCCATCTGCTGTTCGAGCTTGCGGGTGTCGGTGAGCGTCCAGTGGTAG
>VBJT01000047.1:22267-33961 GCA_005880075.1 Chloroflexota bacterium
CATCGAGCCCGGAGGCACCGGTGCCAATTATGGTCTCGACGTTGTTGGCCTTGAAGTACTCCGGCTTCTGAAGCGTGATCTGGCGGAGGTTTTTCTCCTTCGAGAGAATGTAGGGGAGAGCGACGCGGGAGTAGGCGGGGTCCGGCTCTTTCGAGATGAGGGTGATGGGGCCGGTCTTGTCGCGCTCGCGTATGGCGTCGATGGCGGTGAGGCCGCCGGCGGAGTTGCCGAGGACGACGTAGTGGGTCACGCGATAATCCTGGTTCGTGGTCCTTACATCGCGCCGATCTGCTTCAGGAAACCGACCTGATCATAGAAGAGCTTTTCCTCCACGATTTCGCCGTCCTTCCAGCGGGCGACGGTGCAGAATTCGAGATGGAAGCTTTTGTTCGTGGCCGGTATTGTCTTTCCATCCATCGTCATCGGGCCGATCATTTTTCCCTTCCAATTTGCGATTGTGCATGTCCAATCGCCCTGGCCGAACATCACTTTGTAGGGGTTATTTTCAAGGCTATTCTCCACCATTTTGAAGAACTCTCGCGATTCTGCCTCGTGGTTGTCGCGTCCTCGAGTCGGATCGGGCTGGCCGGGCCAATAGACTGCGGTGTTTTCGGCATGCCGCTTGCGGAATACTTCCCAGTCTTGGGCGTTCCACGCATCATCCAGCGTCCGCATCAGCTCCAGGTTTTCCTCTACGCTCATCGAAACCTCCCCGCGTATGACTTGATCGCCTTCCCTGTTTAAGATATCCCCAGTTCCGCCAGCTTGGCGGCGCTGGGGTTGCCATCGTCGTCCCAGCCGCGCAGGCGGTAGTACTCCTCGAGCATCGGGGCGAGCTCGACGACCTGATTCTGGACGGCGCCGTTCGTGAGCGGCTCGCGGGTCATGCGCGGCGGTAGCGTGTCGTCTTTGCGGCTGAGGCCGGCCTTGTTGTTGAAGAGGCGTTCGATGTTCCAGATGCGCTCGCCCGCTTGCATCCACTCCTCTAGGCTGAGGTTTTCGCCGGTGCAGGCGTTGTACATCGGGAAGAGCTTCTCCGGCTGGGTCGCGCCGAAAGAGGCGAAGGTGCAGACGCCGACCGCATCCTCGGCGGCGGCCTTGTCCTGGAGCTGAACCTGCGCCGCCGCCTTGCCGTCGGTGGTGAACGGATCGAGTCGCATCTCCTGCGGGGCGAACCACTCGAGCGTCATCGAGTAGCCGCGCAGGTGGCAGGCGCCGCGGTTCGAAGTGGCATAGCCGAGGCCCATGCCCTTGGCGCCGCGGGCGTCGTAGGCGGCGAAGTCCTGCTTCTTCGAGCCCATGAACAGAACTTGCCGTCCGGGTACGACATCATCTCGAGGCAGCGCATGACCGCGTCGGCGTTGCCGAACTTCAGCTCGGTGCCGACCTCGGCTAGGTCTTCTTCGGGAATGTAGCCGCGCTCGGCGAGCTCCATTGCAGTCGCGACGGTGCCGCCGGCGGAGATGGTGTCGACGGCGTAGAGGTTACAGAGGTAGTTGGCGTACAGCACGGCGTCAAGCTCGCCGACGCCGCAGTCGCTCCCGAGGCCGAAGATCGTCTCGTACTCGGGGCCCTCGCCGCGGCCGGCCCACCGCGAGCCGGGCTTGATCTCGGTGACGCGCGCGCAGCCGATGGGGCAGGAGTAGCAGCCTTTGTTGCGCCGAAGTACGGTCTGGGCGATTGTCTGCCCGCCGATGGCGTTCGCATGCTCGAACTGGCCGGCCTGGAAGTTATTGGTCGGCAGGATGCCGACCGAGTTCGTGAAGCCGACGGTCGAGGCAGTGCCGAGGCCGCGGAGCGCCGAGGACGTAGTCGGCGATTCGTTGATGTCCTTCATCGCCTCGAAGACGAGCTGGCCGAACTCGAGCGGGTCCGCGCACTGGACCGCGCCGGTGCCGCGCACGGCGATCGCCTTCACGTTCTTCGAGCCCATCACGGCGCCGACGCCGGAGCGGCCCGCGGCGCGCGACTTGTCGTTGATGACGCAGGCGACGCGGTTGAGATTCTCACCGGCGGGACCGATGCCGGAGATACGCGCCGACGGATCGGTTTCCGCACGGAGCATGTCTTCGGTCTCTTCGGTGGTCTTGCCCCAGACGTGGGCGGCGTCGCGGATCTCGGTCTTGTCGTTCTCGATCCAGAGGTACACGGGCTTGGGTGCCTTGCCCTCGAGGATCACCACATCGTAGCCGGCGAACTTCAGCTCGGGTCCCCAGTAGCCGCCGGAGTTCGAGCAGGCAACGGC
This sequence comes from Chloroflexota bacterium, assembly GCA_005880075.1. Classification (GTDB taxonomy): domain Bacteria; phylum Chloroflexota; class Dehalococcoidia; order SM23-28-2; family RBG-16-64-32; genus CF-163. The sequence goes on from VBJT01000047.1 coordinate 24,513, forward strand.
ATCTGTGAGCGGGCTCTTGCAGATGACCATGTAGCGGCCGCCGGTGGGGGCGTAGGTGCCGGTCAGCGGCCCGGTCGCGAAGATGAGCTTGTTCTCCGGGCTGAGGGCGTCGACGGTAGGATCCATCTCTTCGTAGAGGTAGCGGGTGCCGAGACCACGGCCGCCGATGTACTCGCGCGCCCAGGTCATGTTCAGTGGCTCTTTTTCGGCAGTGCCCTTCGTGAGGTCTACTCGGAGGAGCTGTCCCGTCCAGCCGTAAGGCATGTCCTTCTCCTAGCTCGCCGCCGCGGGTGCGGGCTTTTCGGCGATGTCCATACGGACCATCCACTCGATGGGCTCGACTTCGGCGTACTCGAGGGCGTCGTAAGTGCAGATCTTCACACACTGGGGGTCGCCGCCGCAGAGGTCGCAGTTGTGCGAGACGTTCTTGTCCTCATGGAAGCCCATCACGCTAAAGGGACAGGCGACCATGCACATCTTGCAGCCGATGCATTTATCGTCGTTGACCTGCACCATGCCGTTGGCGTCGCGAGTGATGGCGTAGGTGGGGCAGTTGCTGAGGCAGGGAGCGTCTTTGCAGTGGAAGCAGGTGACAGGCAGGTAGACGGCCTCGTCGACGAAGTCGTGGACGAAGATGCGGGTCTTGGCAGGCTGGAAGGCGCCTTCGTGGAAGAAGGAGCAGGCGCCCTCACAGAGGTGGCAGGCGACGCATTTCTGCGGGTGGGCGAGGACCATCTTCATGGGCGGGCTCCCTTCAAGCAGTTCCGATAAATGCGCCAATCACGATACGTTTCGGGCGGCATGCTGTCAACGCGGGGCGTCGGGTCTGCGTACGGACAGAGCTTAATGCTGTGTCCGCCAACGGTAGGAGGGGAGAACCCTCCGCCGGCGATAAGTCATTCCGATTCGGCACGTTGGCGGACAGGTCTGAAGACCTGTCCGTACGGCTGAGGGCGGGCGCCTGAACCAGGCGCGCGTGCTATACTCGCGTCGCTTTCAGGAGGTGCCGCATGCCGCAAGCGAAAGTCAACGGAATCGAGATCAATTACCGGGAGACGGGCGAGGGCTTCCCCATTGTCTTCATCCATGGGTACACGGGGAACTCCCGGAACTGGGCGCTAACGGCGCCGGCGCTCGCCGAGCGCTTTCGCGTGATCTCAGTGGACCTGCGCGGGCACGGGCAATCCGCGAAACCGATGAGCGAGGATGACTACGCGCTCGAGACGATGGCGAGTGATGTCTACGAACTGCTCAAGAACCTCGATGTGAACGAAAGTGCTTTAGTGGGCCACTCGATGGGTGGGATGGTCTCACAGCTGCTCATCCTAGAGCATCCGGAAGTCGTAAGGGCGCTGATTCTCGTCGATACGGCTGGGGAGGTGCCGAAAGGGCTGCTCTATGACGAGCGCCGGAAGCAGCGGCAGAAGCTCGTGGAGATCGCCGAGAAGGAAGGAATGGAAGCCGTGTTCGAGGAGCAGCTGAAGGTCACGGCGATTCCGGAAGCGCTCCAAGCCAACCCCGAGTACATTGACGTCTGGCGCCAGCAGTTCTTGATGACGTCTCGCGAGGCATACATCGCCTGTGCCGCCGGGATGTCGTCGCGGCGATCGCTGTTAGACGATCTGGCCTCCATCACAGTCCCGACGCTCATCATCTGTGGCGAGCACGACGAGCCGTTCCTCGAGCCATCGAGAGACCTGCAAAAGGCGATTCCGGGCAGTGAGTTGATGATCATCCCAGGCGCGGGACACGGGCCGCAGATGGAGACGCCAGGCGAGTTCAACAAGGCGCTGATCGCATTTCTGTTGCCGGTGACTGAGACGGCCGCCGTATAGGAGCGGATTCGTGCCGTTTTATGGATGGCTAGTCGCCGTAATGATCCGGAGGGCGGTGCGGCGGATTAACGGCGGTGATATCGGGCCGATGCTCAGCAGCTTCGCCAATGGCGCGACCCTCGTCTTTCCGGGCGACCATTCGTTTGGCGGCGAATACAAAGGGAAGGCCGAGATTCGAAGGTTCCTCGAGCGTTTCGTCGAAGTGGGAATTCAACTAGAGCCGCACGAGTTTTTCGTGCGCGGCTGGCCCTGGAACACTACAGTGCTGTTGCGCTTCACGAACGAAGCCCGGGACGAGATTGGTAATGTCGTGTATGCGAACCGGGGCGCTATTTTCGCGCGGGCGGCTTGGGGGAAGATCAAGTACCAGGAGGACTACGAGGACACGCAGAAGGTCGTCGAGTTCGACGAGTATCTGGCATCGCACGAGAAGACCCGGGCGTAGACGCTGCATGTGGCGACATCGCGCAACCGTTGTTGACGCCCTTCGCGCTAGTCTGATATTAATTGCGCATCCATAGAGCAGGAACGCCAGTCCCTGGGAGGACAAGTCGATGGGCCGTGAAGAGATTTTGCAAAATGTCCCGATATTTTCGGAGCTGGGTCGCCGTGACCTCGAGCGCCTGGGTAGGCTAATGGTGCCGAGGCAGGTACGCGCGGGTGAGGTGATTATCAAGCAGGGCGATCAGGCGGCCGGGTTCTTCGTGATCAACCGGGGGAAGGTCGAGGTCGTGCAGGACGCGGATGGCAGCAATCCACAACGGCTGGCGACCCTGGGGGAGGGAGACTTCTTCGGGGAAATGGCGCTATTCGAGGGCTTTCCGCGCAATGCGACCGTGCGCGCGATCGACGATACCGAATGTCTGGCGATGACGCGCTGGGACTTCACCGCTGAGATGAAGAACCACCCTGAGATCGCAGTCGGGATGGTGCCGGTGCTCGTGCGGCGGCTCCGAGAGGTGGAGTCGAAGCCTACGCATTAGCTATCCAGCTTTCAGCGCTGAGCTGTCAGAGTCACTTTTCTTTTGGATGACGAACGGCTAGTCGAGAATGGCGCCTTGCGCGCGCAACTGCTCTTGGAGAGCCGCCACGTCAAGCTTTTTAGCGTTTAGGCCTGACTTGATGGCGAGCGCAGCGGCGGTGCCTGCCGCCTCGCCGGTGGCCATGCAGGGGGGTATCTCCTTCGTGGCGTGATGCACACGGTGGTCGACCGAGATGCAGCGCCCCGCAACGAGGAGATTATCAAGCCCTCGCGGCAATAGGCTGCGGTACGGGATGTTATAGACGCAGAGGTACTTGGTCCAGTGACCTGTGCGAGCTATCACGTCGTCGAATTGACGGTCGAGGTCGTCGCGCGTCATTACGTAGTCGCCTTGAAGGCGCCGCGATTCAGTGATTCCGAGCTGATCCGCCATGAGGGAGACGGTGGCGTTCTCGAAGCCTGGTACAGTGCTGCGCAGACGGCCGGCCTCGTTTATAACCATGTCACGGCAATCGGTCAGCGCGGCCGAGACTTCGTCGGGGTCTGTCGCATCGATCTTGCGGTTAACCCTCGCTTCGCCTCCCCAGGGAACCAGCACACGTCCGCCGCCTGGCGTGTGAAAGTAGAGCCCCCGGCCGGGAACGGCAGCTGCTTCGACGTTCGACATTTCGAACCAGAGCCAGGGGTGCACACGCTCAAGTTCGAAACTCTCCCCGGCGCCGGCGAAGATATCGCCGTCCCCTGTCGCGTCGATCACGACTTTCACGGCGATCGCCTGACGCCCGGCCTTGTTCTGAATGACAATGGCTTCAATCGAGCCGTTTTTGACGACCGGTTCGCAGGCCCAGGTCTGGTAGAGGACGCGGACGCCGGCTGCCTTGAGCATCTGGTCGGCGGCGTAGACGAACTCGTGGGCGTCGAAGGCAACCGAGTAGCGGATGCGATGTCCCTCGGGGGCAGGACTGCCCCAGACGAGACCCCACTGAGAGTAGTGTTCGACGAGCTTTGAATCCGGGACGTTCCATTGTTCGCGTGGCGGATAGTGGACGGCCTTGCGGCGCTCCATGCGGTCGACGATCTCCTGGCAGAGGCCGCCCACCGCTTGATGTCCAGCGCCGTCATCCAGAGTGAGGAGAAGAATGATGAGACCGCCGGTCGCGAGGCCGCCGATGTAGCTGAAGCGCTCGATGAGCAGGACTTGCGCTCCGTTGCGGGCCGCGGCGACGGCGGCGGCAAGCCCGGCGGAACCGCCACCAACGACCAGAACGTCGACGGTTGATGTTACGGGGACGCGGGATTGGGGAAGGTCAATGAAGGCCTGTTCATGCGTGGCGGCCACGGGTGGACTAGAGCTCGCAGTCCATCAGGACGCGGTACGCCACTGGCCTTTGCCCTGGCGGGTCTTCCGGGCAGCTTGTGCGTGAAGAAGTGTGCCTTCGGCGACCACGTCGATCGCGTCCATCTTGCTGAAGGCGTAGGGAAGAAATTGCTCTGGGTCTACCTCGCATAACACCTGCCCGCTGGTGTAGACATCGCCTTCCGTGTAGATGGCTTCAATCACCTGTCGGACTGGTATATCGGCAACCGGGTCATGAGGGGAATCCCTGAAGACCAATTCGCCCCGGCCACGTCTACCGACCTTAATGTTGGTGTCGGAGGTCACGTGAATGAGCTGCGGAGGCGAGTCGAAGCCGGAGCCGTCTACTCGAGGAGTGAACTTGAAGTGGAAGGTCGAGCTTTCACGGCGGCCGGTGGCGGAGGCGCCTGTCATCCGGCCGCGCAGGCTCATCAGGCGGGTTTCATGTCGCTCGGCGTAGCCCCAAACGTGCTCGTCTTGCTGTTCGAAGATTATCTTCGCGAGCTTCTTGGGTTCACCATACAATTCTCGTCCAAAAACAACCGCCTCGGATGTAGACATGGGCATGGTCACGCAATAGTTGCCAATAATGTCTTTGTAGCGGGCCTTGATGTACAGAGCAGCGCCGAGAAAGGGCCCAACGCAGTTGGAGTTGCCGATTTGGCCGACCCAGGCGCTGCCCAGAGGATCGGGTGTCGGCTCCAGGGGAGGCGGAAGGAGTTGCTTGACGGTTTCCGGTGTTGTTTCGAACACGACGGTGAGGTTCCGTGTGGCCAGGAAGTGGCAACGCGAAAAGGTCTTCTGAATACGCCGAATTTCGTCGAGGGTCTTAACGAAGCGCAAATGCTCCTCCTGAATCGGGTTCATGATAAAGGATGCATCCAGGGTGTCCAACCGTTGCGTTTTACGCGTGAAAAAATTGTGCCGGACGAGACGTTCCGGTATCGATACCTGCAATTCGTTTTGCCATAATGGGACGCGTATGTCCCCGTTGGAGGCCTCAGTCTAACTATGTCCGCGGAAGCCGCCGAAGCGATTGCGGCGCCGCCCGTAACGATCGACGAAGAGCACCTCATCCGTTCGGTCATCCGGCTGGCCTGGCCTGTCGTCGTGCAGCAGGTGAGCTTCTCGATGGTCCAGCTTGTCGACACCGCGCTGGTCGGGCACCTGGGGGAGGATTCCCTCGCCGGCGTTCGCCTGGCCGGGCAGATCTTCTGGTTCTCGCAGGCTGGCATGATGGCGCTAGCTGTAGGTTCAACCGCGGTTATCGCCCGGAACGTGGGCGCGAATCGGCCGGAGTTGGCCTCCCGAACGCTTCGCAACGCGATTCTGATGGCAGCGGCGTGGGGCGTGCTCGTGGGGTTGGTGATGTGGTTCCTGGGCAGCTCCTGGCTCAAGCTCTTGGGCGCAGAGCCGGAAGCTCGCCACCAGGGCACTGTGTACCTGAAGGCGGCGGCCGTGGGCATGCCATTCTGGTCGCTCACGTATGCGGGAAGCGCATCTCTTCAGGGGGCAGGCGATACGCGGACGCCGATGGCCATCGGCGTTTTAGTTAACGCAACGAACATTGTTATCGCCTATACGCTGATCAACGGGCGGGGCCCGTTTCCCCGGCTTGATGTGCTGGGATCCGGTGCGGGATTCAGCGGAGCCGCGATCATCGGCGGCAGCCTTGTCCTCACCGTGCTGGCGTCGGGTACGAGGATCATCCACTGGTATCCGTGGGAGGCCCTGCGGTTTGATCCTACGGAGGCGGGGCGCGTATTGAACGTGGGAGTGCCGACCGGCCTAGAGCAGATACAATTCAACATCGCCTTCATGACATATACGCGCATAATCGCGAGTCTCGGCACAACGGTGCTCGCAGCGCACGGCGTTACTCTGGCGATCCAGAGCCTGACATTCAATGTAGGGTTTGGGCTCAGTGTGGCGACGACCGCGCTGGTGGGGCAGAGCCTTGGAGCTCAGCGCCCAGACCTGGCCGAGAGATCTACGCACGTTACCATACGATACTCGCTGGCATTCATGATCGCGCTGGGCGCGGTACTGATGATCTTCGGCGCGCAGATAACTGACCTCTTCGTAGGAGGGAAGAACGCGGACGAAGTCGTCCACATCGGCCGGCAGTTACTGTTCGTGTTCGCTTTTGCGATGCCAGCGCTGGCTGTCAGCCTTTGCTTGGGCGGAGGGCTGCGCGGTGCCGGGGATACCAGGGCGGTACTCCTCATCATGGCAGGAACGACGTGGATCGTGCGCTTGATCCCGGCCTACCTGCTTGCCATAACCTTTGGATTGGGAGTGCCTGGCTGCGATTCCGGCAGGGGCGTTGGAAGGAGATCAAGGTCTGACCGGTGCCTGCTGCCTATTGCGTCTGTTAGAATTGTCCGGCCCGCCATGATTATTTATACCCTGCGAAATTGCCCGACCTGCGATAAAGCGCGTAGCGCTCTGCATGAGCGGGGAATCGAGTTCGAGGAGCGACGAGTTGACGAGAACGCGAAATGGTGGGACGAAGCGCTGAATTATGGAATCACTGTGCCGGTGATACTCTGGGACAACGGCGACGTGGAGGTTGGTTGGGAAGGGGAGCACGGGTGAGAGATCACGTAACCGGCAGGTCTGCCGTCGCCAAGTGAAGAGCGCCTGAGCGCTCTTGCGGACGAGAGATGCAGCGAGCAACCCCCATTCGCGCCTTCAACACGCTAACTCGACACAAAGAGGACTTCGTTCCCGTTGAGGCGGGCCGCGTGAAAATGTACACCTGCGGCCCCACGGTTTACCGCTATGCGCACCTCGGTAACTTGCGCTCGTATCTCATGGCCGACTGGCTCCGACGGCTTCTGGAGGAGCAGGGATATAGCGTAAAGCACGTGAAGAACATCACGGACGTGGGGCACATGCGGCAGGACATGGTCGAGCGAGGCGAAGACAAGGTCATTTCGGCCGCGCTCGCCGAAGGAAAGACCCCGGAGCAGATAGCGGCTCACTACACAGAAGTGTTCATGGCGGACGAGTCGAAACTGAACATTCTGCGGGCACACGAGTTCCCTCACGCGACTACTAATGTGCCTGAAATGATAGACCTCACCAAGATGCTCGTTGATCGCGGCTATGGTTACGTGGTCGATGGAAACGTGTACTTCGAGGTGGGAAGGTTCTCGGAATACGGCAAGCTTTCGCGGCAGCAATCGGCGGGTTTGGAAGAAGGTGTGCGGGTGGAAGCGGACCCGCTAAAGCGCGACCAGCGGGACTTCGCGCTATGGAAAGCGGCCGAGCCCGGGCGCACGCTTCGCTGGGCGAGCCCCTGGGGGGACGGCTTCCCCGGCTGGCATATCGAGTGCTCGGCGATGGCGGCGAAGTACCTTGGGCCAGAGATCGACTTCCATACGGGTGGTGTCGACAACATCTTTCCTCACCACGAGGACGAGATAGCGCAAAGCGAAGCCGCCTTCGGGCGCCGGCATGTGCGCTACTGGATGCACGGGCAGCACCTCCTCGTCGACGGGCTGAAGATGGCGAAATCCACGGGGAATACGTATGAGGTCAGCGACTTGGAGAAGCGTGGCTTCGAGCCGCTGGCGTTTCGCTATCTCTGCGCCACCGCGAGCTACCGCACGCGGCTGAATTTTACTCTGAAGTCGCTTCGCGCGGCACAAAAGGCGCTCCTTCGCTTACGCGAAAAGCTATCGCAGTCCGATCAGCGAGCGACCAAGAAGGGCGGGAAGGAAGGCGATCGGCTGCGGGAGGAATTCTGGGGTGCTTTGGCGGATGACCTGAGTCTGCCAAAAGCGCTCTCTGTGGCCTGGCAGGTCGCGCGGTCGGGGCTGCCTGGTACGGTCAAGCGCGAGCTGCTGATGGACTTCGACCGCGTTCTTGGGTTCGACCTGGTAGCCCCGATGCCGTCTGCTCCCGCGATTCCCACAGAAGTGAAAAGCCTCGCGCGCGAAAGGGATGAACTGCGCCGGCGCAAGGGGTACCCGGAGGCGGACGCAATACGGGAGCGAATTCGAGGGGTGGGCTATGAGGCGCGAGATTCTAAGAACGGAACTGCCCTAGTCCGGATTCCCGCTTGGGCGAGGATGGACGAGGCGATCTCTTCGAGTGGCGATGTCAATTCATTTCTGAATGAGCCGGATACTGTTGAATTCACCGTCGGCATTGTCGCGCGACGCGGATGCGCAGAGCTCGAGCGTTGTATCACCTCAGCTCGCCGGTGGGCTGAGGGACTGAGTGCAGAAATCCTCGTTGTCGACAACGGCCTGGAGGAGGCCTGCGGTGCCCGGCTGGACGGACTCGCCGCCAGCGATGGGCGGGTGCGAGTGTTCCACGCCGATCACTTCCTGGGTTCGGCGGCGGGCCTCAACGTCGTGCTCAAGCAGGCGCGCGGCCGTTACGTCGTGACGCTGGATACGAGCGTTGAGGTTAAGGGCGATATTCTCCCGCCGTTACGGGACCTTCTGGAAGACCCGCGCGTTGGCATCGCCGGACGCTGGGGTGTGACCAGCGAGGACCTGCGCTCGTTCGAGGAGGCTGAGGCGTCCGGGGATGTCGATGCGGTCGAAGGGTACTTGATGGCCTTCCGACGGGAGCTGGTGGGCCAAATCGGCCTGCTCGATGAGAAGTACCGTTTCTACCGTCACCTCGACCTCGATTACAGCCTGGCGGTGCGGACGGCCGGATGTCGTCTCGTGATCGATGCGACTTTGCCGGTAGTGCGACACGAGCATCTGGAGTGGGCCGCGACGCCGCAAGAAGAGCGAGAGCGGCTCAGCAAGCGCAACTTCTACCGTTTTCTGAGAAAGTGGGGCGAGCGCAGCGATCTGCTCGTCGCCCAGACGCGCTAGCCGCCGTCGGCTCGGAAGCGCTCGTCAAGCGAGGCGCGAACTCTGCGCTGCTGGCGCCGCATGGCAGAGCGCACGGCCGCCATGCGCGATTCGAAGGTCTGACGGATCGGGGTCCAGCGAGAGGGATGGCCCTCGATCGGCACGGTCCAGCGGAGGGCGAGTGCGGCCCAAGACAGACCCGCACCGAAGCTGGTGAGGACCAGGTTGTCGCCCTCGTCTACGCGTCCTGAGGCAATCGCCTCACACAATGCGATCGGTATTGACGCCGCGCTCGTGTTGCCATAGCGGCCGACGTTCGAGAAGACTCTGTCCTCTGGCAGCCCGAGCCTACGAGCGGTGGATTCAATGATGCGAAGGTTCGCCTGATGCGGAATGAAGAGGTCGATCTGGTCCGTCTTGAGGCCAGAGTCGTGGATCACTTCCTCTGCGGC
>VBJT01000199.1:0-1051 GCA_005880075.1 Chloroflexota bacterium
CGCATACGCTTTACGGCGGAGGAATCCCACTATGGCGATTGAAAGCGAACCGCGAGCACGACCGAAGACAAACGAGCGAGCGTCGAAGAGTTACGGCTCGGAGCATGTCGATCAGCTGCCCTACGGCTCCGATGAGAAGGCCGGGCGCTATGCGACGGAACGCTTTTACGGCGCAACCGGCCTCAACTGGTATACCTGCGACCCGACCCTCCAGCGCGCGATGCGCTACTACCTGACGGACGAGGAGTTTAACTGGGCGGAGCCACATCTAGTACGCCTCGGCGAACTGATCGGCGGCACGGTTTCCGAGCGGGCCGAGGTCACCGACAAAATCGGGCCGAAGCTCGTCAAGTACGACCGCTGGGGCCACGACATCAGCGAGGTGAGCATCCCGGAATCGGCCATGGCCACCAAGCGCGACTTGATCGAGCGCGGCTTCTCCGGTCCTACTTTTCGCGACCAGGCGGAAGGGGCTGGCGTCCCTTCGGTGCCGCTTTCGATCGCTTCCGGTTACCTGCTGGACCAGGCGGAGATCGGCATGTCCTGCGCGATGGGCGCTGACGCTGGGATGGTGGCGAGCCAGGTCGCCCAGTTCGCGCCGCGCGATATTCGCCAGCTCGTGCTCTCGAAGCTTGAATCGGGCGAGTGGATCGGCAAGACCGGCCAGTTCTTCACCGAGCGCACCGGCGGCTCGGACCTCGGCGCGCTCGAGACCACCGCGACGCCGGACGGCGACGGGTGGCGGCTGAACGGCTTCAAGTGGTTCTCCTCGAACCTCGACGGCGAGGCGTTCGTCGTCATGGCCAAGCCGGTCGGCGCGCCAGACAGCATCCGCGGAGTCGCGACGTTCTTGGTGCTTCGCCAGCGGCGAGACGGCACGCGGAACGGCATCCACATCCGACAACTTAAAGAAAAGCTCGGCACGAAAGCAGTCGCCTCGGGCGAAGTGGAGTTCCGAGACGCGGAGGCCTTTCTCCTCTCCGGCGACCCTGAGGGCCTGGAAGCGGCGGACGGTGGTCCCAGCGATGGCCGTAGCGTCTCCCGCCTGATG
>VBJT01000199.1:1122-4662 GCA_005880075.1 Chloroflexota bacterium
GATCACGCACTAATGCGCCGCAAGCTCGCCGAGATGATCGTCGATGTCGAAGCGGTGCAGGCGATTGTCTTCGACGGCTACGGTCACCCCAACCGCCAGCGGCAGCAGGGCGCGCCAACACGGCTGCGCATCGCGCCAGCCCTCATCAAGCTCAAGGCAGCCCGCCTCGGCATCACGGCGGCCAGCGACGCCATCGAAGTGCACGGCGGCAACGGGTACGTTGAGACATGGCCGGTCGCCCGGATCCTCCGTGACGCGCAGATCAACACGCTTTGGGAAGGCCCTGATAACATCCTCTGCCTCGACGTCCGGCGCGCAATCGAGCGCGAGGGCGCCGACGCTCTGTTCCTCGAACGGTTGCGTGAGGCCGTGGACAACGCCGGCGAGGCCGTCGCCGCTGCGCGTCTCGTACGCCAGAGCATCGATGACCTCGCGACCGCCATCACATCCTGGAAGGCGCTCGATGGCGATATCGCCGAGGAGCGGCTGTACCCGCTGGCGCAGTTTATGGCTGAGGTCTACGCCGCCGCCCTCCTCTGCGAGCAGGCGGAATGGGAGCTGCGTGAGTTCGGCGATGACCGCAAGGCGCTCGTCGCCGCGCTCTACGCCGAACGCTACCTGAAGGACCGCGGCCCGCTGCGCGGCATCGACGAGACGGAGAGCCCCGCGCTCGAGCACTTCGAGCGGCTCGTCGCGGGCGCGCTAGTCGACGACCGGCGGCGCTAACGGCCCGAGCAGTCCGCCGGGAACACAGTGCCCTCACTGCATCCCGATAGGGTGCACTGACTCCCCAAGTCCCAAGAGTATTGGTGACCGTAGCGGTAGCCGTGAATATCGCTCACGCCTTTGTCGAATTGGTAGACGACAACCCTGCCTAGGGATCTCGGGACGCGGCAAGAAAACTGCATGTAACCTGTCCCTGTCTCGTTGGCATAATCGAAGAGGCACTCCTCGCCGTCTGCTCCCGTGACAACGAAAGTTAAGAGGTTCGAGCCCAGGATCGTCTTGACCATCGAATCGCCGGACACAGTCTGCGGCTCGCAGGCGCTGACGTCTGCGCTGATAACTTCAGTCAATGGCCATGACGGGGCGGGGGTGGGTTTCTTGTCGGCGAGATTGCTCGTAGCGTATTGGCACGCGGCCGCGAACGTCGCCAACAGCAAGAAGCCGATCCACCGGAGTGACGTGCGTGCCATGCCGCAATATGGATGCTTGCATCGTGAGATTGGTTACATTTCCTTCACGAAGCGGCCCGGCGCGGCTTCTGCTGACCATAAGCTGAGATTTTGGGTCGGGCGTCAAGAGTTTGTCTCGGGGCGCCGTCGCGGTCTGGGTGGAAGCGCGCTGGAGCAAAGGCGACTAGCACTTTTTGCTACCCAGTTATTGATGTTTCATCTCCGGGCGAATCGTCTGATGAGTCAAAAAGTGGCCAAAGGAGGCCTTGTTCTCGAATGTCTCTTTGACGGCCTGATTCGGAGATGCCAAGACGTACTCGTCGGGAGTGATGCCTCTGAGTCAGACGGCAGAGACGCTCGAGACCTTAATCCGCATCGTCCGACGTGAGCCGATGGTCCGACTATCTTGGGTGCGAATAAGCCAGCGACCCCGGAAGACCAGCCCTCTGCGATTGACCGCGCCGGCCCTACCGAGCCGCATACTAGGATGTCCTCGACCCTTCACCATTTGTCGAATCGTCCTTAAGCGATCGGAAAGCTCGTCTAAATATGGCTCGTTTCTCAAATTGCTCCCGAAGCGCCGGATTTGACTCCATTTTGCGTCGGAAGATGCTTAGGAAATATCTCTTCTGCCGCCAACGGTAGACTGAACCAAGCGTGATCGCGGATGAGAAGAGGAGTCCAGCGCCGAGACCAACAGCAATACCTTGATTCGCTACCGCGATGGCCGTGAATAAAGCGCCTGCGGGCACGCAAAGAAATACGGTAAGGCGGTACCACGACCGGTCCACATGACTCTGGCGGTAAAGGAAGAATGCAGCCGTGGCCGTCCCCATGCCGGCAATCCAAAGAGCAATAACCACGAGGATCATTTTTCACACCAGCCAGCGTCGCGGCACAGAACTGCAGCGTCGAAAAACATACCGAGATTTGGGTCCACCCACCTCTGCCAACTTACGAGGGCAAGTGCTCCACCCACCACGCAGTCCGGGAGTGATGCTTCTTCCCCGACACAGCTCACTCCCGCTGAAAGGGAGCTGGCCACATTGCCCGCGACCATAAGGTCCGCCGTCATCGCTCGTCCGGCACCGTAGCCCGCCGCACAACCGACCCAAAAAGCACCGGCCAACAATCCCAAGCCACAACCTGTCAGTGTCGCGGCATCGGTAGTCAGTGCGGCCGACGCCGTAAGTTCGAGCGCCACAACGTCCAAGGTCAAGACAATCGCCTTATTGATAGTCGGATCTCGCAAGGCGTCTAGAGGCGCGGTCGCGATATCGTCTCCCATCTCATAAATGTTCTCTGCAGTATTGGAGATTTGATCCCCTGCCTCCCGACATTTTTCTTCCGCTTTCCCAGGCAAGATGTCGCAGATGTCCAAGCCATAGGGGTCGACGTAACGAGTGGGATTGTTGGCGCCGTAGCCGTAAGGGTGTCCCGCGTGAGCCGGGTCCTGCGAAAGAAATCTCCCAATGGCTGGGTCGTAGTACCTTGCGCGGAGATAGTACATACTCGAATCGCTATCGCGCTGCTCGCCGGTAAAAAGCCACTGGTTGGGGCTGCTTCCCGTCTGGGAACGGATCGCGCCGAAGGCGTCGTAGCGGTAGGTCGCAACAACGTTCGCAGATCCATCGGCTAGATCAGTTGTCGAGCCAAGACCGTCGTAAAGGAAGTAGGTCTGGACTCCGCTGTTGTCCGTGGCCGAGATGAGATCTAGGCCGTAGACATACGTATTCGTTCCGTCCTGGAGTACGACCGGTAGTTCGGCGGCGGCGTCCCACGTGTAGCTTGTCGTTTGACCGCTGACCGTGTGGCGCATTCTCAAGCCGTCTCCGTTGTATATAGACGAAGACGTGACACCTGAAATTACAGATTGCGTCAGCCGATTCTCATGATCGTACTGGAACGTGTCGGAGCCGCGACTGGTTTGATTTCCATAGCTGTCATAACCGGAGAGCGTCTTGCTCCCCCGGTGCAGAGCAGGCTCAGCTCCCCCGGCCTCGCCAGGCGTAGAGATAAGACGAGAAACCGCAAATCATGCCTCCCACCAGCCCGAACATGGCTCCCGCAAAGCTCCCAGAAAGTATGCCGAAGATGATCATGGTGATGAGAGCCACTACCATGGCCGAGACGAGTCCGCGCTTCCAAAATGACAGGTTGACATAGCACTTCCACATGTCTCTCACCAGACCTGCGCTGACCTACCGCACTGGTAATAACCCCGCCACAAGAACCCCAGCTGCAACGGCAACTGCGTTCGCGGCATACTTTGCACCCTCCGACGCTTGCTCGCCAACCCACGAGACGCCATCAGCCGCCGCATTCGCTCCGCTCACGATGGCGTGACCAGCAGCGCTCGCTCTAC
>VBJT01000200.1 GCA_005880075.1 Chloroflexota bacterium
GCCACCCCCGGGGAGGTGTCGGCGTGGCGGAGAACTCGTGGGCGCGCGTGGGTGGGCTGGATGATCGCGCCGAGATCTTTGGGTCGGCCGGGATGACGGTGGCGGACATCGCGCGAGGGAACGCGCTCAATACTTACAGCGGCCCCGGCTACCGCTATCCGGGCGAGAAGGCGCCCCGCTCGCGGGGCTGGTCGTGGACTTCGTTTGACGAGGCGTCGAGCTACGGTTTCCCGCAGGAGATGGCGCACTTCGTGCAGTGCATCGAGCAGGGCAAGCAGCCCGCGCTGACGGGCGAAAACGGCCGCGCAGCGCTCGAGGTCATCTTCGCGGCGTACGAGTCAGCCCGGACGGGGCAGCGCGTCTCGCTGCCGTTCGAGACGGATGCGACGAGGCCGATCGATCTCTGGCTCGGCGAGCCGGCGTAGGGCCGCAAAGGCGCCGGTGAGCGACTGGTCAGCTGAGTTGTTTAGCGGCGAACAACGTTGATCGGCGGCGAGCGGATTCTGCCAGCAAAGATTATCGGCTGAGCGGCCTGACCCCCTGAGGGTGCTGGGTTAGTGTGAATCGAGCGGGCGCTAGACTAGGCGCGGTCGAGTGCGCGCTGCATTTCGGTCTCGTCGTACGCCCGCATCGTCTCGCTGTGGACGTTTCCGGCGGCCGCAATGTTGAAGAGACCGGCGCTCATCGACTCCTCGTCCGGTGCCTCAATGACCGAGACGATGTCGTACTGGCCCTGCGTCCAGTAAGTCCCAATCGTCTTGAAGCCGCGCGCCTCGTTCGCCTTGCGGACGTCCGCGGCGCGCTTGACGGTGTCTTTGATGGACTTGAGGCCCTGATCTGTGAACCGGTAGAGCACTACGTAGCGGGGCATGGCGACCTCCTTCGATCGAGCTCTGACGAAAGGTGTTCTCATTCTACGTCTTGTTCGCGTGTCCGCAAGCCGAGTTTGCGAGGCGGAGAAATGTAGGATTCATTGAGGTTCTGCCGCCGGCTGCGGAAGATGCAGGGGCGAGGCAGTAACCTAGTCCTGGTTGGTAACGGGCTGAGATCGTTTCCACCCGTACCACCCCACCCACTCAGGGCAGCCTCTCGGCACCCGCCGGTCCCTTCGCGTGCTGAGGGCGGTCCGTTGGCCGCACCCCGCGGGCTCGGAATGACACAGTTCTCGTCTAGAATGAGCATGTGAGCATCGAAGCGGCGTCGGAGGTTGAGTTCGCGCCGGCGGGTCTAGAAGACCTTCAGTTCATTCGGGCGCAGCTGGAGGGTGAGCGGCTCGATACCGAACGACTGGAGCCGGAGCAGTTCATCACAATCAGAGAGGGCGAGCGCATCATCGCCTGCGGCCGTATCAAGGCGTACGAGACGACGTACGAGCTGGGCAGCATTTGGGTCGCCGAAGACCGGCGCGGCCGGGGATTGGGCGAGATGATTACCCGCGAGCTGGTCCGGCGCTTTCCGCAGGACGAGGTGTACATCACGACCGACGCGGCCGTTGGGCTGCCGGCCTACTACGAGCGGATGGGCTTCCTGCGCACACGGATCCTGCCCGCAGAACTCGTCGCGAAGATCAAGCGGGTCTGTGAAACGCTCAAGCGGGACGCTGTGGGGATGGTGTACGACCGGCGGATCGAGCGCTTGCCGACGATCGCGGAGACATATCGGGCCAAGCATGTGCTGGAGAACTACCTGCCGCGGACGCCGCTGCGGCACAACCCAACGCTTTCGCGGGAGCTGAGCTGCGCGGCGTATCTGAAGCTCGAGAACCTCCAGCCGATCGGGGCCTTCAAGGTCCGCGGCGGGGTGTACCTCGCGTCGACGCTTAATGACGAGGAGCGGCGGCGCGGCATCATCGGTGCTTCAACGGGCAACCACGGCCAGTCGTTGGCGTACGGCGCGAACCTCTTCGGCATTCGCTGCGTGATCGCGATGCCGGAGGAGGCGAACCCGATGAAGGTGGAGTCGATGCGAGCTCTCGGGGCTGAGCTGCAGTTTCAGGGCGAGAACTTCGAGGAGGCGCGGCTCTGGGCGGAAGAGACGGGACGGCGTGAGGAGATGCGATATATCCACCACATCAATGCGCCGGAGCTTCTGGCGGGCGTTTCGACCATCTCGCTTGAGATTATCGAGGACCTGCCCGATGTCGATGTGATCATCACGCCAATCGGCGGAGGAAGCGCCGCTATCGGCCACTGCCTGATGGCCAAGGCGCTCCGGTCGAACGTGCAGGTGATCGGCGTGCAGGCGGAAGGCGCGCCGGCCGTCTACCACTCGTGGCGAGAGCATGAATTACAGACGTCAGAGATCGAGACGACGGCAGAGGGCCTGGCGACGGGGCAGGCCTACTACACGGCGGTCAAGACGTTCATCGACCGCATGGACGACATGCTGCTGGTGAGCGACGAAGAGATGCGGCAGGCGGTCGTACTGCTACTGCGGGCCGCCCATGTTGTTGCCGAGGAGTCGGGTGCGGCGGCTACCGCAGCGGCGATGAAATTGCGCGAACATCTCGCGGGTAAGGAGGTCGCGATCGTCGTGAGCGGCGGCAACATGACGCTTGACTCGCTAGGAAGGGTGCTGCGGGACGCCTCGTGACGCTCGTGGCCTCGGCCGCGACCGTCGATATTAAGGCGATCACCCCTCGGCTTCGCTCAGGACAGCCCCCGCCGCCGGTGACCGTCACGCCTCGCGGGCGAGGCGGGTGCGGCGTCCTTCGGCTCGCGCCTCCGGGGCACGGCTCAGGATGAGCGGACGTAAGAACCTACCCCGCTCGGGCAAGTAACGTTCGCCGTAGAAGAAACAGCGCAGTCGTGACGGCGCGGCGCTTGGTGGCCTGGCGGCCCTGGTAGAAGGTGTAGGAGATGTTGTCGGCGCCGAATTCGCCGGCGACGGCAATGTGCATGGTGCCGGGGGGCTTGCCTTCAACCTCGTCGTTGCCGGCGATGCCGGTGATGCCGATGCCGTAATCGCTGTCGAGGTCGCGCCGCGCTGCGGCGGCCATCGCGCCGGCGACTTCGGGGCTGATGACGCCGTGTTGCTCGATGATATCGGCGCTGACGCCCAGGCCCATCTTCATCTGAGGCGAGTAGGCGACGAAGCCGCCCTTGTAGTATTGGGCCGCCCCTGTCACATCGGTGATCGTCGAGGCGAGGAGACCGGAAGTGCACGACTCCATGGTTGCGAGCGTGAGGCCGCGCGCGTCGAGCATGTCGCCGACTACGCCCTCTAACGTGTCGTTGTCGGCGCCCCACATGATCGTGCCGAGGATTCGGCGAGCTTCCTCCTCGACGGGCGCGATGAGGACCCAGGCTGCTTCCTGGGAGTCGGCCTTCGCGGCGAGGCGGATGTGGACGCCGTCCGGCTTGGCATAGACGCCGATCGTCGGGTTTGTCGAGTTGAGGAGCGGGGCGATCATTTCGTCGATGTGGCTCTCTCCCACGCCGATGGTCTTGAGTATGCGGGAGACGAGCACGCCGGCGCCGGCGAGCCGCGCGAGCTTCGGCTCGGCTTCGTGCTCCCACATGCGCTGCATTTCAGCCGGCTCGACCCACCAGCCGGGCGCGGTGCCGCGCGGGTTTGGGATAGCGGTCGCGGAGGGGATGAGCATGGTCTGCTTGACGTTGCGCTCCGGAAAGGAGACGCCACGCGCCGTGAAGAAGGCGCGCAGGCGGTTTTCGGCCTCGGAATCTACGAACATCGTCTCGCCGAGGACGTCGGCGATGGCTTCGCGGGTGAGGTCGTCGTCGGTGGGGCCGAGGCCTCCGGTGATGATCAGGACATCGGACCGCGCCAGCCCGCGCTCGATGGCCTCGGAGAGGCGGGCGAGGTTGTCGCCCACTGTCGACTGGTGATAGAGGTCGATGCCGATGGCGGGGAGACGGGCAGCGAGGTACTGGGAGTTGGTGTCGGTGATTTCGCCGAGGAGGATCTCGGTGCCAACGGAGATGATCTCGGCGCGCATGGGGATGAGGATAGCATGAGATTGGAAGCATGGAGGTTGAGTGAAAGGCTGGAGGTGCGGCTCTGAAGCAGGGGATTCGGAGCACAGACGGGGGGTCAAGGAGGAAGAAAGTAGGTTGCCCTGCGGGCCAGCGTTTGCGAGAAATCGGGCCGCGCCTCGTAGACAACCACACTATTGCATGGTTAGCTAAACAGAGTGCATCCAGCTTTGGGCCGTGAGAGTCCAGAGAAGCCTCGATTTCTGGGCGAATTCAGGGTAGGGGCCGCGCTCCTCGCTCTTATCACGGCGGGACCGCTTCTTGTTGCGTGCGGCGCCAGCGGGAACCAGCCCTCTGGCGAGACAGACTTGCCGCCTTCCGGTGACACGCACAATGAGACGGGCGTTCCCGTCGTCCATGTCTCGACGCGATGGATTTCCGACAACGCAGCGGATCTCTCAAGCTTGACCCGGTCGGTGGACGTCGTATTCGTTGGCTTAGTCGCAGAATTTACCGGCGAGCGGTTTGAGAGCGCGATTCAGCCGACCCCACTGACGTCGGGGCGCGTCTCAAACGAATTCCCGATTTCGCAGTTCGCCGTCGAAGTAGAGAAGCCAATCGTCGGCGATCTCGGGGCGGGCTCGACGGCCACGCTCGAGCAGGAGGGGGGGCTGTCCGCGAATTCGGATGGAACACAAGTACGGATCGTACTGAGCGGCGACGAACCGTTGAGCGTCGGTAGGCGTTACCTCTTTTTTGCTTCGAGGAAGGCGAACGGAGCCTTTACAAGCGCGCCGTTCGAGCGGTTCTCAGTGGGTGATGGAGGCAAGCTGGCTAGTGTTCCCGGCTGGAACCACCTGCCGGCCGTCAAGCAACTGTCCGAGATCGATGTCGACCGAGCAACGAGTGAAATTGCTGCGGCCGGCCATTAGCGTTCGCCGGCTTCTCGAAGTTGGTACACGCATCGCAACCGCGGCGATGTTGAGCGCGTTTCTGGCGATCATGGCGGCGGGTGCGCCCGCCGGCGAGGCGCACCCTGGGCATCCGCAGAAGAAGCTATTTTCGGGACGATGGTACCAGCAGGCGGGCGGCAACTACGGCGCTTGGATGACGTTAACGACAAGCCAGCCCTACATGCTCTGCGACGGCAACACGGTCGCCTGCGCCGATAAATGGTTCGGGCCAACGATGGCTGCTTTGACGGACTGGAACAGCCAGCCGACCACGGTCAGGTTCGACGTCAGGGCAGACCAAAACCAGAGCTACGACGTCGAGGTTTACGTCAGCGATGTGATTCTGGGCGACCCAAGGATCGGTGGCCTGGCGCAACATCTGGATGCGGCAGGGAACTGGTGCGATCCTAATGCCTGCGTCTACAGGTACGGGAACGCGCTGCTAGCTGATGATGCGCACGGCGGCCTGTATGCCACGTCCGACCAGAGGCGAACGACCACCCTACACGAACTCGGGCATCTCTTGAGTCTTCGCCACGAAAGCGTCAACGCCGACGAAAGCGTTCGGTACAACTGCGGGCAGGACAACACGGGCGCCATTCCGCATTCGCTGATGGCTTATAACTGCATCGACCCCCCTGCAGCGGGCGGCGCCGGCGAATATTACATTCACGACTGGGATGTGTGCGGTGTTAATCACGCCTACCAGGATCCGAGTTGGGG
>VBJT01000201.1 GCA_005880075.1 Chloroflexota bacterium
CGAGCGTCATATCGTACTGCTGGAAGAGCCGCACGAGGCGCGTCGCGATGCCCGTGAGCGCCGTCAGATCGCCGCCGCTGATGCCGAGTGAAGAGATGAGTTCCTTGGCGCGGAAGTCCGTGTACGGGATGAGCGTCGAGAAGTGCTGCTTCGCGACGTGGTCGGGATGCTCCTCAGCGACCTGCTCGATATCGATGCCGCCCATGTCGCTGAAGATCATGACCGGCTTTTTGGCGAGCGCGTCGTACGTCACGCCGAGGTAGTATTCTTTCGCCACCGCTGCCTTCGCCTCCACGGACACGCAGACAGGAAGCTGATCGCGAATCGGGAGCTTGAGGATCTCGGCAGCAGCGTTCGTGGCCTCTTCGGGGGTATCTGCGAACTTCACACCGCCCGCCTTCATCCGCCCGCCCGAAAGCACCTGCGACTTCAATACGACAGGCGCGTTCAATTCAGTCGCGAGCTGCCTGGCCTGCTCGGGCGTGCTCGCGGTGCCACCGTGGGGGAGAGGGACACCCATCTTCGCGAGGAGGAGCTTGCACTCGAATTCGTAGAAGCGCATCAGCCTCGATCTCCGCCCAAAGCCGCTTCCGCCTGCGCGTTGTGCATGGCGTAGTGGATGGCATGAAGCGCCCACCACTGACCGAAGTCAAGTGGTGGGCCGAACAACGGATGTGGCATGCGAAGCTTTCGCGGATCCACCGACGCCAGTGCCTCCAGTGTCGTCTTAGACCGCTCGCCCATCGCCTGCAGCGCATCGATAAGCTCCTGAGCAGGCAATTCCTTCTGCGGGCGGATCGGCGGAGGCGCCTCCATGCCCAAGGGTGGTGGCAGCGGATCGAAAGCCTGCAGCTCCGCCGGAAATCCGGTCGCCTGACCCGCGGCCTGCGCCTGGGCCAGCATCGGCTTCATGAAGTCATTCGTGAAGCCCTCGGCCAGCAGCAGATGATCGACCAGCTGCGCCGTGCTCCACTCACCGGGTCCGGGTGAGCGGAGCGTCGCCTCCGCATCTAACCCGGTGAGGCGGTCGATCAGAAGCGAGCGTTCCGCGCTGAGATCAGCCCAGATGTCCGACAATGGCTTCGGCAGCTCAGTCACGGTGTATCTCTTTACCTTCGAATTCGTAGACCCACATCTGCGTGAGGACGCCGCTCAGGCGACCGCCGTGGCCTCCATCTCGATCAGTAGCTGCGGGAAGGCGAGGCGGGAGACGCCGAGAAGCGTGCTTGCGGGAGGGCGGTTTGCGACTGCCAGGCGTGGGGCTGCCACGGCAGAATGCTGAAAAAACGCATCAATATCAGTCGTGTAGTAGTTGAGACGGACGACGTTTGCTAATGTCATCCCGGCTTGCTTGAGGACGGTCTCGATGTTGTCCAGCGCCTGGCCGATCTGTGCCGCCATATCGCCTTCATGCACTGGATTGCCCTCGCTGTCCACCGACGCTTGGCCAGCGCAAGTTAACACACGCGAGTGCCCCGTGAACTCGATTGCCTGAGAGAACCCGAAATTCTCCTGCCACTTCCAAGGGTTGACCGGCTTAAGTTCCATCGCTCCTCCTTCTCTTAAAGGCCGTATAACTTGGCGTATTCCGGGTCACGGTCGGCGATCATCTTCGCCGTGCGCACCATGACCTGTGCCTGCTTGAACGTCGCGTCGTCCTGCATCCGGCCGTCGAGCATGACGGTACCCGTGCCGTCGCCCATGGCCTCGATGATACGCCTGGCGGTCTTGACCTCCTCTACCGTTGGGCTGAACTCTCGCCGCGCGATCTCGATCTGAGAGGGATGGAGAGTCCAGGCTCCGACGCAGCCCATCAGGAAGGCGGCCCGGAACTGGTATTGGCACGCCAAAGGGTCTTCGATCGCGCCAAAGGGCCCGTAGAAAGGCAGGATACCCGCCGAATTGCAGGCGTCCACCATGCGAGCCAGCGTATAGTGCCACGGGTCTTGCTGCGCCGAGGGTCGCGGATCATCCGGCTTCTTTTCGTCGGGATCGGCGATCACCTGGTACGCCGGATGCCCGCCGCCGACGCGCGTTGTCTTCATCCGCCTCGAAGCAGCGAGGTCGGCAGGTCCGAGACTGATGCCTTGCATGCGCGGACTTGCGGCAGCGATCTCCTCGACGTTCGAGACGCCGAGCGCTGTCTCGAGGATGGCGTGGAGCTGGAGGGATTTCTTGATCTCGTACTTGGCCTCGAGCTGGGCGAGCAGGCGGTCGATGTAATGTATGTCCCACGGCCCTTCGACCTTCGGGACCATGACCACGTCCAGCTTGCCGCCAATTTGCGGAATCACGGTCAGCAGGTCGTCCAGGACCCAGGGGCTGTCGAGGCTGTTGATGCGTGTCCACAGGGAAGTGCCGCCGAAGTTGTTATTCAGCGCGACTTCGATGAGGCCTTCACGGGCCGCCTTCTTGTCCGTCGCCGGAATAGCATCCTCGAGGTTGCCGAGCAGTACATCCACCTGCGGGATAAGCTCCGGGATCTTGGCGCGGACCTTCTCGTTCTGCGGGGGAAAGAAGTGGATCATGCGATACGGGCGCGCGGGCACTTCGTTGGGTGGCGTTGGCGCACCTACGGCAAGCGGTCTCGTGAAGGCCCTGGGATTACGCATTTCGAAAAGTCTCGGTCGCGCCGTATTGCGTCCGGCGGCGCGAGCGCGATTATAGGAGCGCGCGAGGTGGGGGGTCAAGGAAGCGATTAGAGCGAGCGTTCGGCTGCTGTCGATAGGCATTCGCAACGGGTATTGCGCCGGAGGCGATGCACGCACAAGCGGCCGGGCGCCTATGCTTCGAAGCGGACCGCTAATCTTCGCGAATGGACATGCCCTCTATCCAAAAGCTCAGCGTTCTCACCGAACGGCCTCTGCAGAAGGTCGCGCTGCTCCGCGCCCTTAACTTGGGTGACCTGCTGTGTGCGATTCCGGCGGTGCGGGGGTTGCGCCATGCTCTGCCGGACTCGCACATTACTCTCATCGGCCTCGCTTGGGCGCATGTGCTTCTACAGCGTTATCTAGATTACTTCGACGCGTTCTTGGAGCTCCCCGGGTATCCACCGTTTCCTGAGACCCCGTTTCGGCCGCGCCAGTTCGCTTCGTTTATTGCGGAAGCGCAGGCGAGAGAGTTCGACCTGGCGGTCCAGATGCACGGAGACGGCCGGCACTCGAATGATCTGATCCGGATGCTTGGCGCACGCCACACGGCGGGTTTCTTCCTTCGAGGGGCACCCTGTCCGGACGAGCGGCGATATATGCCGTACCCCAACGAACTGCCTGAGCCGCGCAAATGGCTGGAACTG
>VBJT01000048.1 GCA_005880075.1 Chloroflexota bacterium
TGGGGCAATGGGGTGCGAGCCGGAGCGCAGCTCCGCCTTCCTGAAGGACTGTGGGGGATACCCCACACCCCGGCCTGCCGCGCTGCTGAGAGACTACGGCAGGGTAAGCACTTCGGCTTCGGCGTCCGTGATGGCCAAGGTGTGTTCGAAGTGGGCGGAAAGGCTGCCGTCGAGGGTGCGGACGGTCCAGTTGTCGGCGTCGCGCCTCGTGCGCCAGTCGCCAACGTTTACCATGGGCTCGATCGCTATCACCATGCCGGGGCGGAGGACGGGGCCGGAGTCCGAAGTGCCGTAGTTGGGTATCTGCGGGTCCTCGTGCATGTTGCGGCCGACGCCGTGGCCGACGTACTCGCGGACGACGGAGAAGCCTTCTCCTTCGACCCAGGCCTGAATGGCGGCGCCGATCTCGCCGATGCGGGCCCCGCCGCGCGAGGCGGCAATGCCCCGCCAGAGGGCCTCGCGGGTTACCTCGATTAGCTTCTGGGCCTCGGGCGGCAGACTTCCGGCGCCGAGGGTGACGGCCATATCGGCGACGAAGCCCTTGTGCGTGCAGCCGATGTCGATGCTGACGACGTCGCCGTCCGCTATCTCGCGGTCGCAGGGGATGCCGTGGACGATCTCGTCGTTCACAGAGACGCAGATTGTGGCCGGGTAGGGCGGCTGCCCGTAGTTGAGGAAGGTGGGGATAACGCCGCGTTTCTTGAACTGGCGACGGGCGATCTCGTCGAGCTCTTTCTCGATCACCCCCGGCCGCACCTGGTTTACAACGATCTCGAGCGTCTCCGCCAGGATGCGGCCGGCCTCCCGCATAAGGCCAATTTCATCTCGCGATTTGACGATGATCGGCACTAACGCTCCCCCTCGAGGCAGGCCCGGACGGCGCGAGCGACCTCTTCGACAGGGCCCTCGCCGGACGCCTCGCAGAGCTTTCCCTGCGTGCGATAGTAGTCGAGGAGAGGCTCGAGGTTCTTGAGGTTGACCTCGAGGCGCGTTCGGACGGCCTCCGGTCTATCGTCTTTGCGCTGTTCCAGGCGGGAGCCGCAGTTGTCACAGATGCCGGGTGTTCTGGGTGGGCGGCTGGTCTCGTTGTAGACGGCGCCGCAGTTCGGGCAGCTCCATCGCCCGGAAAGGCGGCAGACGAGCTCGTCAGTGGCGACGGAGATGTAAATCGTGCGGTCGATGCGCTTGCCTTTTCCGGCCAACGCCTCGTCCAACGCACGCGCCTGCTCGAGGCTGCGGGGAAAGCCGTCGAGCATGCAGCCGCCGGCACAATCTGGCTGTGAGATGCGATCGAGCAGCATGCCGATCGTGATCTCGTCGGGGACGAGGCGCCCACTCTCAACGAACGGCTGGGCTTGCTTACCAAGATCAGTTCCCCCGCGAATGTTCTCGCGAAACAGCTCGCCAGTAGTCACGTGAGGGAGGCCGGTCTCGTCTTTGAGAAGGGCCGCCTGGGTGCCTTTGCCGGCGCCCGGCAGGCCGAGGAGGACGACGTACAACCCCGTCGCCTAGCGGATGAAGCCTTCGTACTGGCGCATGAGCAGCTGGGCTTCGATCTGACGCAGGGTATCGAGGATCACACCGACGACGATAATGAGACCGCTTGTCGTTATGCCAAGCGCGGTCTGGCGCCCGCTCGTCGTGCCCGCGCCCACAAGATGAGAGGTGATGAAGGGGGCGATGGCGACGATTCCGAGGAAGAACGCCCCGCCCCAGGTAATGCGCAGAAGAACGCGGTTGATGTAGTCCTCCGTCGGGCGCCCGGGACGGATGCCGGGTATGAAGCCGCCTTGTCGCTGAAGGTTCTCGCTCAGGTTTTGTTGCTGAAAGACGACGAGCGTATAGAAGAAGGTGAAGACAACGACGGTGACAAAGACGAAGGCCCAATACCAAACGTTCCCGGGATTGAAGGAGCTCTTCAGGAAGTCCCCGGTGTTAGCGAGCAGACTGTTGTCGGAGCTGGCGAGAGCGCTGCCCACGAAGGCAGGCATGATCACAATGGAGAAGGCGAAGATAAGGGGGATCATGCCTGTGCTGTTGACGCGCAAAGGGATGTGCGTCTGACCGGACTGGCGGTACATGCGGCCCGAACGGAAGACGCTGCGCGAGTACTGAACGGGGATTTTTCGCTGGGCCTCCTGGAAGGTGACGATGAAGGCGACGAGCCCGATGATCATGATCGTGAGGAAGAAGGTAGCGGCGACGCCTTCGCCGGTACCGGTGTACAACCTGCCGCCGATGAACTGCGGCAAGCCGGCGATAATGCCGGCGAAAATGATGATCGAGATGCCGTTGCCGATTCCCTTCTCGCTGATCAGCTCGCCGAGCCAGACGAGAAACATCGTGCCGGCGGTCATCGTGATGATCGCCGAAAAGGTGGGAAGGGCACCAGGGCCGGTGAGCGACGGCTGGGGAATCGCGCCGGGCGCAATGCTCTGAACGATGATGAGCTGACCATAGCCCTGCACGAAGGCCATTGGCACGGTCATCCAGTGGGTGTAGATGTTGAGTTGCTTGCGGCCCTGCTCGCCCTCCTTGGAAAGGGCCTGGAGCGCTGGGACGAGCGGGACCATGAGCTGCATGACGATAGACGAGGTGATGTAGGGATAGACGCCCATCGCTACCACGCTCATATGTGAGAGCGCGCCACCGCTGAAGATGTTCATGAAGCCGAGGACGGTGCTCTGCTTGAAAGCGTCGTCCAGCCTCGCCGGCTCTACGCCCGGAACGGGGACGTTGGAGACGAACCGGAAAATGATGATGAGGGCGAAGGTGAAGAGCAGCTTCTCACGGATGTCCGGCTGGGCCATCGCGCTGATGGCTGCCTGGAGAAGTTGAGGCCGCTGAGTCTGCTGCTGCCTACCCGCCGCTGCCATCGCCTGCACCTTCGGCGGCTTCCTCGCCGGCCGGCTGTTCGCTAACGGCGGGCTCTTCGGCAGCTTCTACCGCGCTCTCGCTCTTGTCCTTCGTCGAGGCGGTACGGTCGCGAGGCTTCTTCTTCTTGCGCTCGCCCAGTTCGACGGCGGTCCCGCCCGCTGCCTCGATCTTTTCTCTGGCGGTGACCGAGAAGCCGTGCGCGTGTACGGTAAGTTTTTTCGTCAGATTGCCGGCCGCGAGCACCTTGACCGGCTTCCGGAGATTGCGCAGGATGCCCTTCTCCTTGAGGAACCTTGGCGTGACTTCAGCGTCAGTGTCGAAGCGCTCGAGGACGTCCAGGTTGACCGCCTGGTACTCGACGCGGAAGGGATTCGTAAAACCGCGGCGGAAGGGGAGCTTTTTGAAGAGCCGGGTCTGGCCGCCCTCGAAAAAGCGGCGGGGTTTGTTGCCGGCGCGCGCCTTTTGGCCCTTGAGGCCACGTCCGGCAAACGTGCCCTGGCCGGCGGCGTTGCCGCGGCCGACGCGCTTGCGGGCATGCCTCGCCCCCGGCGGGGGCTTCAACTGGTGGGCTTGCATTAGTCGTGTCTGCTACCTGTCCCCGCTTGTTCCTTCGATACCTCAGCGGGAGCCGGTGTTCCGTCCAGCTCGGTCACCTCAATGAGGTGGCGAACCTTCGTAATCATACCACGCAGGGCGCGACTGTCGTCCTGCTCGACGCTCTGGCCGAGGCGCTTGAGTCCGAGCGCCTCGATCGTCCGTTTCTGGTTGCTTTTATAGCCGATTGCGCTCTTCTTCCAGGTAATACGTAGCTTACCTGCCAACGGAGGCCTCCTGTGAGACGGCACGGCGACGGTCCCGGATCTGATCGGGCGAGCGCAGGCGTGAGAGCGCAAGCATGGTCGCTTTAACGGTGTTGGCCGGGTTGTTGGAGCCAAGCGACTTGGCCACGGCATCCTTAACGCCAGCCATCTCGAGCACCGCGCGCACACCGCCGCCGGCGATGAGGCCGGTGCCGGGCGGGGCGGGCTTCATGAGCACTCTGGCGGCGCCGAAGTGAACAAGGAGCGGGTGCGGCAATGTGGTGCCGTTTAGCGGGACGCTGATCATGTGCTTGCGGGCGATTGTACCGGCCTTGCGGATGGCCTCCGGCACTTCGGTGGCCTTGCCCATCGCTGCACCCACGCGACCGGCAGTATCGCCGACCACGACGATGGCAGTGAAGTGAAAGCGCCTGCCGCCCTGCATCACCTTGGCGACCCGGTTGATGAAGACAACCTTTTCGGTCAGTTCCAGGTCAGCGGCGTCGACCCGCTCTCTTTTGGCGATGTACTTGCGTGGATTCGACATCAGCGGCTCCCTAGAATGTGAGTCCGGCTTTGCGGGCGGCCTCCGCGAACGCTTTGATGCGACCGTGATATTTGAAGCCGCCACGATCGAAGACGACGGACGCGATGCCCTTTTCTTTTGCTTTCCTGGCCAACGCCTCACCGACAAGCCCGGCGACTTCGCTCTTCTTCTTGCTATCGCGTCCCGATTTGACATCGGCCTCGAGGTCGCTAGCAGACACGAGCGTGTGGCCCGCGCTGTCGTCGATGACCTGCGCGTAGATGTGTTTGAGGCTGCGGAAGACAGCGAGGCGGGGGCGTTCGGGAGTGCCTGTGAGGCGTTCGCGAACGCGGACGTGGCGTCGAGCACGGGCGGCGCGGGGGAGACGGGACTTCTTCATAAGAAGGCCTCTCGAGCCGCCTCACCCCACCCCGATAAGGGAATGGTGAGGGACAGCCCCATGCGCCCGGCCGGCCGGCGCTTGAAATCGGCGGGGAAAAATGCATCGGATCCAGCAAAGTCGGAATTGAAGGTCTCCTGGGCGGCCCCTGCGGAGGATTCAAACACGGAGGCAGTCGGCAAATAAGCGCGATCGCAGTCGAACCGTCTCGGATGCTGATTGAAGTAGGGCGGGCTCATGGCGCGCATCCTAGTGGGTCGCCTTGCCGGCCTTGCCGGCCTTGCGGCGCACGTATTCGCCCGTGTAGCGAATGCCCTTGCCCTTATAAGGCTCGGGAGGCCGGACCTTGCGAACATCGGCCGCGACCTGGCCCACCTGCTCCCTGTTGATGCCTTTGACGGTGATTTTCGACGTGCCTTCGACTTCGAAGTCGATGCCGGGCGGAGGCGGTACGTTTACGGGATGCGAGTAACCGATGGCCAAGACAAGGTCTCTGCCCTGCATCTGCGCACGATAGCCGACGCCCTGGAGCTCGAGCGTCTTGCTGAACCCCGTCGTGACACCGGTGACCATATTCGCGACCAGCGAGCGGGTGAGGCCGTGCATCGCCCGGTGGCGGGGCTGCTCGCTGGGGCGGGAAACGATGATCTGCCCGTCCTTCTGTTCGATCCGCATTTCAGGATCGAGCTCGCGGCTCAGTTCGCCCTTGGGTCCTTTGACGGAGACGCGCGTGCCCTCGATGCGGATCTCGACTCCAGAAGGTATGGCGACCGGCATTTTACCTACTCGAGACATTGGTTCACCACACGTAGCAGAGTACTTCGCCACCCACGCCGCGGCGGCGGGCTTCCTGACCGGTCATAACGCCCTCCGGCGTGGAGAGGATGGCGACGCCAAGGCCGCCGTAGACGCGCGGGATCTCGCGCTTGGCCGCATAGACGCGCAGCCCCGGCCGGCTCACGCGCTGGAGGCCCATGATGACCGGCTCGCGCGCGGGGGTATAAGCGAGATGGATGCGAACATTTTTGTGCGTGCCTTCGCTGCGGACCTCGAAGTTGCCGATATAGCCCTCGTTCTTGAGGACCTGAGCCAGCGCAACTCTCGTCTTGGAGGCGGGCATGTCTGTGTGATCGTGGCGGGCCACGAGCGAGTTCCTGATCCGGGCGAGCATGTCGGCGATGGGATCGGTAACCATTTCGCTTACCAGCTGGACTTCTTCACGCCCGGAATATGACCTTCCAGGGCGAACTTGCGAAAGCAGATCCGGCAGAGGCCGAACTTGCGGATGTACGCCCGCGGACGCCCGCATAGACGGCAACGATTGCGCCGGCGGACTGCGAACTTCGGGGCCTTATTGAACGTCTTCTCGAAAAGCGCTTTTCGCGTCATGTGTCCCCTCTACTGGCCTCGCCTGGCGAACGGCATTCCCAACAGCTCGAGCAGCCGTTGCCCCTCTTCATCCGTCTTGGCGGTTGTGCAGATTGTTATCTGCATGCCGCGGATCTTGTCGATCTTATCGTATTCAATTTCCGGGAAGATGACCTGCTCGCGGATGCCCAGGCTGTAATTGCCCCTTCCGTCGAACGAGTTTGGAGAGACGCCCTGGAAGTCGCGGATGCGGGGGAGCGCGGCGTTCAGAGTGCGGTCGAGGAACTCCCACATGTGGTTGCCGCGAAGGGTGACCATTACGCCGATAGGCATTCCCTCGCGGAGCTTAAAGTTCGCAATAGACTTCTTCGCCCGGGTGATGACCGGATGCTGGCCGGTGATAGTAGCGATGTCGGTAGAAGCAGCGTCAAGCGCCTTGGCGTTCTGGACTGCTTCTCCAGTGCCGATATTCAGGGTCACTTTTTCGACGCGAGGCGCCTGCATATGGTTAGCGTAGCCGAACTCTTTGACGAGAGCCGGTACGATCTCTTCCCGATAGCGTTCCTTCAATCGCGGCGCCATAGGTTAGTCCTGGTTCGCGTTACAGCGCTTGCAAAAGCGCACTTTACGCCCGTCCGCCTGGTTGCGAAAGCCGACGCGGGCGGGCTTGCCGCAAGAAGCGCAAACAAGTGCCACGTTCGCCCACGAGATGGGTGCTTCGCGCTCGACGATGCCGCCCGGCTTCTGCGGGCCGCGCGGCTTCATATGTCGCTTGACCATGTTGATGCCGGTGACGATGAGTCGCGGCGGCCGCGGCTCGCCCAGCTTGCTGATCTTGCCGGTACCGAGGAGGACCTTACGCACCTGCCCGGTGCGCCCGCGGTCCTTGCCCTTGGTGATGAGCACGGTATCTTCGCGCTTTACCTTTTGCATCTCTTACACGACCTCGGGCGCCAGTGAGACGATCTTCATGAAGTTGCGTTCTCGCAGCTCGCGGGCGACGGGCCCGAAGATGCGGGTGCCGCGCGGGTTAAAGGCGTCGGACAGGACGACGGCGGCGTTCTCGTCGAAGCGGATGTAAGAACCGTCGTTGCGCCGGTAAGGCTGAGCGGCGCGCACGACGACGGCACGGACGACTTCGCCCTTCTTAACGCCGCCCATCGGAGTCGCCTGCTTGACGGAGGCGACGATGATGTCACCCACGGTGCCGTAGCGTCGCCGGGAGCCGCCGATAACCTGAATGCACATCAGCTGACGCCCGCCGGAGTTGTCGGCCACCTTGAGACGGGAGTAGGACTGGATCAAGACGGCTTCCCCTCTTCCGATTCTTCAGGGGCTTCTGCCGGCTCTTCGGAGGACTCCGCCGGCTGTTGAGGAGCCTCCTCTTCTTCGGCGGCCCGCTCCTCCGCTTCGACTGCTTCAATTTCGGGTACTTCTTCGACTACTTCGACCTCCTCGGGCACGGCGGCTTCGGCTTCGGGGCCGGCGACCGCTTCGGCGGGGACAGCCTCTTCTGGCTGAGCTTTCGCGCCGTCAACCGGCGCTGCAGCCTCTTCGACCTCCGGCGCTTCGGGCTTGACTTCGCCCAAGAGTTCGAGGTCGATCGATTCGGGCGCGACTTCCGGGAGCTCGACGCGTGTGAGGACTTCGAGCAGACGCCAGCGCTTGCGCCGAGACATCGGCGCGGCCTCGATGATGCGGACGCGGTCTCCCAGGGCCGCTTCCTCACGTTCATCGTGGGCCATCAGGCGACGCACCCGACGCACTGTCTTCTTGTACAGGCGGTGGCGGAAGTTGGCTTCGACGGCGACAACGACCGTTTTCTGCATCTTGTCGCTGACGACGGTGCCGTCACGTACTTTGCCGCGAAGGCCGCTCCGCTTGGCTGTCATGTGCGCGCCGCCTCAGCGCCGGCTCGGGAGAGCTGTCGTTGATGCTCGATTGTCTTCAGACGAGCGATGTGGCGCTTCATCTTCGGCAGCTCCTGGTAGTTCGTGAGCTGACGCGTCTCGCTTTGGAGACGCATGGAGAAGAGGCGGCGGTGGGCCTCCTCCAGCTCCTTGCGCAGATCGGCGTCCGAGAGCTTGCGGATATCGTCGAGTTTGGTCTTGAGCTTCTTCGCCATCGTCTACATCTCCGAGCGTGCCAGGAAGCGCGTGGGTATGGGCAGCTTGTGGGCGGCAAGGCGCATGGCTTCGCGGGCCGTCTCTTCCTGGACGCCCGCGATCTCGTAGATCACGCGGCCCGGGCGAATTACGGCGACCCAAGCTTCGACGGGGCCCTTGCCGCTTCCCTGACGCACTTCGAGCGGTTTCTTCGTGACCGGCTTATCGGGGAAGACGCGGATCCAGAGCTTGCCGCCACGGCGGACGTAGCGGGTGATGGCGCGACGGCCGGCCTCGAGCTGGCGGGCCGTTAGCCAGCAGGGCCCGAGCGCCTGGAGGCCGTAGTCGCCGAAGGTGACGTTGTTGCCGGCGGTGGCCATGCCGCGCCGGCGGCCGCGATGGGCCTTGCGGAACTTTGTCCGCTTAGGTTGTAGCATCGCCGCCCTCTTGCTGAGCCGGCTCGGCAGGAGCCTCCACCGCCGCCTCCGCGCTCCCTTCCTGCGGCTGCTTCCGTTCGGCAGGTAGGCCGGCCCCGGCCTCAGGTGGGCCTTCGCCGGCCGCGCGCGCCTTTTCGAGCGCGCTGATGGGAGGCGCCGTCCGCTCCGAGATCTTGTCGCCCTTGTATATCCAGACTTTGACGCCGATGCGGCCAAGCGTGGTGCGGGCCTCGGCGGTACCGTAGTCGACGTCTGCTTTCAGCGTGTGCAAGGGTACCCGGCCCTGGCGCTCCTGGTCTTTGCGGGACATGTCTGAGCCGCCGAGGCGTCCCGAAATGCGGATGCGCACGCCCTGCGCTCCGCGCTGCATCGCCCTCATGGCCGCCTGCTTGATGGCGCGGCGGTGGGATACACGGCGCTCGATCTGCTCGGCGATCGCCCGCGCCACGAGCGGCGCCTCGACTTCCGGGAGCCGTATTTCGTTGATGTTGACACGAACGCGGCGTCCGCTCGCCTTTTCGAGCCGACCGCGCAGTTCGTCTACGCGCTGGCCGCCGCGGCCGATGACGATTCCGGGGCGCGCCGTGTGGATGCTAACCGTAACCTGGTTGGCGTTGCGCTCGATCTCGACGCGCGAGATACCGGCGTCGGGCAACATGCGCTCGATCGCGCGACGCATGCGCAGATCCTCGTGCAGTTGCTCCGTGTAGTTCTTGTCGGCGTACCACTTGCTGTTCCAGGTGTAGATATAGCCGAGGCGGAAGCCGTGGGGGTGAACTTTCTGGCCCATCAGCCGCCTTCTTCGACGATGATCGTGATGTTGCTCCGGCGGCGGCGGATGATATCGGCGCGGCCGCGGGCGCGGGGGGTCATGCGGCGCATCTTCACGCCGTCGCCGACGAACGCGCGGGTCACACGCAGGTGCCGGGGGTCCATGTTGTAGTTGTTCTCGGCGTTGGCCGCAGCCGAGCGCACGGCCTTGGCGATCGTCCGGGCATGCGGGCTCGGCATGAAGCGCAGGATCGACATCGCCTCATCGACACGCTTGCCGCGCACCTCGTCGAGGATGAGGCGGACCTTCTTGGGGGCGACCTGAGCGCCGCGCGTGTACGACTTTACGGCGACCACTACTTCTTCCTCACCTGGCTGACCTGCGCCGAACGGCTGGTGTGGCCGCGGAAGGTGCGGGTCAGCGCAAATTCGCCGAGCTTGTGCCCGACCATGTTCTCGGTGATGAAGACCGGGATGTGCCGCCGACCGTCGTGGATGGCAATCGTCAGGCCGACCATCTCGGGCAGGATGGTGGAGCGGCGCGACCAGGTGCGAATGACGGCTTTCTGGCCGGACTGCTGCACTTTCATGACCTTGGCGATGAGCTTCGCGTCCGCGAAGGGGCCCTTCTTTGTCGAGCGGGACATCGCCTAGACCTCGTACCTGCGGCGGACGATGTACTTGTTCGTGTCTTTGCGGCGGCGCGTACGGGCGCCCAACGTCGGCTTGCCCCACGGGCTGCGCGGACCGGGGAGGCCGATCGGCGCGCGGCCTTCGCCACCGCCGTGCGGGTGGTCGCGCGGGTTCATAACGCTGCCGCGCACGCTCGGCCGGCGGCCCATCAAGCGCTTGCGCCCGGCCCGGCCGAGCTTGACCTGGCTGTGCTCGACATTGCCGACCTGGCCGATCGTGGCCATGCAGTCGGCGTGGATGCGCCGGACCTCGCCCGAAGGCAGCCGCACGAGTGCGTAGTCGCCTTCGCGGGCGAGGAGCTGAGCGGAGCCGCCGGCGCCGCGAACGAGCTGGCCGCCCTTCCCCTTGTGCATTTCCAGGTTATGGATTGTCGTACCCGAAGGGATGTTGCGCATGGGGAGCGCGTTGCCGAGCTTGATCTCGGAGTTGGGGCCGGCCATGACGGTGTCGCCGATCTTGAGGCCGACCGGCCATAGGATATAGCGCTTGTCGCCGTCCGCGTAGTGCACGAGGGCGATGCGCGCGGTCCGGTTAGGGTCGTACTCGATCGAGGCGACCTTGCCGGGGACGCCGGCCTTGTCGCGGCGGAAGTCGATGATGCGCAGACGGCGCTTGGCGCCGCCGCCGCGGTGGCGGACAGTGATGCGGCCCTGATTGTTGCGCCCGGCCTGACGCCGCAAAGGGGCGACGAGCGATCTCTGGGGCTTCGAGCGGGTGATCTCGTCGAAGCTGTGCCCGCTGGCGCCGCGGCGTCCGGGGGAGGTGGGCTTGTACTGCTTGATCGGCACGCTAGACGCCCTCGAACAGCTCGATCTTGTCGCCGGGGGCGAGCGAGACGACGGCCTTCTTCCAGTCGGGCTGGTGCTTGATACGGTTGCCCCGGGCTCTGCGAGGCTTGCCCTTCATGACCATTACGTTGACGTCTGTCACTTTGACATCGAACCCCTTTTCAACGGCGTCCTTGATCTGCGTCTTATTCGCCTCGCGGAGCACTTCGAACATGTACTTGTTCTCGCCGCCGAGGCGCGTCGCCTTCTCCGTAATCATCGGCCGGATCACGATGTCGAGACTATGCAGTTCTCTACCCATGAGCCAGCCTCACGCTCCTTCGTGAACGAACTCAGGAAGCCACAACCCGCAAAAGCGCCGGAGCGATGCGGGGTGCGGCGCCCCGCCCAACCAGGGACTATCGCACTTTAATACGCCAATACGCCGCCATGGCGCAGGGTATGTTCTGTGCGCCGGGCGCGCGTCAACCAGCACCCGCCAATGGCAGGGCGCCGGATAACCTATAACAGTGTACAGGGATTTACGTGTGGGTCAAGCGAGTAAATTTTTTACCCCAGGACTGAAACCGCTGCGGATAGCGGTATAGTTGTGCGCGGGTAACTTTATGACCCATACGGTCTCAGTTCCAAGTGGCGGGGTGTGCAAATGCCTGCCGGCGTTAGCAGCGCCCTATCGGCAAGCGCGCTCGCGACCCGTTTAGGGCTGATCTGCCTTGTCCTCGCCTCCTGTAGTCATGAGGGGCGACGCTTTCATTCAAGCGAACCGAGTATCGTGCCTACCCTTACGGCCGCGTCTCGTAGCGATCTCGATCGACTCACCGGATTCAGCGTCGTGACTGCAGCCTACCTCCCCGACGGGGTTAACTCGGAGCCCAACTACAGTTACATACCCGAACTAAAAGAGGCCGAGCTCTATTTCGCCAGCATGCCCGGTGCGCCGATGGCCGTCGACGTCAGCGAGTCTCTCGATGAGAACCATACTCATTGCCCGCCTTGCCCGGATCTTGTCTCGGCTTACGACAGGGAAGAATGTCTCGGGGAAAGAGGTGCTTCTTTCCCGTGCGGCATCCGAAGAATCGCGAAGCCGGATCGTGGCTTACTTCTGGTTGACGGACGTTTTCATCACCTTGAACCTCCGCCATGAGAACGTTGTAGTCGCGCTGCCCTCGCCAGACGAGCTACAAGCCGAAACTCTGCGAATTGCAGAGTCCATGATTGGGAAACCCGGCTCGTCGGACAGCGCGCCTGCTGAGCGCTAGCCCCGTGAGACGCCGGCATGGACGTAGCCGTTCGCTCATATGGACTGGGGCACCGGGGTACATTCCGATACCGGGTGATTCTTGTGGTTGGAACAGTTGCCCCGGCGAATCAGGCTGGGGCGCTGCCGGGCGCGGGCCTCTGCGGGCGCTTGTCCTCATATAACTGGTATGGGAAGTCGACGACGCGCAGACCGGCGCGGCCCTTCAGGAAGGGGCGCAGACGGAGGACGTCGCGGTTGTGCAGGATGCGCTCCCACCAGTGCCGCGGGAGGAACGTCGGGAGGATGACGGTGATGCGGACGCCGTCCTGGTCAGCGAGTCTTTCGAGGTAAGCCAGCATCGGGGCCACAAATGCGCGATAGGGGGACTCGATGACGAGTAGCGGCACATCCGGGAAGGCGCGCTCCCAGCGCTGCCGCAAGTCTTCCGCCTGCTCGCGGTC
>VBJT01000202.1 GCA_005880075.1 Chloroflexota bacterium
AACTCCACCAGCGACCGTTCGACGTTGCTGATCCGCATCAAGGTTGCCGTGCCAAAGTTTTGGATCGGCAAGGTGGCACTGACGTAACTGTCTCCTACTGAGTCGAAGGAAGTCGTAACAGCGCCGGGCGGCGTTGGCGTTGGCGTGAGTGTAGCCGTAGAGGTTGGAGAAGCTGTGGGCGTGGAAGTAGGAGTCGGTGTAGGCGTTGCCGTTGGTGTCGCTGTTGGAGTTGGCGATGCTGTTGCGGTCTCTGTCGGGCTGGCCGTCGGAGTTGCAGTTGGCGTCGCCGTAGCCGTAGCCGTTGGCGTTGTCGTGGCGGTTGCTGTTGGCGCAGAAGTGGGTGTTGTGGTCGCCGTTTCTGTGGGCGTTGCCGTCGCCGTCGCAGTGGCGGTGGCGGTCGCTGTAGATGTTGGTGTGGCCGTGGTTGTGGCCGTCGCTGTCGCCGTGGCTGTAGCTGTTGGGGTGGCTGTCGCCGTCGGTGGAGGTGTGGCAGTAGCGCTGGCTGTGGCCGTGCCGGTGGGTGTGGCCGTGGCTTGGTGTCGCAGTCGCGGTTGCCGTTGGAACTGGAGTCGCACTAGCGGAAGCCGTCGCCGGAGGTGTGCCTGTCGCTGTTGCTGTGGGCGTCGGCGGAGGCGTTGGAGGCGCGGTGGGCGTTGGTGCCGGCGCAGGAGGGGCAGTCGCCGCGGGCGTCGCGACCGGGGTGGCTACCGGCGTCGAGGCAGGCGTTTCCTGCGGCCCAGGTGCTGGCGCCGGCGTGGCCACCGGCCCGAAGGTCGGCCCCCCTTCCGGTGGTGTTTCGCTGGTAGCCTGCGGTATGACAGTGGGCGTTGCAGAAGGCGGCGGCGCCGTGGGAGTGGCGGGCACGTTCCCGCTCACACGAAAGATGTCGACGAGCTCAACCGCGCCGTTGCCTCTCTGCTCGAGGTTGCGGGTGTCTCGTCGCGAGGCTTCGATTAGCTTCTCGCTCAGCGGCGCCAGGCGAATGCCGCGCGGATCAGCCGAGTAGTCGGCGAACAGCCCGGACTTCAGGCTCGCCTTGAGCGTGCCGGTCTGAGGCCGCGCCAGTGCCAGGCTGGAAGCGAGGAAGGCTAGGAACACGGAAATCGCCACCACCAGCGCGATGGTGACCAGAGACGAGGTGGGTCGCCGCATCGCTCAGAGCTCGCTTACACGGTGACCTTGGGCAGGTCAAGATCGGGCAGCTTGAAGCCTCGCAGCGCCGGTTCGAGTTTCCGCCGCTCTTCCCACTCATCGACGACCGCTGACATTGCGACTACGACCCGTGGATCAAGAAAGCGCCCCTGCTCCGAGCGCAGCAGGTCCACCGCCTCGCCGGGCAGCATCGGGCTCCTGTACGGCCGCTCGCTCGTGACCGCGTCGTACATGTCGGCCACTGCCGCGATTCGCGCCTGGATCGACACCTCGTCCTCGCGCAGACCGCGGGGGTATCCGCTGCCGTCGAGCCGCTCGTGGTGATCTTGGACGAACCGCACAACCTCCTCGGGCAAGTCAACCGCGCTCAGGATGGAAATCCCGATCGTCGGGTGGTCTTCGATGATCGTCCGCTCTTCCGGCGTCAGCTTTCCCGGCTTCAGCAGCACGGCGTCCCGGATACCGATCTTGCCGATGTCATGCAGGTATCCGCCGATCTCTAGGCGCGCCAGGCGCGTGTCCTCCAGCCCCAGCTCGCGGCCGAGCATCATCGCCAGCTGTCCGACGCGCACCGAGTGACCCATCGTGTACGGGTCTCGCGCATCGATCGCTGAGGTGAGCGCGCGGATCGTAGACAAGTGCTGTCGTTGCAGCCGCGCCGTCATCTCATCGAAGGACGTCGCTAGTATCCCGATCTCGTCGGCCGTGATGATGCCGCTGCGCACCGTCAGGTCGCCCAAAGCGACCAGTTTCGCCGTTCTCACTAGACGCAGGATTGGTTTCGTCAGTTGATGCGTCAGGTAGAGGCCTATCCCGAGGACCAGCGCGATCCCCACGCCGAACAGGAGCATAACCTTGGTCCGGGTGCTGCTTCCCTCGTTGAAAATGAAGTCGGTCGACAGCCCCACGGAGTACAAGCCCACCACCTGCCCGCGCAGTTCCAAACGGCCGTACAGCAAGTCATAGCCCCGGCTGAACAGCGACCGCTGCTCGCGCACCACGCTGCCTTTTATCGAATCGTCGACGATGGCGGGCGGCATATTGAGACTCGCTTCCTCCGCGGAAGTCCGTTCGCCGATCGGGAACGTTGATGTCAGCGGGTTTCCCGTGAAGTCGTACACCGTCACGTCCGCCAGCGCTTCAGCCTTTGACTGACGGACGAACGTCTCCAACGTCGTCCCGACCAGCACAACGCCTGCGCGGCCGCTGTCGGTAACGATCGGCCCAGCCGTCCAGAGCACGTACCCGCTGCTCGTCTGGATGATCTGCGCGAACTTGTCGCCCCGCTCATCGGACTGCCCCTGGAGTACGCGCTGGACAAGAGGCCAGGACGCCGGAACATCGGCATCGGATACCTGCTCGTAGGTCAGGCTGCTCGCGTTCGAGAGGCGTAGCGCCGTCACACGGTTTCCCTCTGCGTCCAGCACCTCAACCCTCTCGACTGCTGCATTCGTGGCGATCGGCTGGACAAGCGACATCAGTGCCCCACGGTCGCCTGCCTTGACCGCGTTTGCCACGCCGTCGGTGAACGCGACCGCGCGCACTGTTTCCAGGTGCTCCTTCTCTTTCCGGACGACTTTATCGGAGGTGACGCGTCCCGCCTCCGCTAGCTGGTTCTCGAACCGCTCCTGTAGTGAGTCCGTCACCGCCTTCGTCGCCAGGTAGCTTCCAATCACCGCGAGCACCACGGTCAGAAAGGCATACGGCAGTACGATCTTCCAGCGGATGTGGCGAAACGGCCACGAGAGGACGCGCAACGACACCCGCTGCGACCCAGCGCTAGCAGCAGACATCTCAGATGTAAATGATGGGCGCTTTCGCCACTTTGTTACCGAACGGCCCGCACGCACCCTTCTCCCGTCGGCTCGTACGTCGCACCTCATCCGTCCATTCGCCCTGAGCAGCCCGCCCGGCGGGCGTCCGCCGAAGGGCTTCGCAGCTCGCACCTCGCACGTCGTACCTCGCACGTTGGCGTCCCAAGTCTTGAGTCCCGAGTCCCCAGTCCAAAGTCCTCCAACTCTTGCCCGCCTCCGCCCGCTCCGCTATCATCATTGGTGGGCCTGTCCTGAGCGAGTCGAAGGACGACGAAGCCCCCTCAGATTGGGGGTACATGACAGCCAAGTACATCTTCATAACGGGCGGCGTGGTTAGCTCCGTCGGCAAGGGCATCACCACCGCCGCCATCGGCCGCCTTCTCAAGGCCCGCAACGTCTCCGTCGTCATCCAGAAGCTCGACCCCTATCTCAACGTCGACCCCGGTACCATGTCGCCGTACCAGCATGGCGAGGTCTACGTGACCGCCGACGGCGCCGAGACCGACCTCGACCTCGGCCACTACGAGCGCTTTCTGGACCAGGACCTTTCGCGCGCCTCCTCCGTCACGACCGGCCAGATCTACCAGGCCGTCATCTCGCGCGAGCGCCGCGGCGACTACCTCGGCCGCACCATCCAGCCCATCCCGCACGTTACCAACGAGATCAAGGAACGCATACGTGGCATCGGCCGCGACTCAGGCGCCGAAGTCGTGATCATCGAGGTCGGCGGCACGGTCGGCGACATCGAGGGCCAGCCGTTCCTCGAGGCGATCCGCCAGATGCGCAACGAAGAAGGCCGCCACGACACCGTCGCCATTCACGTCACCCTCCTCCCATATATCTCGACCACCGGCGAGCTGAAGACGAAGCCCACTCAGCACTCCGTCCGCGAGCTGCGCTCCATCGGCATCCAGCCCGACGTCATCGTCTGCCGCAGCGACAAGCCCATCTCGGCCGACATTCGCGATAAGATATCGCTCTTCTGCGACGTCGAGCCGCGCGCCGTCATCCCTTTGCTCACAATGCCCAGCATCTACGAAGTCCCGCTCGTCCTCGAGGACTCCGGCCTCGGGGAC
>VBJT01000049.1 GCA_005880075.1 Chloroflexota bacterium
CATTTCCTCGAGTGTGATCATCCCGAGCAACGGCTCGGTGTCTTCCTCACCGAAGACAACCTCAGTTAGAGCCTCACGCCCGTCCACTCGGACCCATGTGTAGCCGACATCCGATTCGGCTATCCGGCCATCGGCCAATTCAAACTCGTCTTTGTGATGCGGCGCCACACCCAGTCGCCGAAGAACCGAAGCGGGTAACGAGGTATTCGTTGAGCCGGTATCGACCATCGCTTCGAAGTCCTCGAAGCGAGTCGCTTGAGGATCGCCAACCGCAATTCGAACACTGAAGATGCCCATCGCGTGACAAAGTATAGCAGCGCGCTGGGCGACCGCCGGGCAGCCCTACGAGCCGGGTCAGTTGCGCAGATACTCGTCGATCGCGGCCGCGGCCTTCTTGGCGTCTGCGAGCGCCGTGACGACGAGGTCGGCGCCCCGCACACTATCGCCGGCGGCGAAGACGCCCGGGCGGCTCGTCCTTCCGACGTCATCGGCCTTCACCGTTCCCCAGTCCGTCGCCTCGAGACTGGGCGTCGTCTGGTAGAGCAGCTTCTCGACCTTGTAGCCGATCGCGATCACGACTGTATCCGCCTCGACGTCGAACTCGGAGCCGATGACAGGTAGGGGCCGGCGCCGCCCCGACTCATCGGGCTCGCCCAGCTCCATTCGCTGGAAGCGGACAGCCTGCACGCGGTTCTCGCCGGGCGCCGCGACGAAGCGCACGGGCGTCGCCTGGAAGATGAACTTCACGCCCTCTTCCTTCGCGTGTCTACGCTCTTCCTCGCGCCCCGCCATCTCCGCGTCGGTGCGCCGGTACACGCAGCAGACTTCGTCGCAGCCCATTCGCACGCCTGAGCGGACGCAGTCCATCGACGTATCGCCGCCGCCAATCACGACGAGGCGCTTTCCGACGGTGAGCGGGTCCCACATCCACTCCGGCAGCTCCGCGGCCGGCAGGTTGGCCCGCACGAGGAAGTCCGTCGCCATGTAGATGCCGTCCAGCTCCTCGCCCGGCACGCCCAGCTTGTTTCCCTGCCCCGCGCCGTGGCCGAGGAAGACGGCATTGTAACCGTCAGCCAAGAGCCCGTCGACCGTTATGTCATACCCGATGCGCGTGTTGTACTGGAACCCTATGCCCAACCGCTCAAGGTACTCGACCTGGTCATCCACGTGCCTTTTGTCCATCTTGAAGTCGGGGATTCCGTAGCGCAGTACGCCGCCTGGCTCCGGCCACGCCTCGAATACCCGCACCTCATGGCCGTCAATCGCCAGGATCTCCGCGACCGCGAGCCCCGCCGGGCCCGAGCCGACAACGGCGACTCGCTTGCCGGTGGGAGGTGCGATGTCCGGAAGCGGCCGTCCGCCGTGGTCGCGCTGATAGTCGGCGATGAACGCCTCGAGCCTGCCGATCGCGACTGGGATCGCCTTCTTGCCGACTACGCAGTGCCCCTCGCAGAGCGATTCCTGCGGGCAAAGGCGGCCGCACATGTCGGGCTCGGGGTTGGTCGCGCGGAAGACGTCAGCCGCACCGTGGACATCACCGTCCTCCAGCTTGAGGAACGCGCCGGGGATGTCGTTGTGCAGCGGGCAGGCGACCTGGCAAGGCGCGGCTGGGCACTGAATGCAACGGTATGCCTCGATCTTCGCCGTCTCAAGGTCGTATCCCTCGTACACCTCGCCTTGCGGTCGACGCTCTTAACGGCTTCCGCGTTTGTCACTGGCATTCCACCCACTATTGTAGGACGCGCGGAGAGCCGGGATGATACTAGTGACTATTCAACGCAGATGTCGCAGATGTCTCGCAGATTAACGCGGATCAGATCAATCAGTGGAATATAGCTGCGCGCATCCGCGCGTAATTTTG
Organism: Chloroflexota bacterium; assembly: GCA_005880075.1. Taxonomy (GTDB): domain Bacteria; phylum Chloroflexota; class Dehalococcoidia; order SM23-28-2; family RBG-16-64-32; genus CF-163. The sequence continues at coordinate 1,862 of VBJT01000049.1, forward strand.
CGTTACTCGGCGTTTCGATGCAGTTCGCGCTGCCGCTCCCGCTGGGCGCCCACCTGCTCGGCCGAGCGTCCGTAGATGTGCTGCACCGGCCAGCCCTGCAGCCCCGCGTACGTCTCGATCTGCGAGCGATGGTGCACGTCGTGCTCCAGGCACATCATCAGCACTCGCCAGCCGGAAAGCTCGCCATCGGTGTCGATCATCTTGATCTTGCGCGAAAGCCAGTCGCTCGGGGTGCCCTCCAGCCGCCGCCGGAACTCCGCCATCGACTCCTCGAGACACGGAAGCCAATCGGCTTCGGAAATGCAGTCGCGAATAGGGTAATCGAAGACCCAGCCCTCGCCGCGATACGCTCGCGCGAAGTACAACCGCGATCCAGCCATATGGCGTACAAGCTCGCCGATGCCCCACTCCCCTTCGCCCTCGCCGGTGTCGGGACGGTATGACTCTGCTTCCGCTGGAAGCGCCCCGATATCGCGCAGCGCGCGGCGGTGTACACCATCGAAATAGCGCAGGAAGGTCTCGATGTCGGTGAACAAGGCGGCGTTATTTTAGCTCTGCGGCCGGCTTCGCCGGAGCGAATCCCGCGTAGCAAAGCGTGGTGCGGCGCTCATTCCTTTAGTACTTGCGGCTGCGCGGCGGGCCGGGAGTTCAGGCTGGGAATCAGCTGCCAGACGGCACCCCGTCGTGGCGCGAACGCGAACGCCACGATAAACAGCGCCGTCGCCGTCAACACGATCGAAGCGCTGGCGGAGAGGTCCGCATGCCACGCGACGTAGAGGCCGATTAGCGATGAGGCGGCGCCAATGAGCGCTCCAAGCGCCATCATCGCGGGCAGGCTGCGCACCAGCAACTGCGCGGTGGCTGCCGGCGTTATAAGTAGCGCAACGACGAGAATAACGCCAATGGTCTGCACCGCGATTACAGTGGTTAGCGCGACGAGTGCGAGGAGGGCGTACTGGAAAGCCGGGACGGGAAGACCCGCCGCGGCCGCCATGGCCGGATCGTACGACGTAAAAAGCAGCTCCTTGTAGAAGATCGCCACAAACGCGAGCACCAGTGCTCCGATTCCGCCCGTCAGGTAGACGTCATTCCAGGTGACGGCGAGGACGTTGCCGAACACGAATGAAAAAAGGTCGCCCGTGTAGTTCCTCTCGCGACTAATTACGGCGAGGCCCAGCGCGAACGAACCGACGAAGAGGATGCCGATAGCGGTGTCTGATCGCACCAGGCCTCGCCGGCTGACAAACCCGATCAACAACGCGGTCGTGAGCGCTGCAATCGCCCCGCCGACGTAAAGGCTGCCTCCCAGCGCAAAGGCGATCGCGATTCCGCCGAAGCTGGCATGCGGCAAAGCGTCGCTGATGAACGCCATGCCCTTGAGGATGACGTAACTGCCCACAACGGCAGCGACCACGCTCACCAGAACCGCCGCGACCAATCCCCGGCGCATGAATTCCAGCCGCCAGGGGTCGGTGAAGAAATCGGCGACGTCGCTCATGGGCCGATAATAGTCGTCCCCTGAGGGAGCACGAAAAGATGCCGCTGGAACGCCTCGCTCAGCTTGTCCTCGGTGAACACATCGGCGGGGCGGCCGAAAGCGATGACTCGGTTGTTCAGCAGCACCGCATGGTCGAAGTCCGCTGCCACGCACGAGAGGTCATGCGTCGCCACGAAGAGCGTCTTGCCCTCGGTGCGCAGCTCCTCCAGCAAGCGCAAAAGATCGTGCTGCGCGGTCGCATCAAGGCCGGCGAGAGGCTCGTCGAGGAGCAGCAGGTCTGCCTCCTGCGCAAGCGCGCGGGCGATGAGAGCGCGTCGCTGCTCGCCGCCTGAAAGCTCGCCGATCTGCCGTTCGGCGCGGTCGATGAGCCGCACGCGCTCGAGCGCCGCCATGGCCACCTCTCGGTCGCGCTTGCCAGGGCGCCGGACGAGGCCCAGCTTGCCGTAGCGGCCCATCAAAACTACATCGTAGACGGAGACCGGAAATGTCCAATCGACGAGCTCCGACTGCGGTGTGTATCCGACATCACCATGCCCCGGGCGCTCGGTGTGACCGAAAATCAATACTTCGCCCGACCACGGCTTGTGAAGGCCCAGCATGACCTTCAGAAGCGTCGATTTGCCGCTGCCGTTCGGCCCGACCAGGCCCGCCAGACAGCCGGTCTCAATCGTGAATGTCACGTCTTCGAGGGCAGGGCGCCCGTGATAGCCAGCGCGGAGGTCGCGCACGTCTACGGCGCATTCACGGTGTGAAGAGTGCTCACCCAGCACCCTGTCCTCCCAGACAGCGGTATAGTTCGTCTGCGTCGAAGCGAATCAGGTCGATGTAGCTCTTTACCTTGTCGTCGAGTGAATCGCTGTATAGAGTACACACCGACACCCCGGATTCCTCCCCCGCCCGGCGCAGCATCTCATTCTCGGGGCTCGCGTAGGGCTGCGCGAACACCGCCAGGACACCCCGTTCTCGGATCGTATTCTTGATGCGCTCGTAGTCGTCGGCCGTTAGCGCTTGGCCCTGATAGACCGAGAGCTGCGCGGTTAGCTCGATCGCATAGTAGCTGCCGAAGTACTCGAGCGAGGTGTCAGTCGATATCAGCTTCTTGTTCTCGGGTGGGACGGCGTCTAGGCGCTTAAACGCATATTGTTCCGTCTCGTCGACGCGCCTAAAATAGGCCTCCGCATTCTTGGCGTACTGCTTTTCGCCTTCCGCGTCGAACTTTGTCAGTTCCTGGCGAATGAACTGAGCGTACGCCTTGCCGTTCTGGACGCTCATCCAGAGGACAGGCTGGTGAGCACCAGTTATGGTTTGGTGAAAGATCTCCGCGCCCGCGCGTTCCAATGCGTCATCATCTCCGGCGATCTGAACGAGCGGCACACCCGGGCGAAGGTTTTCTTGCAGGACCTTCATCGCGGCGGGCTCGAAGTCGTGACCGTTGGCGAAAGCAATCTCAGCCTGGGCGACGCGTTCGGCATCGCCTGTCGCGGGCTGCCAGGCCTGTGGATTAACGCCCGAGGGTATGAGTGAGGAGACATCGACACGATCGCCACCGATTTCGCGCACGAAGTCGGCAAAAAGAGGAAGGGTCGTGACAATCTTGGTCTTCTTCTCGCTGCCCGAGGAGCCTCCACTACCGCAGGCAGCAGCGAGAAGAAGCAACCCGAGCGCGAGAAGCAGGAGGGCTGTCGCCGTCCGAAGCTTGCCTGTCATGCCGCCGCTAGCCTCCCTTCCCGAGGCAGCGGCTGAGTTCGTCTGCATTGAATTGCATCATCTTTATATATGAGGATACCTTGTCGTCGAGAGAGTCGCTGTAGAGAGTACAGATCTGGACACTTGCATCATTCGCGGCTTGCCTCAAAATGTTCCCTTCGCTTTCGATCTGCGGCTCCACAAACACGGCGCGGACGGCCTCCGCCCGCAAAGCTTCCGCGAGTTTGGCTAGATCTTGAGGGCTCGCCTCCTGGCCGGGCGAGGGCGCGACAAAGGCCACTATGCGCAGCCCAAAAGCGCCCGCGAAGTAGCCGAAGGCGTCGTGCGTAGTGACGAGCTTACGGTTCGCCTCCGGAATCTGGCTGATGTCTGTTCGCACCGCGGTTTCTACGTCATTAATCGCTGAGAGGTAACTCTCATAGTTCTTTTCATAAGCTGATTTGCCAGCCGGATCCGCCTCTACGAGGGCATCTCTAATGATGGCTACGTACAGCTTCGTGTTACCGGGGTCCATCCAGAGGTGCGGGTCATCTGCCTGCCCCGCGGCGGGCGCTCCTTCCTCTCCCCCCTCCCGGAACCCCTCCAGGAGGGGGGCAATCTCCGCGCCCGCCGCTCGCGCCTTATCTCCCAAGACAACCAACCTGGCCGAACCGCCGAGGTTCGGCTCGATAATCTTGATTGCCGCCGGCTCCAGGTTCAGACCATTCGCGAAGGCGATCTTCGCTTCAGCAACGCGCTGGACGTCGCTGGGAGACGGTTCCCACGTGTGCGGGTCCGCGCCCTTCGGGACCAGCGAGGATACGTCGACGCGGTCCCCACCGATTTCTCGGACGAAGTCGGCGAACAATGGAAGCGTTGTAATGACTCTCGTCGTATCGCTGCTGGTGGAGGTCTCGCTGCCGCCGCAGCTCGCGAGACCGGCGGTTACGAGGCCGATCGTGAGGAGCCAAATGATACCTAGTCTCATGGCATCTCCAAAAAAATTACGCCGGCACGCCGACAAGGACCTCGCTTCGGCACGCCGCGCAATGCCCGTAGAACTCCAGCCAGTGGCCCTCGATCTCGTACCCCGAGGATCCGGAAAGCTCGCGCACGAGGTCGCTCACGGCACAATCATCGAGGTCTTGCACCTTCCCGCAACCCGTGCACACGAGATGGTGATGGTGCTGCGGCCGCTGCGACAAGCGGTAATGAAGGCTGCCGTCGTCCAGAAGCACCCGGCACACGACGCCCAGTTCTGTGAGGAGCCGAATCGTCCGAAATACCGTCGCCCTGCCGGCCCCTCGGCAGCGGTGCAGCAGGTCGTCCACCGTGAAATGACCGGCTTGCTGGAGCACGGCGGCAATAACGGCGCGCCGCGGCGGCGTAACGCGATAGCCGCGAGCCTCGAGCTTTAAGCTGAGAGCTTCAAGGTCCGACACATTTGATACCTCATCTCAGTGAGACAAGGTATCAGGTAGTCCTTGCCGCGTCAAGAGCGGTAGACAGAACGGGTTCTCGTCCCTACGGGCCGATGGCGGCGGCCCATATGCCCATACGCATATCGTGGCTGCCGCCGCCGCTCGACGCTTCGTTAAACCAAGCGTAACTGAACCACGGCCGGGTCGGACGGCTGCTGCCACCCTGCGCCTCCACGCTGATGCCGATGCCATCAGGCCGCCAGTTCATCCGGCTCATATCCATCGGTATCTGGCAGCCTCCATTTTGTGGGAGAAACGTCGCCACCGGTTCTGCCCGTCCTCCGGCGACGAACCACACCTGGTATACGCGCCCCGGCGCCGGTGCGGGGAAATTACGGCAGACGATAAACCCGGCATCGTTGACCGGACTCCAGTTGTACACGCTTTCGGCTTGCGACCGAAGGGAGACCTGCTCCATCGCCACCTTCTGGGTGTCTTGGGCGGACAGCACCGCTACAATCTGCCGTTGCTGCTCCAGCTCGGAGCTCGCCGCCGAAAGCTGGTCCTGCAGCTGGCCATTATCCCCTCGAAGGTTGCTCAGCTGCGCTTGAAGGAAGACCGCGAACACGAGCGCCACGACCCCGCCGAAGGCGACCGCGCGGGTGCCTACCCGACGGCTGGGCACTAGCCGCCGCCAGCCGGGTATCTCGAACCGCTCTTTCTCAGCGTGGGCCAGGATCCGTTCTCGCAGTCTTGGTCGCGCCTGCTCGATACGCACGGACAGCGACAGCAGCGCCGCCGTCCGCTGGGACTTGCCTAGCTCCTCCCTGCACTGCGCACAGTCCGACACATGCCTTTGCAGCGGGGCTGCCTCGCGGCTCTCGAGCGCGCCAAGCGCGTAGGCATCCACCAGCTCCCTGGCTTCAACGCAGCGGGCATCTAGCCCTTCTGAGCTGTCTCTCATCGTTCCTCTAGCCTGACCTCCGGCGTCAGCGCGGCGCGCAGCTTCTGCATCCCCAGCCGGACTCGCGTCTTTACCGTCCCCAGAGGCTGGCAAAGCCGTTCGGCGATCTCTTGCTGTGTCAGGCCGCCGAAATACGCCAGCTCTATGATCTGCCGCTGCTCGAGCGGGATCCTCGCCAGAGCCGCGAGGATTAAGCGCCGCTGGTCGGCGAGCTCTGCCCTTAGCGCTGGATCGTTGATTTCCGGCGTCGGCAGTTCGCGCTCCTGCTCTTCTGGCGAAGACGTCTCGTAGCGGAAGCGACGTCCGCGCGAGCGGATCTCGTCTACAGCGCGATTGCGGCTAACTGATGTCAGCCAAGTCACGAACCGCCCGCGCTGGGCCACGTAGCTGTCAGGCTTGCGCCATATTCGCAAAAAGATTTCCTGCACCATATCCTCTGCTGTCTGCACGTCCCGCAAGATACGTAGCACCGTTGAGTAGACGAGGTTGCCGTATCGGTCATAGAGCGCTTGAAACGCCCCCAGGTCCCGGTAACCAAGCCGCCGCATGAGCTCTTCATCGTCGAGCTCGCTATTTCCTCTTTCTTCAGGGGATACGTCTTGTATATTCACCTAGATTTGTCCGGCGGCGAGGTGGTGGTTCACATTGTACAGCGCCCGCAACAATCATATCCTCGGAACGTTAGAATTTAATGAGAGAAGTAGCGTTAGCGTGTTCCACAAAACTTACGCCGTCCCGGCTGTTATCTTCCTCGTCGCTGCCGGCCTGCTCAGCGCCTGCGGCGACGACAATGCCGCGCCCGCGCCGAGCACCTCGGCCACTTCCTCTGCCCGGGCGACAACATCCTCCGACGGCACGTCAAGCGCGACGGCGGAGCTTGTTAAGCTCCTGCGCCCGTCCGTGGTCCACATCAAGAGCGAGACGGCTACCCTCGACGTATTTGGCCAGCTCGTGCCCAGCGCCGGCGTCGGCACGGGTTTCATCATCGATGACAAGGGCCACATCGTTACCAACAACCACGTAGTCAGCACGGACAGCGGCGACGCCGCCCAGGACATCACCGTAACTCTCGACGATGGGAGCGAGCACACGGCGAAGATCGCCGGCCGCGACCAGCCGACCGATGTCGCCGTCCTTCAGATCGACAGCGGCAACCTGAAGCCCGCCACGCTGGGCGATTCATCAAAGCTCCAGGTCGGCGACGACGTGATCGCCATCGGCAACGCCCTGGATCTCCCCGGCGGGCCGACCGTCACCAAGGGTGTTGTCAGCGCGCTGGGCCGCCTCATCCAGGAGTCCAACCCGGACGTCTCCATTCCAAACGCCATCCAGACCGACGCTGCCATCAATCCCGGCAACTCGGGCGGACCGCTGGTCGATCTCAACGGCGAGGTCGTTGGAATCACCACGGCAGTCATCCGCGGAAATGCCGAAGGCATCGGCCTGGCGATTTCGATGGAGACCGCCCAGCCGATCGTCAAGGAGCTAATCGATAAGGGCCGCGTGCAGCGCGGCTTCCTCGGCGTCACCATCCAGGAGATCACTCCTTCCCTCGCCGAGCAGTTCAACCTTTCCGTCGATCACGGCGTCGGCATCCGCAGCGTCCAGCCGGGCGGCCCCGCCGATAAAGCTGGGCTCAAGCAGGGCGATATCATCGTCAAGCTCGGCGACAAGGACATCCGTGCGAGTGGCGATCTTTTCGCCGCTCTGACAGAGCATCGCGGCGGGGACATCGTTGACGTGCAGTACTTCCACGGTGGTGACCAGCGGTCCACTCAGGTCACTCTCGGCTAAGCAACCGCAAAATTCCTTTCAAAACCACTTGTGATTTTCTTCCCAAAGTGCCATCCTGTGAGCTGCGACAATCGTAATTATTACGGGACCAATGACAATCTTTACGGACGCCCTTTACCGCCCCATCGAGATCCAGCGCGCTCCCACGCGGATCGTCTCGCTCGTGCCCAGCATTACCGAGGCGCTCTTCACGTTCGGCTTGGGTGACTCGGTCGTCGGTGTCACTCGCTTCTGCGTTGAGCCACGCGAGGCCGTCGCCGCCAAGGCGAAAGTCGGCGGCACTAAGACTCTCGACGTGACACAGGTACGCCAGCTCGAACCCGATCTCGTCATCGCCAACGTCGAGGAGAACCGGCCTGAGGATGTCCGCCAGTTGATCGCTGCGGGGCTCAACGTCATGGTCACGTTTCCTCGGACCGTAGCCGCTGGAATCGCCATGATGCGCCAGATCTCAGAGATGACAGATTCCGTCGAAACGGCCCACCCGATCATTGAAGAAGCGGCGGCCGCGCTCACAGAGGCCCGCGCGAGAAACGAGGCGCGCCGTCCCCTGCGTGTATTTTGTCCCATCTGGCGCAATCCCTGGATGAGCGTCGGGCCAGACACCTACATCCACGACCTCCTTAATGTCTGCGGCGGCCTTAATATCTTCGCCCGCCGCCATGAACGCTACCCAATCACCGACATGAACGAAGTAGCGCGAAAAGACCCGCAGGTCATCCTGCTGCCGGACGAGCCCTATCGCTTCGGTGCCAAACACGTGCCGGACGTCACCAAGCATCCCTATGTTTCAGCCGTCCGAGACCAGCGAGTTCATCTGATCGAAGGTAAGCACCTCTGCTGGTACGGCCCGCGCATTGCCGGCAGCCTGCGCTTCGTCCAAGATCTTCTTTGGGGAGCCACCCCAGATGGTACCGGCATCCCCGCCGGCGCTATCCACGGCTAAGCCACGAAGGACGAGGGCGTGTAGAGTCAACTTGTGAGCTTCTCACGGTTCGATTAATCTGTAAGTAGAGCGCGTTAGTGTCGCGCTCCGAGGTGAACAAGACGTGACTAACGTGAAAACGGTCTTTCTTTTGGTCCTCCTGACCGGCCTTCTTCTCGGCATCGGCTATCTGGTCGCTGGGCTGACCGGTGCGATCTTTGCCTTCATCATCTCGATGGTGATGAACATCGGCTCGTACTGGTTCTCCGACAAGCTCGCGCTCAAGATGACCGGTGCGCGCGAGGTGAGCCAGGCCGAGGAACCCCGCCTGCACTCCATCGTCGACAACGTCGCGGCGATGGCCGGCTTGCAGAAGCCGAAAGTCTACATCATCCAGAACGACTCCCCCAATGCCTTCGCCACCGGGCGCAACGACAAGCACGCCGCCGTCGCAGCGACTACCGGCATCATGCGCATCCTCGACGATCGGGAGATGACGGCCGTGCTCGGCCACGAACTCGGCCACATTCGCAACCGTGACATCCTCGTGAATGCCATCGTCGCTACGATCGCCGGAGCGATTACCTTCATCGCCACGATGTTGCAGTGGTCACTCATCTTCGGTGGCTTCGGCGGCCGCGACCGCAATGGCGGCGGCATCCTTGGCCTCCTGGCCATGCTCGCGACGATCATCCTCGCGCCCATCGCTGCCGGCATCATCCGCATGGCCATCTCCCGCCAGCGCGAATACGGCGCGGACGAGGCGGGCGCCTACATCACGCACATGCCTCTATCGCTCGCCAGCGCCCTCCAGAAGCTGGAAGACTATTCGCGGGCCAGGCCCATGCAGGTGAACCCCGCGGTCTCGCATCTCTTCATCGTCAATCCCCTGGGCAAGGTGGACTTCGCGGCGCTGTTTAGCACTCACCCGCCCGTGCAGAGCCGCATCGCGCGCCTCAACGAAATCGCGCGCCGCACGGGCAACCTGGGCTAAAGCGCAAGGCATAACTCGCGAGGGCGGTCCGCAAGAGCTGCCCTTCGTTCACGCTCACGCCCCTTTTGTATAATTCAATTCATATGGAAAGCTCTTCGAAGGGGAGGAGATAACGCGACTTACGGTTCTCGGAATTCTTCTCGGCGGTCTGCTTTTCGCGAACGCCTGTGGAGGAGACGATGAGAAGACGACCGCCACATCCACCGCACAAACGACGATCGGTCCCTCAGGCACTCCCGGCGCGGCTCAGCAGATCAACGTGACGCTACAGGAGTGCTCGATTGTTCCCGAGATAGCATCTGCCAAAGCCGGGAAAATCACCTTCAATGTCGAGAATAAGGGCCCGAACGAACCGCACGAGTTCCATGTGTTCAAGACCGACACTCCCGTCGACCAGCTGCCCACTCAGTCTGATGGCGCGCTCGATGAGGAAGCCACCGAACTCGAGGAGATCGACGAGATCACCGAGTTTAACCCGGGACAGAAGAAGAGCCCGACAGTCGAGCTGGAGCCCGGGAGGTACATTCTGGTTTGCAATGTCGGTGAAGAGACGGGCGGACAGCAGGTCCGACACTTCGCGCAGGGCATGGTTACCGAATTCACGGCAGAGTAGGCGCCGGCCCGCCTAAGGCAATCGCCCGACCGCCGAGCTCGGTGACCCACTCCAGCACCCTGGCCGAAGGCGCCCCCTCAACAAATTCGTCGTCCGTCGCATAGATCCCTGCAACCGGAATGCCCTCCAGACTCGCAAACAGCGGCCGTAGCCCGTAGTCAGGCGAGAGGTAGTGCTCGCGGGCGATGCCCGTCTGCAACCCGATGCATACCTTGCCCCGCAGGTGGCCCTGCGGCATCAGGTCGAAGAACGCCTTCAGCAGGCCTGTATACAGCGCGCGATAGGTCGGCGTAGCCGCGACCACGATGCGCGCCTCGCCCACCACTCTGATCGCTTCGTCGACTTCAGCGGACTCTGTGCGCGCCAGAAGCGCGTCGGCGGGCAGCACGGCCAGGTCGATCAGGCGCGTCTCGTAGCCGCGTTCTGTCAGCACCTTCAGCAGCAGCTCGGCGAGTGTCTTTGAGCGAGACGGCGAGCGCGGGCTACCCGAAACGCCAACGGCAAGAGGCCGGCTCGCTCCTCGGCTCATAGTTGAAGTGTCCGGTTTCCGGGGTTCAGAGTGCGCGTTCAGGAGCCCGTCGCCGCAGCCGCTTCGACTCGCTGGCCCGCAAAGTACGGCATCACGTATTTCCCGAATCGCTGGGCCTCCTCGAGATGCGGATAGCCCGACAGGATGAACGTCTCGATCCCCTCATCGACATATTCCTTGAACCGCGCGGCCACGCTCTCGCCCGAGCCCACAATCGCCGCTCCAACCCCGACGCGCGCTTTGCCGATCCCTGTCCACAGGTTGGGCCCGATCACTAGGTCTTCCGTTTCTTTCCGCATCCCCTGCTGCCGCTTCTCGCCCTCGGAGTCAGTCCGGCTCAGGACCTTGTCCATCGCCGCCTGAAAACCTTCGGGAATGTGCGCGATCAGCTCGTCCGCCGCCGCCCACGCTTCGGCCTCGGTCTCTCGCACGACGACATGGATACGCATGCCGAAGCGCAGCGTCCGGCCTACCGCCGTTGCCCGCGCTCTCATGTCAGCGATCCGCTCGCGCACCATCGGTAGGGTCTCGCCCCACAGCAGGTAGACATCCGTCTCCTCCGCACCCACCTTCTTCGCCGCCTCCGAAGCGCCCCCGAAGTAGAACGGGGGATAGGGCCGCTGGTAGGGCCTCGGGAAGACGTTGCCGCCTTCGATGCGGTAGTAATTGCCGTCGTGATCCCAACGGTCCTCCTCCGTCCACGCCTTACGCACGACCTGCATGAACTCCTGCGTGCGCGCATAGCGGTCATCGTGCTCCATAAAGTCGCCGTCCGCCGCCAGCTCCGCCGGGTAGCCGCCGGTAACGACGTTTATCAGCACACGGCCGCCCGTAAGCTGGTCGAGCGTGTTGGACATCTTCGCGGCGAGCGTCGGTGCGACAAAGCCCGGGCGCATCGCAACCAGGAATTTGAGTTTCTCCGTCCGCCCGGCGACAACGGCTGAGGCCAGCCAGGCATCCTGGCACGTCGTGCCCACCGGCACTAGCGCAAACTTAAAGCCGGCGTCCTCGGCTGCCCTCGACACGTCGACGAGGTAGTCGCGTGTCGCCGGCCGCGTCGGCGGCCCGATGACCTCCGAATCGCCCATCGTCGGCAGGAACCACCCAAATTCGACGTTCATTTCATCGCCTCCAGCATTCGCCCGCCCGCTACTTGCCAAGCGCTATCGCGCAGGCCTCCAGCTCCGGCACCTCAAGCGGCGCATGGTCATCGATGTAGCGGATGACACCCTCTTGATCGATCCCGATGACCGCGCGATGCGTCACGCCGTTCGGATAGAACACGCCGTACTTCTGGGCGACCTCGCCGTGCGGGAAGAAGTCGCTGAGCAGCGGGAAATCAATCTCCCGCTCCTTCTTGAAAGCATCCAGCGTCCACGTATTGTCGACGCTCACACCAACCACGACAGTGTCATTACCGAACCTCGACTTCTCGGCCTCGATGCTGGTCATCTGGTTCGAGCATACGGGCGAGAAGGCGGCCGGGAAGAAGTTCAACACCACGTTCTTGCCGCGCTGCTCGCTCAACTTGAACTCGCTCTTGTCAGTGCCCTTCAACTTGAAGTCCGGGGCTTCGTCTCCCACGTTTAGAGTCTCTGTCTTGTCCGCCATGTTCCTCCTTCAACTCAGTATCCGTACAGTTCCTTTGCTGCCGTCCACTTCCACTGGCTGGCCGTCACGGATCAGGTGCGTCGCGTTCTCCACGCAGAGCACGGCCGGGAGCCCGTACTCTCGCGCCGTAACGGCGGCGTGGCTCAGGATGCCTCCTGTTTCGGTCACTACCGCCGAAGCGACGGCGAACAGTGGCGTCCACGGCGGCATCGTCGTGCGTGTCACCAGCACAGCGGGCCCGCGGCCCACTCCCGCCGACGCACCGTTGCCCCTGAGTTCCCTTGGGCGGTCGGGCCGCAACTTGTGCGTGCCCCAGAAGCGGTCCGGATCTTCGTCCTGCGTTGCCGTGTCTACCGGAGGCGCGCCGGCTGTTTGGGGTGGCCTGATTTGCGCCCAGCGCGCCATGTCTTTCCCCCTCTCTTCGGCCAAAGCGGCGAGTCCTTCACTGCTTCCGAGCAACGCTCGCTGTAGCTCATCTCGTCGGAGGTAGAAGACGTCCGTCGCCTCGGATAGCGAACCTTCGGACGCCAGCCGGCGTCCCGCGGCCAGCACGAGGCGCCGGGGCAATACGGCTACCCGCTGATCGATGTAGTAGTTGTGGTCTTCCAGAATCGAAGCCACGTCGACCGCAGCCTCGATCACGCCTTGGAGCCGATTGCGCTGGTCCGGCTCGAGCCGCTCCATCGTTTCGGATACATATCTCTCTCGCTCCTCGGCCTGTTTGCGCTGCTCGGCCGGGAAGTCGTAGTCCGGCATGGCCAGGAAAGCCCGTATCTGGTCGAGGGG
>VBJT01000247.1 GCA_005880075.1 Chloroflexota bacterium
AGGCGGATGGTCGAGCGATTCGTGATACTACGCCTTCCGCGAATTCCCTGTCAACAGCCCACCGCCGCGCCCGCTGCCGCACCTGCCGCTCCTCCCGCCCTCGATTAGCGCCCCGTCGCCACAATGCGCTTCCCCGTAGGGGCGCAGCACACAGATCCACACGGCGCCAGTCCCAACCGCCCTACACCCTAACACGAGCCGTATGTCCACGACGGCCGGTGCTGCGCCCCAGCGCCCCGCCATCGAGCCATCCCCTTCCCGCTCGACCGAAGAACGCGCCTTCCCACTCGACCGAACAACGCCCTCCCGCTCAACCGAACAACGCCTCTTCCCGCTCGACCGAACAACGCGCCTTCCCGCTCGTCCTGAGGCTCTCGTAGGACGAGCGGGGCCACCGCGCCCGCCTGAGGCAGCGTTTCGAAGAGCCTCTGCCGCGCCTGCCGCCTCGATTGGTGCCCGTCGTCGCAACGCGCGTCCCGTAGGGGCGCAGCACACGGATCACTTACCGCTGACCGACAACCAGCCTATACCCCGACACCAGCCGCATATCCACACGGCCGGTGCTGCGCCCCAGCGCCGCGCTTACGAACCACGCCCGCTTCCCCCTTGGAGCCGGGCGGTTATAATACCCGCCGTTCATGGGGACAAGCGCTCAGCCAGCGATAATCAAGGTGAGCGCCGCGCGCACCCTCGTCCGCGTGTGGGTGTTCCTCTATCCCGCGTTTGGCTGCCTCATCCTCACGTCTACGACGCTCCGCTTCGAGTCACCCTGGTTTAATCCGCCGCTTGGTATGACATACCTGACCCGCGACGTCGCCACACCGCTCGAGTGCATTGTCACTAGGACAGTCAACCGATCGCCCAACGCTGGGCTGCTGCCGCAGCTGCTGTGGATGGCTCTCTGGCCCGGGATGCTGCGCACCTACCGGGCCAATCGTGGGGCGGCGGACCTCCGGCGAGACAGTCTCTAACACTCACCTTTGCCGACGCGGCCGGCGTGGATTATTGTCCACTTCGACGGTCATTTCTTTGTCCTGTCGTGGCTCGTGCTTATGCTGTTCCGCAGCAGCCGCGTATTCTTGCCGAGCGTCTTTATACCGCTGAAACGCGCGTTCACAGGCATCCGTCAGCTTTTCGAAGTTCGTCCAGTCCTCCGCGCCTACAACCCGTGGCAGTGGTGTATCGCGCAACCGTTCAGCCAACTCCACCCACTCATGCAGTCCACTAGTGTAATTCAGGCGGGCGATTTCGCAGCTCATCGGTGGGGTGGCGGACCTCCGGGCAATCAGTGTACTCGCCGAGTGACTAAGCCGCCACAAAGAACGAAGCGACGGGGAGCAGATGCCTTGCTTTTCCCGGCGCCGTTGCTCAGGTGGCGTACGATGGCGGGAAATCCCGATCCACCCCCAGCGCATCAATCGTCAGCTACCCCTCGCTGAACGCCATGACGGCCGGCGAATCACAAGTCCGCCAGGAGAGCGCCTCATCGTTCGGACGGGCTTGTCCCGAACCTTTGGAAGCCTGGGCAGTTTCCCTCTCCGACCCTTCCCGCTCCCCTGGCGGACTTGGACACCCGTCCAAACTACCACCGAATATCAACCATGAACCGAGCGCCTAAAACCTGCGAAAGAGAGCGCCGCACAGGGGTTACAGGGAGATAACAACGCCACCGGCGCGGTGCTAGAATTCGCACGTGAAATGGGCCAAGTTCAGCGCTGTTGTCGTCACGGTCGTCGCCGCGTTCGTGGGCCTCATGTACCTTCGATTCTCGGGTGACGGTAGTGAGTCAGTTGGCGTCGTCGTGGCGGCGCGGGACATTCCCGCCGGAACTGTCATCGAAGCCAAAATGGTCAGTATCCATAGCGCCCCGGAAGCAAACACCGGGCCCAATGTCTACCGAGACACCGCGCAGGTCGTCGGCAAATTGGCTGCATACAAGATTGCTTCCGGCGAGCAGATTGTTCCCGCCAAAATCACGGCGATACCTCCCTGGGGCACCGGCCTGTCAGGACTACCACCTCGGCAATCCGTCGGCGTCGGATTTGGTAATTAGGTCACCGTTTCCGGTCCTCAATCGAACACCCACTTGCCACCTCGCCTGACGATAGGAAACGCCCGAACGCAGTCGCCGTTAAAGCCGGGCGGAGCCGACAGACAACCAGACAATCGGCAATCGACCGAAAGCTGATAGCTAACAGCTGACAACTCGCTAATGTGCCATTTCCCCCTTCGAGATCCGGTCCGTTCCCGCTACCCTGACCACAGAAGCCCGATCTCACCCAAAGGAGCCCGCTCGTGCCCGACGACAACACCGCCCCCGATTCCCATCACCCAAACCCTTTCACTGCCCCTCACTGTCGTTCGGCGGGCAAGCCGAGAGGCAAGCGCGGCGGCCGCCGCCCCGGCGCCGGCGCCCCGCGAGGCAATCTCAACGCCCTCAAGCACGGCCGCCGCTCCCGCCAGTTCGCCGAGATCGGCGCCGTCATCGCCGCCGACCCCGGTGCCAGCGCCAACCTCCTCGCGCTTGCCCGGCGCCGGCAGCATAAGCACCGCCGCGCCGAGGAGACCGCCGCCGAGGTCGTCGCTGCCATCTACCTCGACGCCAGGCAGGTCGCCCAGGGCAAACCCTCCCGCGACCCCTTCGCCGGACTCGCTCGATTGAACGATCAAGCCAAGGCTTCGAGCGTCGCTCTATCAAAGAAAGGCCGCGAAAACCTCAACCATCTACTCGCCGAAATCAACGAAGAAATGCAAAAACACGCGCCGACAATCGACCACTCACCCAACAATCAGCCGGCAAATAGGAAACGGTCCCTGATTGGAGGCGAAAATCCCTCAGAATGAGCATCCAGGCGGCCCCCGAACCCTAATAGCGGGCAGCCGCCGCCGTTAACCGCCGGGCCGCCGCCCGCGTTTATGCCTCCAGTGAACTCGTCTGGCCGGCTCTAGCTGACGGCCTTATTAGGAGGGGAACCACCATGAACAGACTGATCGGGGTCCTCGCGATATGCGCGGCACTCTTCGCCGCCGCAGTGTCGGGCGCAGCCGGCCGGCACGAAGCCAGCGCCGGGCAGGTCGTCGTTGTAGACGCCACACCCAAGACGGCAACCAACGTCATCAACACCAGCCACACGGTAACCGCGACGGTCACCTTAAACGGTTCCCCGCTCCCGGGCGCCACCGTCGACTTCACCATCCCGAGCGGCCCCAACATGGGCCAGTCCGCCTCCCCGACGACTGATGCCGGCGGCCAGGCCACCTTCACCTACACCGGCGCC
>VBJT01000248.1 GCA_005880075.1 Chloroflexota bacterium
GCTTCTTGAGCATTATCACGTTGACTTCCGGGTAGAGCTCCTTCAGAAGCCGCATCTTGCGGTTCTTCTCCGCGGTGAGGCTCGACTTGAGGGTGGTAAGCTCGACGTACAGATTTAGGTCTGGCAGGTAAAAGTCGGGCGTGAACGCTTCCGTGACATGACCACGTTCCCAGCGCAACGGGAAGGAACGGGGTTCGTACTGCCAATCGATGCCGTAGAAATCAAGAACGCGCGCCAGTTCGTACTCCGCGTTGTGGGCGAACGGGGCAGGGACATGCTCTGTGGGCGCTCCGGTTACGGGAATGCGAGCTCGGGCCTTCGTCAGGGGCGACCGGGGTTGTTTCTCCTCGGCTGGTTGCCTGGACTCGGCGGGCGCCTGCTTCACTTGCTGCGGCCGTCGAGTGCGGCGCGATGGCTGCGACGTCTGATCGGTAGCGACCGTGGGTTGGCCCGTCTGGGTAGCACCCGTTTCTGTTGGGCGGCGATGCCGGCGACCGCCCCGGCTGCCGCGCCGGCGTTTTGGCTTGGTGCCGCCGTCTTCGGCTTCAGCCTTCTCCGGGGCCGGGCTCAACTGGTTCCCGCTAGCCTGGGATTGGGTACGCGGGCCATCGTCCCTTCTTCTCCATCGCTGGGATTCGGCCGGCTCGCTCGCTACGTCCTTCGGAGTACCCTCCGATGACCCGTTGGGAACCAATGACTGGCGGTCTTCAGAGTCAGAAATCGGCGGGCGTCTTCCGAATGGGCCTCGCGGCCCTCTCGCCGGTTGTGTCGTGGCGCGTGCCATTCAACATCATCTTACGTCAAAGGCGCACATAAACGCTATGACCATTGCTTATAACTTATCCACAGACGTGGAATTGATTCCCCCTGATCCGCCGAGGTTAGCTTGCCAACGGCAGAAATAAACGGTATTCAGCTCTATTACGAAGACTACGGCTCAGGCTTTCCCATCGTCTTTGCCCACGGCGCCGGCGGAAACCACATGAGCTGGTGGCAGCAGGTGCCGGTCCTGTCACGCCACTATCGCTGCATCACCTTCGATCACCGTGGTTGGGGCCTTTCGCTGGATGTCGATGACAGCGGCCCGGCCGCCTTCATTCGGGACCTGACGAGCTTGATCGACCACCTCAAACTTGAGAAAACGTTCCTCGTCGCCCAGTCCATGGGTGGTCTGAGCTGCCTCGGGTTTGCCGTCGGTCATCCCGACCGCGTGCGCGGCCTGGTGATGGCCAACACCTTCGCCGGAATGCGACGCGAAGTCTGGCTGGCCTCAAGCGATGAGCTTCATCGGCTCGTTCAGTCAGTCTGGGAGCGGCGTCGAGGGGACGCCGTCAAGCGCGCGCTCGGGCGCGGCTTCGCCGCCGCCCACAAGGACCGCGCCTTCCTCTACAAGCAGATTAGGATGCTCAACGAACAAGGGCCGAACCGGCTTCAGACCGAACTGCAGGTCCAGCGGCTAAGGGCGCTCGAACGCACAGCCGAAACTGGAATAAACCGAGAAGCGCTGGCAGCTCTGCCAACGCCCGTGCTATTCATCGGCGGCGAAGACGACGAAGTTATGCCGGTCTCGCTCATGGCTGTCGCTCAGACGCTCATACCAAACGCGCGCATGAACGTCGTCTCAGGCGCAGGCCACTCCGTATACTTCGAGCAACCGGACGTCTTTAACCAGTTGCTCCTCGACTTCCTCTCCGCCTGTGATGACTCGTGATTGGTACACTGGCCGACTTTACACATTTCGACGATAATGGCCAGCAAAGAGTCATATGAGCGATCCCAACGAAAGGCTCTCCAAGCTCGCGGCAACCTTCCGCGACCTGGAGGCCTATGTGCAGCAGGAGAAGGTACGAGTCATCCATTTCGGCGTCGGCGCGATCGGCGCTGAAGTCGTCCGCGCCCTCCTGAACAACCCCGAATTCGAGATCGTCGGCGCCATCGACGCGAGCGCCGCTAAAGCCGGCAAGGACCTGGGAGATGCAGCGGGCATTGGCCATACGCTCGGAATTCCCGTCGCCTACGATCCGGAATCGCTGCTCAAGGACACCTACGCGGACGTCGTGGTCCACTGCACCGGCTCGTCCTTGACGGAGGTCTATCCACAACTCATGTCAATCGTAGCGGCGGAGAAGAGCATTATCAGCAGCTGCGAAGAATTGGCCTTCCCCTGGGTCCGCTTTCCTGAGATCTCGCAAAAGCTTGACCGCCGCGCGAAGGAGACCGGAGTGCGCGTTCTAGGAACGGGCGTCAACCCTGGGTTTGTCATGGACATGCTACCCATGATGATGGCCACCGCATCACAGCAGGTGAAGTCAGTCCGCATTGAACGCATCCTGGACGTGACTACCCGCCGCATACAATTGCAACGCAAGGCGGGCGTAGGACTCAGCGTTTCGGGCTTTCAGCAGGCCGCAACCGCCGGCGCTGTTGGTCACGTGGGCCTTCGCGAATCGGCGCTAATGATTGCTGACAGCTTCGGCTGGCGGATGGATGACGTATCGGAAACGCTTGAGCCGGTCATCGCCAGGGAGCGTCGGAAGAACGAATATTTCGCCGTCGAAAAGGGCTACGTCCTTGGCCTTCGCCAGGCGGCTCGCGGCCTTGTCTCGGGCCAGGAGGCGGTGCGGCTGGATCTCGAAATGAGTCTAGGAGCCAATGACCCGCACGACCTCGTCGAAATCAACGGGAGCCCGCCCATTCGCGCCGTCATCCAGGGTGGCATCCAGGGAGACGCAGCGACCGCTGCGATTATCGTCAACTGCCTCCCCGCGATTGCCCGCAGCCGGCTTACCGGCCTGCTCTCAATGCGAGAACTCCCCGCTATTCCCTACTTCCGCCCCCGTTCGCAGCAACGCGAGGAAGAATAGCGGTCCGACACAAAACCAAAGAGGGGCGACAAAGCCCCTCTCACGGCCGATTTCTGGTGGCGCATACGGGATTCGAACCCGTGATCTCCGCCT
>VBJT01000249.1 GCA_005880075.1 Chloroflexota bacterium
TCGAGAAACGGCTGCTGGTGCTCTGACGGTAGGGCAGCAACATGGCGCTGAAGGATGATCGTCCGCAGGTAGAGCGCCGCGTCATCCATATTCTCGAAGCGGACAGGCGAGTCGAAGAGCTTCGCTCGGACGTCCGCCCAGCCGGCACGCTGCATGGCGGCCGTCGCCTCTTCTGCCGTGCGATACTTCCGGAACTCCGCCATTCGGAGATATCCCGAATACGGTTCGCGTTCTTCGACCGCCTGGGTGGCGGCCATCAGGCGCGCGATGTTCGCACCGCCGCCGCACTGCGCGCGGAAGCGGCCGCCGGGCTTCGTCGCGCGGAGCAAGCAGCCGAAGAGCGCATCGTCATCCGGGATCCAGTGGAGGACGGCGTTCGAGAAGACAACGTCGACCGGCTCGGGCAGCTCGAAATCGGTGAGGCTGGCACGGATGGGTATGACGTTCGTGAGGCCCCGCTCTTCGATGGCCTGGGTGATCTTCGAGATCATGTCGGGCGAGCTATCGACGGCGTAGATGCGGCCGCGGGGCAGGCGCTCGAGCAAGTCGAAGGTGACGGAGCCGGAGCCGCAGCCGGCGTCAAGGACGGTCTCGTCGCCGCGCAGGTGCAGGTCATCGATGACGGCCTGCGCCCAGCGGCGCATGGGCGTGCCGATGCGGTCGTAGACGTCGGCGTTCCAGTGGGTGGAGGGTTGGGTCATTTACTTTTCATTCGGAGAGTTAGGCGGTGCGAATACGGACACGCGTCCGTTCAATTACGACAATCCTACCTGAGTAGCTGATGGGCGGCTCTTCTAACGATGTCAATGCCTCAACGAGCCTATCTATGATAGCTGCCGACCGGAGCCCACCTACCCGTAACAGCACCACGCCCGGGTGAGACGGCTGTCCTATTACGAGTTCGCCGAAATCGCGGTCCCTCGTAACTATCGTGCGAGTCTCTGCGTGGCAGAGCCGAAAGATCTCGTCATCGTCACTATTTGACATCGCGAGCTCGCGCACATCGCTCGCGTCATGTCCGAGAGACCTGAGTACCGGAGCGGTCCCCGCCGGCATATTGCCATCGACGAGGAAGCGCGCCACCCTATATGGCCCGGACGTCCTCGGCTGCTATCACTTCATGCGCGTAACGGAGTACGTTGTTCAAGAATGACTGAAATTGGGACGCGCGTTCCCTTAACAACCGGCTTTCCCACACAAACGTTTGGATCGATTGTTATACCTATTGCTATCTCGCGTTCGCTTGCTCTCGCCATTGTTAACTGCCGGTTTCTATTGTAGCCCGCAGACGGGCCCTCTACCTGCCCTGGAACTGCGGCGCGCGCTTCTCGACGAAGGCCTGGACGCCCTCGCGGAAATCCTTGGAGCCGAATAGCGGCAGAAGCTGGAGGAAGACGTGGTGTACGTTTGCCTCGAACGTCTCTTCGAGGCCGAGGCGCATCATGCGCTTGGTCGCCTGGACGGCGAGCGGGGCGTTGGCGGCGATCTCGGCAGCGAGCTGCCGCGTTGTTGGCAGGAGTTGGTCGGGCTCGACGACGTGGCTCACGAGGCGGGCCTCGAGCGCTTCCTGCGCGGAAAGGGTGCGGCCGGCGAACGCGATCTCGGCGGCTTTCTCCCAGCCAATGAGGCGCGGGAGGAGCCAGGCGCCGCCGCTCTCCGGAAGGATGCCGCGCCTGGTGAAGACGGCGGCGAGCTTGGCGTCGCGGGAGGCGATGCGGATGTCCGCGCCGAGGGCCAAGTCCATGCCGTAGCCGGCGGCGGGGCCGTTGATCGCGCAGATGACCGGCTTGTCGGTCGTGTGAAGGACGATGGGCGGGCTGTTCGCGAGATCGAAGCGGGCGTTCGCGAGGCTGTCGGCACCGTTCGACCCGATACCTGTGCCGGCGACGAGGTCTTTGAGGTCGAGGCCGGCGCAAAAGCCGCGCCCAGCGCCTGTGATGATGATTACACGCACGTCACGATCATGGTCGGCGTCGCGGAGCGCCTGGGAGAGCGATTCGAGCATTGGGCCGCTGATCGCGTTGAGGCGGTCGGGCCGGTTCAGCGTGATGGTCGCGACGTTGGAATCGAGTTCGAAGAGCAGGTCGGCGTATTCGGGCATAGAAGCACCTCCTGGGCCGTAGTTTACAGTCGCCGCTTCGCTATTGTCAGACTTCGTCGCCGCCGTAACGCGTCTATTGCCAGCCTTTGGGGGTTGCGAGTAACCTGAGGGGGAGCGACAGGGAACCAAACCGTCCCCCCTGCCGTTTATTACTCAGGACAAGACCGGAGAACCGCCCCACTTGGACGCTCGCTCGGTAGCCCAACGCATCGTCGAGAACGTAGAGCGCGTCATCGTCGGCAAGCGCTCGCAGGTGGAACTTGCGGTGATGACGCTGATGTGCGGCGGGCACCTGCTGATCGAAGACGTGCCGGGCGTCGGCAAGACCATGCTTGCGCGCAGTCTGGCCCGCTCAAGCGGCTGCTCGTTTAACCGGATTCAGTTCACGCCGGACCTTTTGCCGACGGATGTGACGGGCGTCTCGGTATACAACCAGAGCACGCGTGACTTCGAGTTCAGGCCGGGACCGGTCCTTTCGCAGGTGGTGCTTGCCGACGAGATAAACCGCGCGACACCGAAGGCGCAATCGGCGCTGCTGGAGGCGATGGAAGAACGTCAGGTGACCGTGGACGGCATCACGCATCACACGCCGGCGCCGTTCATTGTGATGGGCACGCAGAACCCAATCGAGTATGAAGGGACGTTCCCGCTGCCCGAAGCGCAACTGGACAGATTCCTGCTCCGTCTTGAGCTGGGTTACCCCTCTTTCCAGGACGAGAAGGCGATCATGGAACGCCAGCGGGACGGCCATCCCGTTGCCGAGCTGGAGCAGGTCTGCGAGCCGAACGACATCCTTTCTCTGCAGGAGGCGGTGCGCGGCATTTATACCGATGTCCTCGTCCAGGAATACATCGTCAGCCTGATGAACGCGACCCGTAATCATGATTCGGTGTATCTTGGCGCGTCGCCCCGTGGCTCGCTGGCTCTGCAAAGGCTCGGTCAGGCACGAGCGGTCCTCGATGGCCGCGACTTCGTGCTGCCGGACGACGTCAAGGTGTTGGCATATCCGGCGCTAGGGCATCGCATCATCCTGAACGCGCAGGCGCGGGTGAAAGGCGCTACGGTCCAGCAGGTACTGGCCGAAGCACTCCAACGGCTGCCAGTGCCGGGCGTGCGCGCCGCGGAGCGGGCGAGCAGGCGGGGCTAGATGACGAGGGTGTTGGATGGCATGGCCGACGCCCTGAGACGCTTTCTCCGTATTTGCTACCGCAACCAGAACCTGCTTTTCGTAGTAACGGCTTTGGCAACAATGTCGATCTTCGCGTTTGTGAGCGGGTACTGGTTCTTCTATCGCGCGGCCTACGTGCTCGGTGGCCTCGTCATCGTCTGCTTGATCTGGGCCCGCGTGCACGCCGGCGCGCTCGAGGTAGCGGTGGAGCGCGCAAACGACCGCCTACAGGTGGGGCAGGAGGCGGAGGCGAGGGTGCGACTGCGAAGCCGAAGCAAGTTCACCAAAGTGTGGCTGGAGGCGGAAGACGAGACTGATATGCCGGGCACGCCGGCGCGGACAGTGCTCACGTTGCCGTCCAATGGGTCGCGCAACTGGAAGGTAAACCTGCGCTGCGCGCGGCGAGGCATTTACCGAGCAGGCCCCGTGCGCATCACTACCGGCGACCCGTTCGGCCTATTTCGCCTGACCCGGACGTACGGAGAGGGGCGGCAGCTCCTGGTCCTTCCCCGACCGGAAGAGCTTCCATATTTTTGGTCGCCTGTGGCGCAGCTGCCGGGCGAGGGCAGCGTGCGTCGCCGCACTCACTACGTCACGCCAAATGCATCAGGCGTGCGCGATTATTACCCCGGCGATAGTTACAACCGCATCCATTGGCGTTCGACAGCCCGGCTGGGCCGGCTGATGGTTAAGACATTCGAAATGGACCCGACGAGCAACGTCTGGGTGCTCGTAGACCTCGACGGCGCGGTTCAGGGAGGCGCCGGCGACGAAAGCACGGAGGAATACGGCGTGCGCATCGCGACTTCGCTTGCTTACCATTTCGTGCAATCCAATCGGGTCCTCGGTCTCATAGCGTTCGGCGAGGAGGCCGTCGTACTTGACCCGACGCGGGGCTCTCAGCAATACGGTCGCATCCTAGAAGCTCTGGCGATGGCGCGGGCGAGTGGGGTGAAGCCCCTAAGCCTTGTGCTCGAAGAGGAGGGCCGCCGTTTCGGGCGTCACACCACCCTGATCATAGTCACTCCCTCGACCTCGGAAAGCTGGGAAGCGGCCAGCTTCGGCGCGGAACAGCCGGGATCTTTGCGCCTGGAGGCGCTTTCCACTCTGGGGGTTCCGGCATACGTTGTACGCTGTGGCTCCGATATCTCGCTGATGCTCGGGCCGGCGGGTATGGCCGCACATGCGGCACCCGAGCGACAGAAAGCAACGGCGCGCTGATGGCCGAGTTCGAATGGACCAGGCCCGTGGCACCGGCAACGGCACGCGCCGCGCCGCAATGGCTCCGACGGCTAACCGTCCGCCTCACGGACTGGGAAGATTGGCTAACGCTCGTCCTTGCACTGGGCGCAACGATGTGCGTTTCGCTCGGGCTGGAGCAGTCCGGCTGGTCGGACGATATGCCGTCGATAACGCTAGTCTCGGTCCTAGCGATCGTGGCCTCGCTCCTGATCGCGCGCTCCGGACTGTCGATATTTGCCGCCTGGCCGCTGGCCATGCTAACGGGCGTGCTCGTCGTTTTCTGGCAGACGCTCGAGATAGTGGGTCCCGGGAACTTCGAGCAGAGGATGGACGCCATTTACCTGCGCTTCGAAACCTGGTTCGACCTTGCCTTCCACGGAGGCGTGAGCAACGACGCGTTGCCGTTCAACGTGCTCGTGCTTGCATTGACCTGGCTTGGGGTATTTATCTTCGGCTGGAGCGTCTACCGCTGGGAAAACGCGTGGATAGGGCTGATTCCCGGAGGACTGACGTTGTTTCTGGATTTGGCCTTGGTGGGCGACAACCTTGAGGGGTCAGTCCTGCTGTACATGCTGTTCGGGTTCTTGCTGGTCATGCGCACTAACCTAATGACCCGCATGTCGGTCTGGCGCCGTGAAGGAACGAGTTATCCCTCGCTTATTAGTCTCTCGTTCCTGAACTTCAGCACCTGGGCGCTGCTCTTTCTTATCGTGACCGCGTGGGTCCTTCCGGTGGGACCGTTCGCGACGCCAGCGCCTGTCGACGCAATGGTCCGCCAGGTCGAGGAGGTAGGCGTCAACTTCGTGCGGCTCTCTGGGCCGCTGCACGTCAAGCGGGTGATCCCGGTCCATAACTTCACCGGAGTGCTACCTTTCCAGGGCTCGATCGAGCTCGGCGATCGCGAGTTGCTGACGGTCCGCGTCAACGACCCTGGGGTATCCGGCGAGATTCGCCTTCGCGGGGCGGTCTACGACGAATACGGCGGCGGCGGCTGGAAAGCCGGCGCGCGGACTTCCGTAGATCTGCCCGCATATATCGAGGATAGCTTGAAAGCAGACATCGCGAGCGGTGCGACCAAAGGACAAGTGATCCCACTCACGGTAACAGTTGACCGCAATAGCGTTGTCGGCTCTGTCTTGTTCTCGCCGGGGGAACCGATCTCAGCCAGTACCCCGTTCCAAATCGAGGCGCCCTCTTCGGGATTCAGGACAATTCAGTTCCCGCTTAAGAACGGAGGCGAGGGGGCGACGGACCAGGAGATACTCTCGGCGGTCAAAGCGCGCATGGGCGAGGATTTTGTAGGCCTAACCGTCGATCGAGATGAGCGGCGAGGCGTCGTCGATGTGGGTGGTTTGCAGATAAACGGAGGACCGCTTCCTGATGGGCTGGTCGCAAGACCCGAGAATCGGGTGGGCGAAGGACGCTCCTACAACATCAGTGGATTTATCCCCATCGTGCCGGAAGAGGAACTGCGCCAGGCATCCGGAATCGATCCGGACTGGGTGCTGCGCCAGTACATTCCACTGCCAGAAGACCTTCCCGATAGGGTGCGCCTACGCGCCGAGGAGGTCACCGCCGGCATGAGCACCCGTTACGACAAGGCGCTGCGCGTGCAAGATTACCTACGGAGTTTTCCGATCGACTTCAGCATTCCGGACACGCCGCCCGGCAGGGACGCGATCGATTACTTCCTGTTCGACTCTATGCGCGGCTACTTCGACTACCACGCCTCGGCTATGGCCGTAATGCTGCGGGAGCTGAACATCCCGGCGCGCCTGGCTGTCGGTTTCGTGATCGACGAGGCGGACAAGAATCTGGAGAGCGGAGCCTATACGATCCGCGACCGTAACTCCTACGCCTGGACGGAGGTCTATTTTCCAAGCTACGGATGGATCGCCTTCAACCCTTCGCCGGACCGCCCCGGCGCACTGAATCCAGCGGTCGAACAGAATAGCGAACCGGACAAAGCGTTGACGCTGAAGGACTTCCCTGGTCTGCCGGTGACGGCAGACCCAGTCCTCGATACTCCCGGCGACCAGAATCCGAGTATTCCGGTCACTGCGATCGAGCAGAAGCGTGACTACAACCCGTTGCTAACGCTGGCTGCGGCAGTATTTATCGCGTTGTTGGCGGGTAGCGTTTACTTAGGCTGGCAACGCTCTGTGGCGGGGCTACCGTACTCTCAGCAGCTGTGGGAGAAGACGGTACGACTGGCGACCTGGGCGGGCTACGGCCCGAGAACCGGACAGACTCCAGCGGAGTTCGCCCGGAGTCTCGGACGCTCCGTCAGACAGGCGAAGGACGTATCGATGCTTGCCGCGGCTTACAATCGCTCCCGTTTTGGGAAGCGGGAGCCTGCAGAGGAAAAGGCGCGGCTGGCCGAGTTCTGGTCTCCGCTGCGGAACGCGCTGCTCGGTTCGGTCTTTCGGCGCGTTACGAGGCGTGGGCGCAGACCAAATGAGGACCGATAAGTACCGGAATCCTTTTAATGCCGGCGTTCGGTTCTAGCGGCCGGGCCCTCTGCGGAACCTTGCTCGGCGGCGTCGAGGAGAGAGTTTGCGAGGGCTTCGGATTCGACTTTGCCCTTAATCAGGTACTCGCGGGCGCCTTCGTTCCGCGCCCACTTGCGCACTGATGCATCGTCGAGTCCCGTCAAGACGACCACCGGCACCCGTGAGGACTGTTCGTAGATATCGAGGATGGCGCCCAGGCGCGGAGTATCATCGAGAAGCAGGTCGAGAAGAAGAACGTCGAACTTATGCCTGGCCAGGCGTCGGAGGCCTTCCTGGAGACGCCGGACATGCGTGAGCTCGAAATCGGCTGTTCGCACGTCAGCCAAGGCTTCCTTAACAAGGCGGGCGTCACCGGGATTGTCTTCGACGAATAAGACCCTGACGGGCCTTCGGCGTATAGCGGTCACGGGGGCAACCTAGTTCGCCGTTGAGGGCAACTGGACGACTTTCGACCAGAAGTACTGGATCGATTTCATCACGCTCACGAATTGCTCCAGCCCGCCGGGCTTCGTGATATAGCAGTTGGCGTTCAGGTCATAGGC
>VBJT01000250.1 GCA_005880075.1 Chloroflexota bacterium
ATTCTACCTGCAGCTCAGGAGTTACTACTTGACGACTCACACTCACGAGGACCTCGAGGACTGGGAAGACCACGCCAGAGAGCTCTGTGATGCCATTCCGATGGTTATGACATCGGGTTGAGGGCAGTTGCAGCGGTTCCTCCAACTATGCTTTGATATAAGAACAAATCAATAACGAAAGGGTACGTATCGCAGGATTCTGCGCCGCGTGCCCTTATTTTTTTGCCCGAGGTGAAGCACATGTTAAGACAAAAACGCAAGGCGAGCGGGTTCGACCAGAACCACCCGTTCTGGCCAGAGGCCCTAGGCTTGTGGCGGCAAGGCTACTCCAACGCTCAGGTCGCTGCACAGGCCCAGGCCAAAGACTATGACCTGAACGAAGACCAGGTGCGGTATGCAAGGAACCGCTACTGGACGGCCGACGAGCTCCCTGCCCGCGGGGCGAAGTGGCTACGAGAAGCGGTTCGAGAAGCTACCGAGGCGTATCCCAGTGCCTTGGGGCAGCAACAGGCCCTATTCTCCGAGAACTATGAGGTGTTCATCGCTCTAAAACAGCGCCTGCTTAGCTATCTCAATGGGACTCCGCCAGCAGACGAGCTTGAGCTGGCCCAGATGAAGGTTCTCCTTGAGAGCTACGCCCGCCAGGGCCGGCTTCTGAACGAAACGAATGACACCATAACGGTTCTGCAGGCGAAGCTGGGGCGCCTGATGCCCGAGGCCGAGCCCCAGGTATCAGAGGACATCTTCCCAGGTGGTGCTGGAGAGGCTGAGCAGTGGCAAGGTTAGTGACGCTCGCACGCTCTGGAATCTTCAAGGAGACGCCTCTCGCTCCGTCGAGCTCGGCGACGCCACAGGGGGCACCGGAGCGGCTCACCTCCGAGGAACTAGCCGTCATCATGAGGGCGCAGGACGACTTCGTTTACTTCCTTCGTACCGTCTTCCCGTTGAGCTTCGAGGGGCAGAAGTTCTTGTGCTCGGATGGGAGCTACAGCGACTTCGCACTGGGGAGCTTCCATATCGAGGCGGCCGCGCTCATTCAGGCCGGGTTGGCTAGCGGGGGCAAAAGCCGCTTCGCCTTCATGGCCCCGCGGCTGCATTTGAAGTCCACCGTCCTGAACTACGCTTTCACGTTTTGGCAGCTGTTCAGGGGCTACAGGACGGGAGAGCGAGACTGGCGCAGCGCCGAGGACATCGATGGGCTGGTGGTGAGCTATAAGGACGACTTGGCCACAGACCACATTCGCAACTTGAAGCGGCTGATTGAGGCTAACCCGCTGACGCGCCTCTGGACGGACAGGAAGCCGCAGGCAGAGGCGATTATCTCCTACGACGTGAAGTTCGGCCAGGGGCATCGATGGCTCGGTGAAGTCCGGGGCGGCGGCATCCTCGCCGCGGTACGAGGCAAGCACCCCAAGTTCGTGGTCGTAGATGACCCACTCAGCGACTTCGCGAACCCCGCCGAAGCGGTGGAGTTGGAGCGCATCAACCGCGTTTTCTTCCAGGTCATCCTTTCGTTGCCACGACGGGGCGATCCCATCATCGTCATCGGCACGCCGCAGGCCGAAGATGACCTGTTACACAAGCTCGCCGACACCGACTCGTTTCTTTGGCGAAGGCTGCCCGCCATCTCCGACGAGGCGAACCAAACAGTGCTCTGGCCTGAAGTCTTCGCCTATGAGGTGCTCGTCCAGAAGCGCAGGGAAATCGGCGAGAAGGCATTCCTGGTCGAATACATGTTGGTGCCGCTGCGTAGCCTGGATGGCTTCTTCAGCCGCGAAGAGATAGAAGCTTGCGTGGACGCCCAGCTAAAGCGATGGTCTCTAGACGAGCCGTTCCCCCACCACGAAGTTGAAGGGGTTTATGCCGGCATCGATATTGGTAGGGAGGTGCACCCGACTCACATCTCGGTGCTCGCGAGAGTACAGGGACATCTGTTTCAGATATATGAGGAGTTTCTCGACCACGTCGACTGGAACACTCAGGTGAGGCTCATCAACCGGCTCGTGGAGCATTTCGATATAAGGCGCGCCTACTACGATGCGACTCGAGGCGAACTGGAAGACCGCGGGCTGAGCAAAGTCGTCCATGGGGTTAAGTTCACCAGTCCAAAGACGGTGGCGTTGGCCCAGGCTCTAGAACGATACGTGCGCGGCAACCCCGACCTGGATGAGCCGCGACTCATACTTCTGGGGCCCTCAGCGTCCAGGCAGGTCAACTCCATCGTGCGTGTGAACCGACGGCTAGACTCGACGACCACTCGCGAGGGCGACCATGGAGACGCCTTCTGGTCGAATTCAATGGCTGTCGAAGCCGCCGAGGACGGGCCGAGCATGATGTTGGTCACCGACATGGGGGCGCTGTTTTACAAACAGAACCAGCTCCGCTGGGGACGCAACCCGCTCGGCGGCCCTCCGTGGCTGCCGAGGAGCCCACTTTGAAACCAATGAATGTCAAGCCTGCGCGATCGTAGAAAGGAAATACAACGATGCCATACCTACCACCATATTCAAGAGGGACGTGGCGACCTGACGTTCCTCACCAGCTCTATGGCATGCACCGTGACGAGATAGTGCAGATGCTACTTGCCTTCGGCTACTTACGTAGGGTGGCCGAGCGTGAAGCGGATGCCTTCCTGGCGCACAGGGACGGGCCCACTAGTCCGCAGCAGGAAGAAGCGCGGAATGATTCGGTTTCCGAAAAGGGACCGTCGAACCGATTCGCCGGTGCGCTGGCGCGAGTGCTCGCGAGAAAGGGAGAGACAGAAGCCAATGAAGACGACGCGGACACTCCCGTTGAACCGACGCAGAAGGATAAGACGGTGACCGATTCCCCCGCG
The DNA here is from genome assembly GCA_005880075.1 of Chloroflexota bacterium. Taxonomy (GTDB): domain Bacteria; phylum Chloroflexota; class Dehalococcoidia; order SM23-28-2; family RBG-16-64-32; genus CF-163. Next base: position 2,837 of record VBJT01000250.1, read on the forward strand.
GAGAAGGGAATATTGGACCGAATTGGAGACAGGCTAGAGCGAGCTTTCGGCCGACGAGGGGGAAGGGATGCTGATGAGCACCATTGACTGATATCCAATTGAGGCCGAGCTCTGCCCATGCGGAAAGGGCGAGTACGTCGTCCTTGAATGCATGCCTGACCACGGATATCTCCGTGGGCGGATCTGGCAGGAGAATGCGACAACATTTTCAACAGGACAAAACGTCAAGTAGACGGTATTGGTAACTTCCAATCGCGCTGCCTGATGCAACTGGGATGAAGGTCGGGGATGCCGTGGTGCTGCCGGTCAAGAACCTAATTCCGTAGGTTAGACGCACCCGGACGCCGGATACCTATCAGAGGTCGTGGAGGCCTTCAGGCGACGTGGGCCGTGACCGGGACGCCGCGGTACTGGGAGACGAGGCCGTGGTA
>VBJT01000251.1 GCA_005880075.1 Chloroflexota bacterium
CGTTTCATCAGTCAGGGCGGGAAGAAGAAGGACGAGGACGACGACCTTCCCGAAGGCTCGATCCTGCCGCGGCAGCCGCGAACTCTAGTGGACCTCGGGCTCTCGAAGGCATTCCTGATCGATCTCTCGCTGAAGATCATCCATTACTCGGGCACGCCCTCGGTGGCGCAACTGACGCGCCGGCTCGGCCTCGGACCGAACATCGTGCAGCATCTGATCGCGGCGCTTAGTGAGGACCGCTTGATCGAAGTGATGAGCCAATCCGACCTTTATACCGGGAACTATCGCTACCGTCTATCCGAGCGCGGCCACGTTCGCGTTGCCGAGGCGCTCGACCGCCAGCGCTATGCCGGGCCGGCGCCTGTGACGGCAGACCAGTACGGCGAGGTGATCCGCCGGGTGCAGGCCCAGAAGCAGGAGCCGGGCCGCGGCCGGATCAAGAACGTCCTGCAGGACCTGGTCCTTTCGAGCGAGACGGCTGACAGCGTGGCACGCGCGCTGTTCTCCGGCAAGGCCGGGATTTTCTACGGGCCCTCGGGCAACGGTAAGACGCGGATCCTGGAGCGCTTCGCCCACGATCTCGACGGTTTTGTGCTCGTGCATTCACGAGCCGGTCGATGATTTCGACGAGTCGGTCAAAGACGACACACGGTTCGACAGGCGCTGGGTGATGGTGAAGCGCCCGGCCGTGATCCTCGGAGCCGAGCTCGGCGCGGAATCGCTCGACCTCGCCTACGACCCGCTATCGCGCTTCTACCAGGCGCCGCCTCACATCAAGGCGCAGGGAGGAGTGCTCGTCGTCGACGACGTCGGGCGGCAGAAGATCGAGGCGCGCGACCTGTTCACGCGCTGGCTGATCCCGCTCGACCGGGGCTGGGACACTCTGAGCCTGGTGACCGGCGAGAAGGTGACGGTGCCTTTCAACGTGCAACTGCTCTTCGGGACGAATATGAACCTGCGCGAGCTGGCAGACGACGCGCTGCTGCGGCGAGTGTCGTACAAAGTGCAGGTCCCGAACCCTTCGAAGCAGGAGTTCACGGAGATCATGCGCCAGGCGTGTCGCCAGAAGAAGGTTATGGTGGCGGAAGGCGCGATCGAGTATGTCGTCGAGCGGCTGTTCAGCGAATCGGGGATCAAGCCTCGCGGATCGTACGCCGGCGACCTGCTGGACATGGTGATCGAGAGCGCTTCGTTCGACGGGCGCGATCCTGTGCTCGACAAGGACTCGTTCGGGCGCGTGTTCGGGTTGTTCGTCGCGCAGGAGAAGCGGGAAGAGACGTTCGAGGCGTAGAGCTTCCCGAGCCAGTGCTGGACACGCTTCGACAAGCTCAGGGCGAACGGGGGATGGGCGGGTGTTCGAGCTGTTCGTGGCGCAGCAGAAGGCAGAGATCGTAGAGATCAGGCACTTCGAGCCGTAGTGCGAACACGCACGCTGCAATAAAGTCAATTTGCCACATGGCCACGTATGCTGTTACATCGCCTTTCAGGCTCCAACTGGAATTGGCTGGGCGTCAATCATAGGCTCCGTGCTCATATTCCTTGTGGGAAGCCTGCCCATTAAGATTTTCGCTGCGGCCTTGTTTATCGGCGGCCTCGCCACAGTTTTCGCGAGAAACAGAGCGCAATTCGTTGAGGTGAACAAACGACAACCTACTGGTTCAATGGGGATACAGTCGGTGGTCAATTCGGTACGAAGACATTACGGCCATTGAACCAGCCAGTACGGATTTGGGCCCGTCGGCACGGCTATTCATGTCGCTCGTTCGGATGAGTCAAGGGTACGAGCCATTCCTGCATGACACAAAGATTGGATTTCGGCGCTGGCGATTCATGATCGTCTTTGTCCCCTTTCCGGTGCCGTTATTGTCGAAGGCACTTCGGCTTCCGGTAGAAGATCGGGAGGGTTTTATAGCCGAGGCGAGTGCCCACTTGGGACAGCGAGGTGTCGGCACCTAAAGGTTGCGGCTGGGTTCCCGCGTTGGTGGGCTTGCCGCCGCGGTTCGAGATTCAATTGATAGAGGCAGCGAAGTCGATAATTGCTGCTGCGAGTTCCTTTGGGCGCTGGATGGGCACGTCGTGGATGGTGTCTTCCATGGGGACGACTCGTACGTCGCGGAGCAGCTTCTTCGCGGTCTCGATGCCGTGGAGCTTTGCCTGCGTCCATGACTCGCGCTTCGGGTCGTTCGAGTGCTGCATCGCGGGAACCATGAGGACTGGGCAGTTCATTCGCGGGTACAGCTCGGACGGCTTCTGGTCCCAGATTTCGCGGGCGATCTTCATATGGTCGGGGATAGGCAACCGGCGGTAGACCTTGCCGTCGCGCACTTCGAGGTTCGAGAGGACCATCTCCTCGAGCTGCTCGCTCCAGATAGGGGCGATGTCCGGCCAGTTCTTCATGAAACCGACAAACCTGTCGACGGGAGTGCCGTCGATCTCCGGTGGGCGCATCATCGTCTCCGCCTGCTCCCAGGTCTGAGAGGATGAGCGCTGCGCGAACCCGCCGTCGATGAGAGCGATGCCGGCCGGGATGTCGAGGTAGTCGGCGGCGAATTGAAGAGCGACGCCAGCGCCCCAGGAATGCCCGGCGATGACCGGACGCTCGAGGCTGAGCGCCTCGATTAAGGTGGCGAGATCGCCCGTTGTCTCAGCGAAGGTATACGAGCCGGGCGTGTCGCTGAGACCATGGCCCCGCTGGTCGAGCGCGAGTGTGCGGAAGTGCTGGGCGAGCAGAGGAGCCGTGAAGTCCCAGATGCGGCAGGAGGAGGCGAGACCGTGGAGGAGGATGAGCGGACGGCCGGAGCCGCCCCAGTCTAGGTAGTGGAGGCGGATGGAGGTGGGGAGGGTGAGGTAGGCGTCTTCAGCTGTCATGCGGGCAAGTTTACAACGCTCCCAGCCCGGCACGGCGAGCGGGATGCCCGGCAGTTTTGCAGGTGGGGTGAAAACCGCGCCAAGGTTTGCGCCACCCCCAGATCCTTCGCGGCAAGTCTCGGTTCAGCGCAAGAACCTGATCGTCGCTCAGGATGACGGGTGAAAGCTACGCACTCTTGAGCTCCTGGACGATCGAAGCGAGCGCTTCTTGTTGTTCGGGGGTGCGGACGCCGAAGCCGAAGTCGAGGGTGGTAACGAGGCCGGCGTAGCGCTGTTTGAGCTTGTCCGCGAGTTGATCGTAAGGCGCGATGACGGCGAATTCTTCAAGCATTTCGTCGTTCATCGCGTTCGCCATCTCGCTCCACTTGCCTTCCATCGAGAGGCGAAAGAGCTGGGCGCCGACCTCCTGCCAGCCGTGGACCTCGAGGACGGGGAAGTAAGCGCGGGTGGAGGCGTAGAAGGAGAGCTGCTGGCGCACAGGGCCTTTCGCCTTCTCGATCTCCTCTTCGTTCTGGCCGGTGATTACGAAGGCGCCACCAACGATGTCGATGTCGGAGAACTTGCGTCCGGCCTTTTCGGCGCCCTCCTTGATCGCGGGAATAATGACTTCGTTCGTGTACTTGAGCGTGTTGAATCCGTGCATGCGGATGCCGTCGCAGAGCTCGCCGACGAGGCGGCAGTTGTAGCGGTTGACGGCGGAGATGTAGATGGGAATGCGATCGGCCTGCGGTGGGTTCGGGCCGGGGCTGAAGAAGGGAGAGATGAGCGTGAACTGGTAGTGCTTGCCCTGGAAGTCCGGGCGGGCGCTGGTCTGGAAGGTCTTGAAAATTGCCTTAAGGCAGAGGATGTACTCTCGCATTCTCGGGCCCGGAGGCGAAGGCCAGGGGGTGGAGTAGCGGCGCTCGTTGTGACCTTTGACCTGCGTGCCAAGCCCAAGCATGAAGCGGCCGCCGGAGTAGCGTTGGAGGTCCCAGGCGATCTGCGCTGTCACGAACGGGCTGCGCGGGAAGGCGATGGCCACGCCCGTGCCGAAATGCAGCCGCTTCGTGTGCTCCGCGATGATCATGAGCGGGAGGAAGGGGTCGTG
>VBJT01000222.1:0-4161 GCA_005880075.1 Chloroflexota bacterium
CCCAGCGACCGCTTTTGGAATGAGAGAGGGCTGCGCAGGACGGCCTAGCTCGCCGCCGACAGCTTTCTCTGTCGACCTCCATAGAATCGATCGGCTGGCGAAGCCCGGACGTGCGCTGCTTTGATATCCAGGTCGCTGAGCGTCACATAGTTCCTCGTCATCGCCAATGTGCTGTGGCCAAGGATTCGTTGGAGCGCGAAGACATCACCACCAGCGCGCAGAAAAGTGACTGCCGCGGTGTGCCGCAGCTTATGTGGGTGGACACCGGCCACTCCCGCACGGTTGGCCACTCGCCTGACGACCTGGCGGATTCCTTCGTCGGTAAGCGCCGCCCTCAGAGCGCCCAGAAAGAGTGCGTCTGTATAGGATTCCGGTCGGTGCAGATGAATATAGCGCCGGAGCGCACTCTGCGCCGTGACACCGACGGGGACGAACCGTTCACGTGATCCTTTGCCGAAGACCCGCAGCATTCCATTCTTAAGCGCGAGTTGGCCCTCGGCCAGAGTGAGCCCGGCGAGCTCGCCCAGTCGCATTCCGGTGTCGAGGAGGAGGAGAAGGATGGCGAGATCGCGGGTGCCCGTACTCGTCCGTGGATTGATCGCCGAAAGGAGCTGCCCCACCTGCTCCTCCTCAAGCGGTCGGACCACGTAGCGGGGTATCTTCGGCATCTTGACTCGGCGCACTGGACTCTCGGGCATGTAGCCTTCCTCTTCGAGCCAGGTGAATAGCCCCTTTGTCACCTGTGCGTAGCCGCGGACTGCAGATGCGCGATGAACCCCCGCATGATCTCGGGCGTCACAGCTGAAGCAGTCAGCGGTAGCCGGCGTGAACGAAGATGGTCGGTGAAGCTCCGGAGCTTCTGCTCATACCACCTAATGGTCTGAGGCGATTTCCCCTCAGCCTGGCAGGCGAGCAGGTAGGCTTCAATCAGGTTTGAAAGTTCGAGCCCCCTCCCCAGGCCCCGCAGCTGCGCAGTTTTGGTCATATTCCGACTCCTTTCTCGGGGTCGGAGATGACACGCGGTTTAGGCGGTCTAATTTGCCCCTTTCGGGGGTGTTTTCGTATCTGGAGCCAACGGTGAGATTCGAACTCACGACCTGCGGTTTACGAAACCGCTGCTCTACCACTGAGCTACGTTGGCCCCGAATCTATCTTAAGCAGACCACGAGAGCCCGGCAACGAGCCGGCGCCACCTGAACGCTGTTAGCTGACAGCTAAATCTCGACGTGCTCGACGTCCCGCACGGGCGTCCGCAGAAGCCGGCTCGCTACCCGCTTGAAGACATCGGCGTCGCCCGTCGTGCAGAAGCTGTAGGTAGGCTTCGGGTTCGCCGCCAGCGCGTCGCGCTCGTCCAGCAGCTGCCGCACCCGGCGCGCTACCGGTCGCGATGGGTCGTACAGGTGCACGCCGCGCCCCAGCATTCGCTTGATCCGCCCGCGCAGGAATGGGTAATGCGTGCAGCCCAGCCCCACCACGTCCGCCTCGCTGCCGCGCACCGGCGCCAGGTGCCGTTCCAGCAGCGCCGTCGTCGCCCGCGTCCCCACTTCGCCCGCCTCCACCATATTCTCCAGGCCGTCGCAGCCAACGTTGATCACGCGCTTGTCCGGTGCGAACTCCTCGATCAGTCCCGCCAGGTACGGGCTCTGCGCCGTCGCTGGCGTTGATAGCACGGCGATCGTACCCGTCCGCGTCCGCCGCGCCAGGGTCTTCACCACCGGCACGACGCCGACGAACGGGATCTCCGGGAATGTCTCTCGCAGGTAGCCGATCGCGTGCACTGTCGCCGTATTGCACGCTACGACGATCATCTTCACGTCGCGCTCGATCAGGAAGCGCGCAATCCGGCCGGTCAGGTCGTGCAGCTCGGCCGTCGACTTCTCGCCGTACGGCACATGCCCGCTGTCCGCGAAGAAGATGAGACTCTCCTGCGGCAGCATCCGGCGCATCGCCCTCCATATCGAGAGCCCGCCCACCCCTGAATCGAAGACGCCTATTGGCCTATTGTCCATCGACTGATCTCGCCCCTGCTGGCCATCGTACCAGATATATGAACGCGTTTACCGATGGAATCGATACCCGCACCCAGCCGTCCACCCTTTACCCAGCGCGACTTAACGCCGGATAATGGCCTTCGTGCCCGTAAGCCCTAGCATTCGCGGCGCTGTTTGCCGCCCCGTGTTCCTTCTCGCTTTGGCCGCGCTGCTCGTTGTCGCCGTCGCCTGCGGCAGTAACGAACAGACGACGTCGCAATCTACTACGGCAGCCGCAACGAGCACGAAAGCCGGCGCCTTCCCCTCGCTTCCCGCCGCAACATTTGCGACGTGCCCTGCTCCTACAGGCACGGCCCCGGAGGTGCAAATGAAGTCTTATCCCGAGCGCCCGGCCCTTACCATCGACACATCGCACCAGTTCATCGCCCACGTCTACACCACGCGCGGCCATTTCATCATCCAGCTTCTGCCGGACCTCGCCCCGGAGCACGTCAACAGCTTCGTTTTCCTCGCCCGCGACAAGTTCTTCAACGGCACGACGTTTCACCGCGTGATCCCTGGTTTCGTCGCTCAGGGCGGAGATCCGACGGGGAGAGGCAGCGGCGGCCCCGGCTATACAGTGCCTCTGGAGCCCAGCCAGGAGCCGTTCGTGCGGGGGGTAGTAGGCATGGCCCGCTCCAACGATCCAAACAGCGCTGGCAGCCAGTGGTTCGTGACGACCGGTGATGCCCCCAACCTCAACGGCCAGTACACCGTTTTCGGCAAGGTCGTTCAGGGCATGGACGTGGTCGATTGCCTCACGCCGCGCGACCCACAGACAAATCCGAATGCTCCTCCGGGCGACGCCATCATCGACCTCGCCATCCAGGAAATCGCGTCCGGCGGCTAGTTACCCAAACCGTTCAGAGCGACCGGCAGCGTGAAGCTGACCTCCAGCCCGCCCTGGTCTCTTGGCGCCAGCCAGATGCGCCCGCGCTGCGCCTCCACCAGCCGCTTGCAGACAGTTAGTCCCATCCCCATGCCGCGTACGCGCTTCGGCGTCTGGCGCGACCGGTAAAAGCGCTCGAATACGGCATCTCGCTCCTCTTCGGGAATCCCCGGACCCCGGTCGAGCACTGAAATCAGGATCTCTGTTCCGCCATTTCTGGCCGCCCTTAGTTCTACCGGCGACTCCGGCGGTGCATACTTCTCCACGTTGCTCATGAGGTTCCTCAGCACCTGCTCGACGTAGGTCGCCTCCGCCAGCGCCGGCTCCAGGTCGTCCGGCACATCGACTACGATCTCCTGCTTGGGACGGCTCTCGCCGAAGCTGCGGGCGAACCGCCGGATCACGTGCTGCACCAGCACCGGTTCGGTCGTCAACTGCTCTCCCAGCTCCAGCCTCGCCAGGTTTAGCAGGTCCTCGATCATCCGGTACATCGCGTCTGTCTCTTGCTCGACATTCTCCATCAGCGACGCCGCTTCTTGCGTGCCGATCCTATCGCCCATGCGCCGGACGGCCTGGACCCCGCCGTAAATCAGCGTCATCGATGTCCGTAGCTCGTGCGAGAGCAGGCCCAGGAATTCGTCCTTCGCCTCGTTCGCCCGTCGCAGCTCCTCGACTAGCCGGTCCTTCTGCTGATTGCTCGCCTCTAGCGCCGCCGTCCGTTCCCGCACGCGCTGCTCCAGGTCATCCCGCGCCCGGCGCAGTCGCGCTGCTTCTGCGTTTGCCTCCTCGATCCGGCCGCCCGCATCCATCACGATATAAGCTTCTTTCCTCCGCGTTTGGTCCTGTATCATCCCATATTGCGCCCGACGCGGTCGGCGCTATGACATCAAATTAGCAGTTCGCGTGTGCCCCATTATTGGGCCACAATGCGCCGCGGGACTGTCTCACCCAAGGACGTGCCGCAAGCTCGAACAAATCGGTGCTTCGTTTGAAGCGCCGGGAAGCGCGGCTCGATTACCCCCAGACTTCCGCATTATCACAGCGGGGCGAATGGCCTCCAGCCACTCTAGTTTAAGTTGCTTTAGTCAGGTGTCAAGTGAACGGAGAGAGCGAGTTCGCAGCGGTGGATACCGCCCTGGCCCAATTCCTGGTAACAACATCCTGAATCAACGGTGGCCCCGCCTCGGCCTGCCGGGCCTCAGAGCCCCCGCGGTCGACGTGTCAATCTGAGCGCCGGCCACT
>VBJT01000222.1:4224-4618 GCA_005880075.1 Chloroflexota bacterium
TCTCTTACGCACTGAACCTGCCGCTCCGCGTGGTACGACGACCGCACCAGCGGCCCCGCCTCCACGTGCCGGAACCCCAGCGCCAGCGCGTCTTCTCGTAGCGCCGTAAACTCATCCGGGTCGTAGTAGCGAACCAGCGGCAGGTGCTTCGCGCTCGGCCGCAGGTACTGCCCGAGCGTCAGCACATGTACACCCACGTCCACTAAATCGGCGAACACCATGAGCAGCTCGTGCTTCGTCTCTCCCAGCCCCACCATCAGCCCGCTCTTCGTGACCGTCCCCGGGTCCAGTTCCTTCGCTCGCCGCAGTAACTCGAGCGTCCGCTCGTAGCGCCCCTTCGGGCGCACGCGCCGGTAGAGTCGTGGCACTGTTTCTGTGTTGTGATTGAATATCT
>VBJT01000223.1:0-6079 GCA_005880075.1 Chloroflexota bacterium
CGGCAGTCCCGGCTGTTATTCGAGCCCGTATCCATGCAGTGACTGGACGCTAGATGGGTCGCAGATAGGGTCTCCTTGCCCGACGCCCAATTGTGGCGGCCAGCCCTGCTGCGGCGGACTCCCATGTCCGACGCCCAGCGCTACGCCGTCACCGTGTGGGGTATGTACTGCCACTCCAACTCCCGTCCCGACGCCAACACCAACCCCCGTGCAGGTGCACGATGCCGCGGTCGTTCGGATGAAGGGGCCGAAGTATGTCGACCTCTCGCCGGGCGTGCCTGACTCGTCGGGCACGACGGTTATCGTCGGCAAGAGCTTCAGCGACCACGCGGACGACGTCAGCGTCTATCTCGCCTTCGACCCGCCGGGCGGCTTCGGGTCGAACCCCGGCGGCTGCTCCGTGGTGGTCCCGGGGGCCACGCCGGCCGAGCAGGCGAACCAGGTGTTCAACTGGACGCGCATCGGCGCCGGCACCCCCTTCGTCAACCTGCTGCCCGGCCAGAAGGTCACGCTCAGCGCGAACCCGCAGTTCGTCTGCACGAACCCGGCCGCTGTCAACGGCCTCAACTGGACGCTCAAGGCCGTCGCGGACGTTCACGCCGACGACTCGGCGTCTTGCGACACGCTCGGCGAGGTGTTCAACGGCGCCTGCGCGACGGCGGTGAACGACGACGACACGAACGACGCGAACAACTCGATGGTGAGAGGCTTCCCGATCGTCCGGGCCCACTAGAAAGCGGCGGCTGTTGACCGCGGAGTCGCTTACGGAGCTAGCGGTCCGAGAGCTGCTGGAGGCCGAGCCTGATCTTCTCGGACGCGGAGAGCGCCGAGAGGTCGGCCTGCCCCCGACGAGCCGGGGAGCCGGCCGGCACCCGCGCGGACTGCCGCTCGTCCTCGATCCGCTCGCGCAGTTGCGCGGCCGCGCGGCGCGCCGCCTCGAAGGCCTCGTCGATCTCCGCCAGGTCCTCGGCCGCCGGCACGAGCTCCTGCGGGATCTCCGGCGCCGATGCCAGCTTCGCCTCGCGGTACTTCACGGCCGCCTCGGCGATGCGCGTGCGCATCGCCCCGGCCTCCGAGACTGCACGCTGGAGCTCGCCTTCGGCTGCTTGTCTCGCCGCCGCCGTTTCTGCTAGCTGCGCCTCGAGACTGGAGCGCGCCTCCCGCGCGCCAGTGAGCTCTTCGAGCGTTGTGGCCGCGCGCGCTTCCGCATCGGCCGCGGCCGCTTCCAGCGCCTCGATCCTCGCCTGCGCTTCGGCCAGGCCGTCGTCTGCCTCGTCGTTGTCGTCGCTTGTCCGCTTCGTCATCATCAGCCTCCTTACGCGTCGGATGATAGAACATATGTTCTCTCAAGGCAAGGGAGAACTGGCACAAGCGAAAACTTGGGAGGGCCGAGCGATCAGCTACAACGTTGCCCGAAGACGCTTGTCATGCGCGCGACATCGGTGATGTCGACGAAGCCGTCAGGCGAATCAGGCGCGATGTCGTAGCGCGATGGCGCTGGAGGCACGGAGGCTCCAAAGTTGCCCGTCAGGAAGGCAACGTCAGAAATGTCCGAGAAAGAATCGCTGTTGACGTCGGCCGGCCAGGCATCGCCACCGCTGCCGGGCGGACCGGCACAGTTGTCGAGCGCATTTGTCCCGATCGTGGCCTCAGCGAAGTCAGTCCAGCCATCGTTGTCGTCGTCCGGGTCGCAGGCGTCACCCTGGGCGTCGCCGGAGACGGAAGCGCCGCCGGCGACCAGAGCCGCGTCCGTGTTGGCCTGGTCCGTGTTGGGCACCGTCGGACAGTTGTCGGTGGAGTCAGTGATACCGTCGGTGTCAGCGTCCGGAAGCGAGAAGTCGGTCCCGTCCGCGCCGTTAAACTTGGCGACTGTGAAGTCGTAGGCGGTGCCAGCGTTGTCGGTGGTACCAGCCGCTACCACGTCGCCTGCGCCGTCGATTCTTACCGAGCGGGCCTGCTCGATGCCGGTCCCCGCACCCTTGAGTTCCCGTTGCCAGGGCTGATGGCCGTTGTTTCCAGCCAACTTCACTACCAGGAAGTCCTGGAATGACTGATTGTGGAAGGTGCTTCCGACGGCTGCCACATTGCCCGAGCTATCGGCCGCCACGCCTAAAGCGGTACCTGGCGCCCGACAGTTTGACGACAGCTCCGCCGTTTCCGAGGTCGCCCGCGGCTACCGCATTGCCGGCGGGATCAACCGCGATCGCCCGCGCTCGATCGGCGGCACCACCATCCACGTTGGTCCGCCACAGGACGGTCCCGCTTGAGGAGAGTTTAACCACGGTTAGGTCCGAATCATCCTGAGCATTCGTGGTCCAGCCAGCAGCAAACGCGTTGCCCGCGCCGTCAACTGCGATCGCCTGACCGAAATCCTGGTTGGTAAAGGTATCAGCGCTGCCATCGATATTGGCGCGCCAGAGCTCGAAACCGTCGGTGCCCCTCAGCTTGACTACGGTGAGGTCGCTGATATTGTCCGGGGAATTAATCGTCATGCCAACCGCGAGAATGTCGCCCGCGCCGTCGACCGCCGCTGCCTAGCCCTCATCTTTCGGGCCGACGCCTGTACCGTTGACGCTCGCACGCCACAGTTCCGCGCCGTCGCTCCCTCTGAATTTGATCACCGTGAGGTCCGATGCGGCCACGCCACTTGTCTGCAGCGTGCCGACTGCGATGGCATTTCCCGCCGCGTCTCGCGTCACCGAATTCAGGTCATCTTGGGGACAGGGCGAAAAGTCGCATCCACTGCCGTCAATCTGGCGCCGCCAAACCTCGCTGCCGTTGGAGCCCGACATTTTCACAACCAGGAAGTCCTGGCCGGTGGAACCGCCGTCCGTGTTTCCCGCGGCCAGAACATCGCCCGCGCCATCAACGACCACTGACTTTGCCAGACCCGCATCGAGGGTCCGCCACATCTCCCCGCCGCTTGCACCAGACAGCTTGGCCACGGTGAAGTCCCCGGTGCTGGGGCTAAGCGTGTGCCCAGCCGCCACGACATTGCCGGCTGCATCTGTTGTCACGGAATACGCCTCTCGTTGGCGTTTGCCGTGCCGTTAAGATTGCTCTGCCAGGCCTGAGACTCGTGTGGCGAAAGGACGAGGGCACACGCGGACACAGCAAAGAAGAGCGCAGCGACTCTCGCGATCCGCATTTGAACGATTCCTCGCCCGATGGCAGGGAGCAGGCTCATTCAACACCCGAAGCTATAGGTTGTCAAGTATGGCGTTTGCGTGCCGGTTCGCGCGCGCTCTACCATTTATGTATGAGCAGAGCGGCCGTGCTGACAGCGCCGCTGCTGACCTTCGCACTGGTCGCCTGCGGCGGCGGCGGCAACGTAGAAAACACCGACGTTCCCCCAAACTTCGACATTCGGGGCCGGGTAACACAAATCACGACCGCCGAGGATGACACAGGCTACTCGAGCGCCTGGGTGCGAATAAACCAGAGCACCACCATCAGGTGGAGCACCCCTGGAGATGCCGCGACGGCGACGATCGCCGAGCTCGAGCCCGGCATGCGCGTCGAGGTGAGGTTCTCCGGTGCAGTCGCGCTTAGCGATCCAGTCCAGGCGACGGCTGCCGAGATCACCATCATCGACTAGGGCGACGGCTGGGGCCCGGGGCCGAGAAAGCAATCAGGCGAGACGACGAAGTCCCGCCTGATCTACCCTCCCAGGGCGCCGGCGCCCGGTTGTCGCAGGACGCCACGCCCTCCTTTGGGCTTCCCTCTCCTCGGGCGTTTTCACGCCTGTTCCGGTAATGGCAGCGGGTGAGGAAGGCCTTTGGTACGAACCTACGCCCGCCTGAAGCGATTGACAATAAACCTTCGGCCAGAAATCGCAGTCATTTGGTTTACGTTTCCGTAAACCGCGGAACGCTACCTGGCGCTCCGCCGAGGGGGACACAAAATCAGCGATGACAACGCGGCGCGGCCGATGTATCATGGGTTCGCGCTGGCATCGTACGGTTTATGCGCGAGCGGTCCGGCTCTGGAAGATCGATGGCCTGTCGACAAGCTATCGCGATTGGCGGTCTTCTCGCTCTTGTGCTTGTCTTGCTAACGCAAGCATGGACGTTGCCGGGAGCGCATTCGCAGACTGCCACGCCCACTGCACTTCCGAGCCCGCGGCCTGACTTGCCGGCCCTAACTTTGGTCAAGGACGCGGTGCCTAATGATCCTCAGGACTTCACGTTTGTCGTCGGGTTCTGTCCGCCGCCTGATCAGATGCGAGACTGCGTTGTTTATGAAGGGGTCCCCCTGGATGATGACAACGACCCAAGCCTATCGAATTCCATTACGTTTTCTGTCATCGATTATGAAGTGACAGTCGGAGAAATTCCGGTTGAAGGCTGGACCGTGAGCGCCATCAATTGTGATGCGGCCGGCGAAGTAGATGTTATTCATGGTTTCGTCCGGCTCAAAGGCCTTCCTCATGAACAATTCAGTTGTACATTCAAGAATGAACGATCACCGGCAACGCCGACTTCAATTCCGGAGCCCACGCCCTCGACCGAGCCTACGTCGAGTCCAATAGAGATGTCGCCGGCTTCAAGCCCGGCTACTTCGGCCGTTCTGCCAGCGGCGCTGCCACAGACGGGCTCGGCTTCTGAAGGCGTCATGATGTTCCCGGCTTGGCTTCTACTCGCCGCGGCCGCTGGGTCGATGGCGGGCGTTGCCGGGGCGACTGGGTTCGTTATTTCCCGCTTCGCACGCCGAAGTAGAACCCGATAACGTTTCCCAGCGCCGCGATCCAGCCGCCGATCACCACCTTCGTCAGGTCGCTCCCGGTGTCTGCTGCGAGCAGATAGGCGGCGATCGCGAACGCTCCCAGCACCACGCCCAGCGAGAGCAGCGAACGCACGCTGCCGCGCGGCAGGCCGAGAGGGTCGTCTACACCAGTTGTCTCGTTGTCCATTGTCATCCTCCACCTCCCTTCCTCTATCAACTCGGAGGTCAATTTGCCCACCCACCCACCCGGGCATATGGGAATGCTGGGGGACACCCCCAGACCCCCGGCCTGCCGGCGGCTTTCTCTTACCCAGCGTTGCTCATTTCCCGCTCCTCTTCGCGCCAGCGACTCCACTCTCCGTCCGGGTCCGCGACGTCGAGCAGGCCTGCCGCCGTCCGCCGCGAGTGGATGCCGCCGGCGACGAGCCGTGTCTCGTCCTCGACGAGCCGCGAGCGGTCCTGCGGGAGCACCGGCCCCCAGACGGCGCGCGAGCGATAAGGAGCGAACGTCTCGCCGGTGTACTGCTCGAGGATGCGGAGCGCCATCTCGTTGCGCCGCCGGAAGGCCGCGCCGCGGATGAGCCGCTTGCGCTCGACCTTCTTCAGCAGCGGGTCGAGCTCCATCTGAAGCGCCACGCCCGAAAGCGCGTGCTTCGTCTCGCCGAAAGCACTGCGCGGCACCTCCGCCAGGTCGTGGAAGGTGCGCAGCAGCAGGCCGGCGAACTCGACGTGCAACCCGGCGCCCCCGCCCTGCAGGAGGTCGAGCAGGTAGGCGCGCGCCTTCTCGGGGATCTCCCAGACAGCGCCCGGCTGCACAGCGATGTCCTGCGCCTCCGTCACGTTCTCGAGCACAGCGATCGGGTTCCCCGACAGCTCGAGGATGAGCGAAAGCTGGGACATCGCCCGGTTCAGCTCGCGCAGTGGCTCCTTCAGTGCGACGAGGTCGGATACGCCCCAGAACTGCTTCGGCTCCGAAACGTGACACTCTGGACAACGTGGCTACGGCAGGAACGGGCACATTCCGCTAACGGGCAGCGTGAGTTAATTCGAGGCACCGGGGGTTCGAATCCCCGATTAGGGTTTTGCAGTCCGATTCCAGGCGTCCGTCAACGTCCTCCAGGGTGCATTTTATATCTGGGCGAGCGGCGACTCACCGCCTTCGTCCGCCAACATTTTCTGTCATCCGCCCGTTTTGCTGTCAGTTTTGCTGTCAACATCGACTGCGAATTTATCGGCCCCCGCCCGAGGCCGTCGAACTTCGCGCCCGCACGCGTGGCCCCACCAGCACCAGCTCCGCCTCGCAGTTGCCGTTCTCCACCCGGAGCAACGCCAGGGTGACCTCCCGGTGGAACCC
>VBJT01000223.1:6085-6666 GCA_005880075.1 Chloroflexota bacterium
CACCCAGAGCATACCTCCTCGCTCGGCGACGAGCGCCTTATGGCTGTGCCCGTACACAACTACCCGCGTGTCCGGGCCCGGTGCGGCGTCGATCAGTCGGTGCACAAGGTGTATCCTCACGCCCTCCAGGTCCACGTCCACCCGCAGCGGCAGCCCGAGGTGCGCGAGCTGGCCGTCATTGTTCCCGACCACGGCCGTCACGGGCGCCACGCTCGCCAAGCCGGTGGGCACCTCCTCAGCACCGATATCCCCGGCGTGTAGGATGAGGTCGACGCCCCGGAGCGCGGGCGGCACTCGTGGATCCAGGTACCCATGCGTGTCCGCAATCAACCCGATCAGCATCGGCTAAGGATTGTATCGCGGGAGGGTGGGAGAGCGGTCGAATGCGGCGGTCTTGAAATGCGAAGCCCCACGACGTGAATGCGCCCGCTTAACTAGTCGGGAACGAAGAACTCGATGCTGACCCCGTAGATCTGGGCGATTTCCAGAAGTTCCACGAAATCCACCCTACGCTCTCCGCTTTCGCATTTGGAGATGAATGATTGCGGCTTGCCAAGCTTCTGGGCCGCCTCCTCCTGAGT
>VBJT01000223.1:6680-11367 GCA_005880075.1 Chloroflexota bacterium
ACTCCCTCTTGGCAAGCAAAATTCAGATTCCGACCAGCAGTTGAGAGGAATTATTCGGCGGCGCCGCGCAATATCCCAAAATCGGATAAACTTCCCTGAAAGAGGCAAGATGTGTTCGGCCTTCGGGAGCTGGTATTTTGGAAACGCGACCTGGAGCGCCTGAAAGCGGCTCATGGGCCGATACTAATTACGGTGCGGGCTTGCGTCCGAGAGCAGCCGCCCAGAGTTCGGCGAGACTTTTTGAGGCTCACGCTGAGACAGCGAAGAGATGCGTTGATGAAGGCTTGGGAGCGCTTGGGCGGACCAGTCTATGCTCGCAAAGCAGCAACCATCGATTGGGACTCACCCACGCGAAGCGCGGAAGCGCTCTCGGAGTTTGCCGGTCACCTCCGGGCGTCCGCCAGTTTCGGGGCTGTATGGGCGGCCAAAGCTGATGAGACAAGAGAACGCTATTTCTTGGGCTTGGCGGAAGCGTCAGAAATCATAGCCAACGAAACTGAGGTGGCCGCGACACATTCGGAAGAGCTTGCAAGGCGACGGAGTATCAGCTGTGATCTTGCCGCTGAGGCAGCATGGGATGCCGCCCGGACCGCTGCGGCGGCTGCGGGACTAGAGGGCGGAAACTCCCACAAGAAAACCGAGCAGCTCTTCTGGCGAGCTGCAACAGCGGCCGTCCGAGAGCAGCTCGGTTGGTTGGCCGATCGCCGGCTCGTCAGCGAGGAATTAAGTTCTGAGCACGGACGTTAAGAACCGGCCCGGTAGGACTGGAACTGGCGACTTCCGGGTTACGAATTCTAGCCGGTAACACTCACCGAGTTACACAACGACCGGTTGAGTGTCAATCTGTATTTGAGATTCGCCCTGGAAGCACTGCTGATGTGGCCCAGGATGTGAGCAATCTGTGAGCAATCACAGTAGTCACGGCCCACCCTCCTAGAGACATCCTTGTCAGTGCCGGTTCGGCTTGGTGATGCCTCCGGACTTTTAATTCCTCTAGATTCGTCTCAGCCCGTCCCAGCTTGTCACGTTATGGCCCGTTTTGTATCTAAATTCGGTCTCGGTCGTCCCAAGCCGTATCCCTGGAAAACACCGGCTCCCACGAGTTTTGGCGGCAATTTGGCGGCAAATTTCGGGGCTGGAATTGTGCCCCAATCTATTAGGTGCTAACCCAATGGTGGCCTAAATTATTGAACCCTTCTTCAATCGGATGGCGCATTAGATCGGGCCTCAGCAGGCGAGCTGGTTGCACCAGCCGCTGGCCCGAGCCTGCCGCCCGTGCGATGATTCGTCGCGAGGACGATCGTGGAGTGCAGGCTCGTTTCCTTCGGCCAGATCGAGATCGATGGCCGGCGTTTCGACCACGACGTCGTCATCGAGGAGGGTCACATCCGGCGGCGTAAGAAAGGGCCATCGAAGCGACATCGGGCTGAGTACGGACATACACCGCTCACCCCCGACGAGTCGATCCCCTGGTCGGCGCCGCTGCTCATCGTCGGCACCGGCGCCAGCGGCCAGCTCCCGATCACGAACGACCTCTACCGCGAGGCCGCGGATCGGCGGGTCGAGGTCGTCGTCCGGCCGACCGCGGAGGCCTGCGACCTGCTCGCCGCGGCCGATCCTAAATCAGTAGCGGCCATCCTCCACGTGACCTGCTGAGACCGGGCCGTTCACTCGCGCACCTGATCGCGAACTGTCCCGAACTCCACCAGCGCCGGTGGTGGTGCAAGACCGCACCCGACTCGAACACCCTGGTCCACGCACGCCGTCCACTGCAGACGCACGGTACCTTCAAGTAGCGTTGTTCGAAAACACAAGCCTCGACTAATGCCGTTACTAACTCAGGGCCTCTGACTGCTGCTAGAATTGTTTGTTGACAGATTTAGCGTGAACCAAATGCCCTGTTAGAGGGACCGAATCAGAGCCTCCTAGCCCATGCTGCCACCGGAAACGGAGGTGACCCGTGGCCCGCGACGCCATCATCCACCGTGCTAAGCCTTACCTGCTCCACGGCGAGCAGTATTACGAGATCCTCTACTCCTATACCAACGAGCCAGACACGCTCCGCCAGTCTCGCACAGCCCACGATTACATCTACCCTAACCCGCAAGAGGGTGACCACGTCCTCATCGAGGCCGTCCTCAACGTCATCACCGAGATCAAGAAGAAGGGATGACTAGATATCCGTCCGACAATGCGTTCGCAGGCGCCTGATGGTGGAGAGTCTCGAGGCCCAGCTTTCCCCTCCGATTGCCGTCTGCGACGAAGACGCAGAGCTGCCGCGGTGCTTGATGCCGCAGCAGTTCTGGCTATGCGACTTCTTGCCCACGGCATCACATGCAGCGGTAGAGCCCGGGCTCGGCGGGCGTCTCGCTAGCCTAAAGTTGCGTGGTTTGGGGTGACGTAGCCGTGGAGACTAATCGCGACCTAGAGGCGGCCTGGGAGTACCACGAACGGACGAAACACTCCTTCCAGAGCGTACACTCCAGCCAGCACTTCCTTGACTTTCAGAATCAGCCGCTCCCGTTCAAGATCTACCCGAGCCTGGAGCCTATCCCTCTGCCGCGAGGGCTGGAACCTTACGGTGTCCCCGCACTAGAAGCGCTGGCGGCCAGCGCCGTCGAGCCGAAAGGCGACCGACTCCCGGACCTAGGGTTGTTGGGTCCGCTACTACATTACTCGGCCGGGATCACCAGGCGTATCCGCTCCCCACGCGGCGAGATGCTGTTCCGGGCCGCCTCCTGCACTGGGGCGCTTTACCACATAGACCTGTATCTGGTGTGTGGAGATCTGTCGGACCTGGAAGCGGGAGTTTACCACTTTGGGGTCCACGATTTCAGCCTGCGCCGGTTGCGGCGGGGAGACTTCCGTGGGGAGTTGGTGCGCGCCACGGCCGACGAGCCGTCAGTGGCATTGGCGCCGGTCATCCTCATATGCAGCAGCACGTTCTGGCGCAACTCCTGGAAGTATCAAGCGAGGGCTTATCGGCATTGCTTCTGGGACAGCGGCACCATCTTGGCCAACCTGTTGGCCATAACCGCGGCCCACCGGGTTCCGGCCCGAGTAGTGTGCGGCTTCGTGGACGACCGGGTGAACCGGCTGCTCGGGCTGGAACCGCAGAACGAAGTTGCCCTCGCGCTGGTCGCGTTGGGCCGCAACAGCCCCATCGGTCACGCCCCGCAGGTGGGGCCGCTGGCGCTGGAGACCACGCCGCTCTCGAGGTTGGAGGTAGACTACCCGGCGATTCGGGCGATGCACGAAGCCTCGTCCCTGGCTGAGGAGTCGCAGGTAGCGGCCTGGCGAGGCGCTCCCTCTGTGGATCCGCTTGCCCCACCCGCGGGTCGGCTGTTCCCACTGCGACCACTGAACGACAGGGAGGCGCCGCACGACTCCATCGAGGAGGTCATCTTGCGGCGCGGCTCCAGCCGCCGCTTCGCCCGTCAGCCGATCAGTATGGAGCAGCTCTCCACTGCCCTGAGTAGCATTGGTGGGATCGCGGCCGACTTCACGCAATCGGGAGGCCGTCGTCTAAACGACGCTTACATCATCGTGAACGACGTTGAAGGCCTGCCCTGCGGTTCCTACGTCTATCACCCAGACGAGAGCGCTCTGGAGTTGCTCAGAGAAGGAGAGTTTCGGGACGAGGCTGGGGACTTAGGATTAGAACAAGCGCTCCCTGCCGACGCCAGCGCGAACGTATTCTTCCTGACAGACTTGCCACCGATCCTGGAGCGTTTCGGCAACCGGGGGTACCGGTTGGCGCAGCTTGAGGCGGCCATCAATGGCGGCAGGCTGTACCTCGCGAGCTACGCCCTCGGGATGGGTGCCACCGGTCTCACGTTCTACGATGACGACGTGACCGACTTCTTCTCACCCCACGCCGACGGGAAAAGCACGATGTTCCTTGTAGCGCTGGGTCATCCCGTCAAGAAGAAGGCCTGGGTAGGCCCAGGCAGAACGAGGTCGGCTAGCGACCCACGAGAGCTGATTTGTGGGTGATCATATCCAGGGGAGTGGTCCAAGCAGCGCTCCTCTGTCGCGAGACGGCGAGGGCGCGCATACTGATGCCTGTGACTTCGAAGGAGGTTCTCTTTGTCCATAGCTATGAATCGCTTCAGGGTGTCTGCGGGGCGGGAAGCTGACTTCGACCGGACGTGGAGGGAAAGGAAATCATATCTCGGTGGAGTACCAGGATTTGCTCAGTTCGCCCTCCTCAGAGACGAGGGGTCGGGCGAATACGTTAGTCACACGCATTTGCCGCTGGCCATAGGCAGGGACCGGTGACGGGCCTTCTGGAGGGTCCACCCCCGTTGTGCCGCCCGCCGAAGCGCGAACGCGTAGGTAAGGGAAGCACCACGTCTCACCGGCCCTATATGGCAGAGGCCGGCGTTCCGTGCGGTTCACCGACCGGCCTTTCTTCTACACAAGCTCCATGTTCTTCAGTCGCTCGTCCAGATACTTCACCAACAGGCTGGCGTGCACTTCCATTCTGCTGTCCGGTTGCGCTGGCTGATCTACCAGGTGCGCCAGCTCATGCCGTCTGACCGCCTTTACACGGTCTCCAATCCGCCACCAGTCGTATTGCCAATCGCATTTGTCACACTCGTAGCGGTTCATCCGACACCTCTCCAGAGATATAGACGACTTATTTAGTCGCGTTCGTGCGCCGGACGGGTTAAGGAATCATGTA
>VBJT01000219.1 GCA_005880075.1 Chloroflexota bacterium
CGGCAGCGGAATGCCGACCACAAGTGTGCGCATAAACCTAGCTCAAACCAGCTTCAGGGAATGCAGGTACGCGCGCAGTTCTTGGCCGAGGTCCTCGCGTTGGAGAGCGAGATGAAGTGAGGCCTGAAGGAGGCCAAGCGGGCGCCCGGTATCGAAGCGAAGGCCTTCGTATTCATAGGCGTACACTGGTTGGCGGGCGATGAGGCGGTCGAAGGCGTCCATGAGCCAGATTTCACCCGAGCGGCCCGGCGGGGTTTCTGCAAGCACGTCAAAGATCTCTGGAGTAACCACGAAGCGGCCGACGGTAGCCAGGTTGGAAGGCGCCTCGTCGACGGGCGGCTTCTCCACAACGCCGCGCACCTCGTGGAGGCGCGCTTCGAGGGCCCGGGGATCGATCACTCCATACTGCACCACGTCCTCGCGCGGCACCTGCTGAACGGCGAGGACGGTATGGCCGAAACGCTGAAAAACATCGATGAGCTGCCCGATGGCGGGGACGT
Organism: Chloroflexota bacterium; assembly: GCA_005880075.1. Taxonomy (GTDB): domain Bacteria; phylum Chloroflexota; class Dehalococcoidia; order SM23-28-2; family RBG-16-64-32; genus CF-163. The sequence goes on from VBJT01000219.1 coordinate 501, forward strand.
CGTGAAGGATGATGTCGTCCGGAAAGAAGACCGCGAACGGCTCGTCTCCGACGACATCCCGAGTGATCGTTACAGCATGGCCGTTGCCAAGACGCTCCTTCTGGTGGACGTAGACTATCGAGACCTCGGTGGGCTTCTTGACGGCGGCGAGAAGCGCCTGCTTTTGGCCTGACTCCAGGACGCTTTCGAGCTCGAAGTCACGGTCAAAGTAGCCCTCGATGGCGGTCTTCGAGGCGTTCGTCACCATGATGATCTGGTCGAGCCCGGCGGCGAGCGCTTCCTCGACGATGTAGTCGATGACTGGGCGGTCGACGAGAGGTAGCATCTCCTTGGGAACGGCCTTGCTCGCGGGGAGGAGCCGGGTGCCGTAGCCGGCGGCGAGGATGACGGCCTTGCGGACGTTCATGCGGCGGCGCAGAGGTTCATGGGTGTGGTTGCTAAGGTAGCTTATCTTAGAGCGCGAAGGGCGGCAAGGAGAGGAAAACGGGGCGAATTTTAATTATCGCGCTTGATTAAAGGCCCATAATAATTTGTTTGCGGTATCTATGTCGGAATCCGCCGAGTTACGCGTAGCTTGACAGGGGCGAACATATTCATGGTAGGATTTTTGCGGTCGTGCTAGACGGGGAGCTAGCGGTGCCCTGTACCCGCAATCCGCTATAGCGGGGTTGAAGTCCCGCTCGAGGTCCAGGGTCCGCAGAGACTGCTGTCAGCATGTCAGCGTCGAGAGCCTGGCCCTGCGCGGCGAGACGCTGCGAACCCCGTCAGGCCCGGAAGGGAGCAGCGGTAAGTAGTTAGTTTCGGGCGCCGCAGATAAACCGGGCTGGAGCTGACGGCTGGCGGCAAGTCTGCGGTCCGGATCGACAGTGGGTGCACGGCCAAAGCCACTGGTCCAGGCTAAATTGGGCCCAAACTGGATAAGGTGTTGCTGAGAGCCAACGCCAGGCGGCCGGTGTACCGGGCACCGGTGGCGCCCGACAGGCGCCGGAAAAGACGCAGCTCCTCGAACAGCCACCTTCACCTCGCAGTGGGGTTGGCCCTCGCCACATCCTCCTTTATCGCGGTGATCATTCCGATCACGCGCACGCAGGCGAACCATTCCGCACCCGCTCAGTCAGGATCGGCGGTGCTGGAGTTGCCAACCTTGGTTAGCGGAGATGCAAGCGCCGTCTCAGCGCAAAATATCCAACCGCCGCTAGGGAGCGGACTGTTCCCGAAACCGTTGTTGTCGGCTGCGGCACGGCTTGCTGCGGGAAGCCCGTTCGCCTTGCCTGGGACACAGCCGGCGCTGGTAATGACACGCGAGCGGGCGGTCTCCTTTACGCTACACGAGGACGGCTACTCAGCTACGTATTCCTCCATGCAGACGACTGTGGGCCAAGCGCTAGCCAGTGAGGGCGTGCGTCTTCAGGACGGGGACTGGGTTTCGCCGACGGCAAACCAGGTGTTGGGTCCGGGGGCGCATGTCTACGTCAGCCACCAGGTGCCGGTCAATCTGGTTGTCGCCGGCGAGGAGCAGCAGGTGAGGACGCATGGCCGGACGGTCGGCGATGTGCTCGCGCAGGCTGGCGTCTCTCTTCAGGGCGAGGACTACGTGTCGCCGAGCGCGAGCAGCTCAGTGCGTGCGGGCATGGCGATCAGTGTCACGACCGTGCGAGACCTCACCGATGTCAGCGAGGAACCGATCGAATACGCGAGCATCGTTCGATACGACTCGGAGATTGCGAATGGCCAGCGGGTAGTCACGCAGTGGGGGGAAGACGGTTCGTACCGTAAAGAGTACCGGGTTCGGTTGATAAACGGCCGGGAGGTCTGGAGGGATCTCGTCAACGAGAGGATCGTTCCGCCCACGGATGAAGTGGTGAGCGTTGGCACATACGTGAGGCCCGCTGCCGTTCCAGTGCCGGCCCCCGCGCCTGCACCTCCAGTTAGCGTCCCAGCCCAGCCGGGCTGCTCTCGGACGCTGCACGTGTACGCGACCTGGTATACATCAGCGAGCGCAGGTGGGAGCGGCGTCACCAAGACGGGAACGGGCGTCTACAGAGGGATTGTGGCGGTGGACCCGCAGGTCATACCGCTCGGCACGCGAATGTACATACCAGGATATGGCTATGGGATCGCCGCCGACACTGGGGGTGACATCGTCGGCAATCACATCGATCTCGGGTACGCCGCCGACGATCTCAAGGACTGGCGCACGCGGTCGCTCGATGTCTGTCTCCTCTAATAAGTTCAACCACCTGGGACCCGCGAATGGTAGTAATAGAGGGCGGCCCAATTGTGGGTACCAGATAAGCCGTCGGACGGGTTAGGTTTCTCCGTACCGTATCATTCTGGCGTGAGCGTGCATTCGCGGGCGCGCCCTCGCAAGTCATTGGGGCAGCATTGGCTGACTGACCGAGCCGCGCTAAGGCGGATCGTGGATTCAGCGGAGATCCGCGCCGAAGAGACAGTTGTTGAGATCGGCGCCGGGACGGGCCTGCTGACGGAACTGCTGGTGGAGCGTGCGGGCAGGCTAATAGCAGTCGAGGTGGATGACCGGCTCGCTTCACATCTGCACGAGCGGTTCGCGAGGCGCGGGAATGTAAAGGTGATTGCCTCAGACGTACTGCAAATCGGGCCGGAGGAGCTGTTGAGGGCCGGTGGCGGAAGCATGCCGTATGTTGTTGCGGGCAATCTGCCGTACTTCATCGGAACGGCGATTGTGCGGCGATTCCT
>VBJT01000220.1 GCA_005880075.1 Chloroflexota bacterium
GCCCCTGCCGCGCCGAATAAACGAGTCGCTTCGGCCGGACTCTCGGCGACGACGGCCAGGCCGGCGAGCGCCTCCAAAGCCTCAACGGCGTCGAGGCTGTCGTGCGCCTTATTAAACAGCTCGAGGGCCTGGTGGTGGAGCGATTCGGCGCGGTCATGGTCGCCCCGAGACCGGGCCAGCCGGCCTGCCGTCTGGAGGACAAGGCCTTGCGGCAAACCTCCGGCCCGGCCTGCCACTGCCAGCGCCTCTTCCATGCAGACACCGGCCGCTTTTAGGTCGTCTTGAGCGAGCGCCGCGTCGGCTGCCATTCGCAGACCCCAGCAGAGGGCAAAGATAGTACGCATGCCGCGGGCCATGTTAACGGCCTGCTGAAGGTGCGCAGTTGCCTCGCTCAATTCGCCGCGCGCGTAGCCCAGCAGGCCGCGGTAAAGCAGCGCCACTGCCAGGACGAAGGGGCTAAATTCACGCGCGCTCACCAGACTCTCTTCGAGCAGCTCCGCCGCGTGGTCGTACTCTCCCCGGTAGGTCGCTACACCAGCAAGGCCGGCGAGGCCCGCCGCCACGAGGAAACGATCTCTCAGCTCCCGCGCGATCCCGAGAGACTCCTGAAGGGCACGTTCGGCGTCAGACAATTCTCCCACGAACGCGAGCGCGAGCCCCAGCTGCCCCAGGCTAATCTCTATGCCAATGCGGTCGCCGGCCGGCCGGGCGACGGAAAGAGCTTCCTCGAAACGAGTACGTGCCGCAGCAACGTCTCCTACCCACCAGAGCGCCTGACCCGAATTGCGGAGGCTCATCGTGAGATAGTAGGTATCGCCCGATTCCCGGCTGAGGGCGATGGCCTCCTCAAACAGGGCCGGCGCCGAAGGGGGATCGAGAAAGGTGGCGGCGTAGCCCACCATGCCTAGTGCGCGCCCGATAATCCGCTTGTCGCCCAACGGGCGCGCAATCGCGAGCGCTTCCTCGGCAGAGGCGCGCGTGGCCACCATGTCACCGTAGTTCGACGCCAGTTCGGAGGCGGCGGTGAGCGCCATGGCACGCAGGAGAGAGTCAGCATCCTTCAGCGCCAGCGCCACGTCAAACCGGCGGCGGCCCTCGCTCAGGTCGCCATGCCGGGTCCAGAAGAGCCGCAGCGGCGACGCTATGCGGAGCGCTTTGTCCGCGTCGCCGGTTTGCACGCTCCAGTCGAGCGCGGCGCGCAGATTGCCGAGCTCGAGGTCGAGCCGTTCGAGCCATGTAAAGAGTCCTGGGCCTTCCAGCTGCCACTCGGCGTGCTCGGCGAGGGCCACGTAGAAATCGAGGTGCCTGTTCAGAACTGCCGCCTCCTCGCCGGATTCGGCCAGCCGATCGCGACCGTATTGCCGGATAGTCTCGAGCAGTCGGTAACGCACTTCAGCGGGCACCTCCTCTACCTGTACGAGCGACCGATCGACGAGGCGCGAGAGCAATTCGAGAACCTGCTGGAGCTCGATGCCATCCGCGACGCCGACTTGCTCGGCCGCGTCGAGCGTGAAGCTGCCAACGAAGGCCGAGAGGCGCCGCAGCAGGATCCGCTCGTCTTGTCCGAGGAGGGTGTAGCCCCAGTCCACCGAGGCTTGAAGCGTCTGCTGGCGCGGCAGTACGGTGCGGACGCCGCCCGTGAGGAGATGGAAGCGGTCCATCAGGCCTTCGGCGATCTGCTCCGCACTCATCATCCGCGTCCGTGCCGCCGCGAGTTCGACAGCAAGCGGGATGCCATCGAGTCGCTGGCAGATCTGGGCCACGGCGGCGGCATTGTCGTTAGTCACCTGAAAGTTCGGCCGGACCGCTATCGCCCGCTCGATGAAGAGGCGAACTGCCTCGTACTGAGAGAGGGACTCGATGATAGGCGGAGCCTTCTCGTCGGGGAGTGTGAGGGAGGGCACCCGCCAGGGCATCTCTCCCTCTACACCGAGGGGCTCCCGGCTGGTGGCGAGAAAGCTCAACGACGGACAGGCATCGAGCAAGCCGTTGACGAGTTCCGCGCAGGCCGCCACCAGGTGCTCGCAGTTATCGAGGAGAATAAGCATTCGCTTGGCACGAAGGCTGTTCTTGAGCGTTTCCACGAGGAGTTGGCCGGGAACTTCTTGGACGCCAAGCGCTGCCGCAAGTGCATTCTGGACGAGGCGGGCTTCCGTAATCTGGGCCAGGTCCACCCACCAGACGCCGTCGGGATGTCCCTCGAGGGTGTCGGCGGCGACCTGAAGGCCGAGGCGGGTCTTACCGACGCCTCCGGCGCCGGTCAGAGTAACCAGCCGGTTTTCGGCGAGAGTTTCCCTGAGCCCGGCCATCTCTGCCTCACGGCCGATGAAGCTGGTCAGGCGGGCGGGCAGGTTGTTGGGAAAAGCGTCAAGGGAGCGCAAGGGAGGGAACTCGACCGGCAAACGGGGGTGGTTGAGCTGGTAGACGTCCTCGGCCCGGGCGAGGTCACGCAGGCGATATGTGCCAAGGTACAAGAGGCTGACTCCCTCGGGAAGCCGGTCTGCCACGAGGTCGTGGCTCGCCCGGGTGAGAAGCGTCTGGCCGCCGTGGCCGATGGCCCGCAGGCGCTTGCCACGGTTGATCGCCGCCCCGATGTAGTTCCCCTGGTCGCGCAGCTGGACTTCTCCAGTCTGCAGCGCCGCGCGGAGGCGCAGTTCTAGGCCACCCGGCCAGGACTCTTCCGCCATGGCTAACTGGACGGCAAGGGCGCAGGCGAGTGCGTCAGAGGAGCGCGAAAAGGCGGCAACGAAACCGTCGGCATCCGCCTGCGCGAAGGGATGGACGCCCGAGTGCCGGCCGACGGCGTCGCTTAGAAGCGAGTCGAGGCGGCACATAGCCGCGCTCATCGCCTCCCGGTCCCTTTCCCAGAGACGGGACGCCGCCTCCACATCGGCGAGCAGGAGGGTAACGGT
>VBJT01000221.1 GCA_005880075.1 Chloroflexota bacterium
CCTTCCCTCGCGACGCCGATGACGCCGTTCAGGAAAGTGTGCACATTCTCGTTGATGCGTAGCGTATTCGGCCTGATGGGCTCGGCCAGCTTGCCGTCTTTGATGAGGTAGGAATCGGCGACCACGGTGCCGGTGAAGTCCCCGGCGCGCAGGCCGTTCACCGGGTACGTGTACCAGATGCGGCCGATGTAGAGACCGTTGCCGACGAGGCGGCAGATGGCTTCCGTCGATTCGATGTCGCCGGGAACGACGACGTTCGTCGGGTGGATTCCCGGCTGCGCGCTGAAGTGGCGGCCGCCGCCGCGCGCGAAACGGAAGCCGTTGCGCGGGACGAGCGCTGACTCTGCCTCCTTCGGGTCGATACCGAGCTTGTCCTTCGCCGCGGCGTCGCGTCGGAGCCGCTGCGACTCGTAATGGTTCGCCAGGAGCCCGACCAGCCGCCCGTCCTTGATCAGCTCCGTGCGACCGGTCGGTAGCCCCTCGCAGGTGATTCCCTTCGCACCCACGAGCCCCTTCGCCGCGCCGTCGTCCACGATGCTCAGCTTCGCTGAGGCGATCTGCTGGCCGAGCTTCCCCATGAACGGCGAGCCGGCCGCGTAGAAGATCCCGGCCTCGAGTCCGGGCACGACGATGTAGTGCAGGATCTCCATCACGGCCTCGCGCCCGAAGACGACCCTGTAGTCGCCTGTCGGGACGCGTACGCCGCCGATGCCGGCGATGGCGTTGCGGGCGGCCTCCTTGCCGGCCTCGTCGGTGAAGCCGGAGAGCGTCGTGGATGCCGCATAGCCGCTGCCCTTCGACTCCTCGCGCTCGACCATCGAGGTGATAAACGACATGATTAGCGTCGATTCGTCCGTCTGCACGTCGGGCATGGCGTGCGAGGCGATGGCCATGCGCTCCTCGAGGATCGTGACGTCGCCACCGACGATGAGGCCGAGCTCTGCGAGCTTCTTCGGCCGGTCAACGAGAGACATCAGCGATTCGGATGTCTCGAAGATGCGAAGGCCGCCGTTGACGACTTGCCAGCCGGTGTTCACAAGGTCCGCATCCTTCATCTCCATCAAATTCGGGTCGTGATAATCGAACAGCGTCCGCCGCTCTCCCGTCGGGCGGGCGAGCGTCGTGAACTCGGGGTCGGCGACGGCGCCCTTGCGTGCCTTGTCGAGCGCCGAGCGCACGCCGTCGAGCGAGATGTCGGAGGGCTCCGAGCCGAAGCCGGTCTTCCTTTCCGTTCGCGCTGATCCCGTCGAAGCGTCGTCCGAACGCAATACCGCTTGCACGCCGACGCCGTAGTTCACGAGCGATTTCGGCTCCTCGACTCCGTTGCAGGGGATGTGAGAGGTGTAATTCAGGCGAGTCAGCAGGACTCCGTTCGCGGAAACGAACACCTCTGCCTCCTCGATGTCGTCCTGCTGCTTGAGGAAGGCCAGGCCTTCGGCGGCGGCTTTTTTGAGGTCAGATAGCGGGATCATTGGCGGTCTCCTTCACGTCTGTTCCCGAACACTTCCACGACGTACCCATCCGGGTCGTGGAATTTCATCGAGACGAAGCCGTCCATATCGATCCAGTCGGCCTCGCGGGCGCCGTGTTCCTGGAGGTGGGCGCGCACCTCGCGTACCTCATCGCCGGTCTCGCGGCTGAAGCCGAAGTGGAGGCGTCCGTCGCCGGGCGTCGGCTCCCCCTCGATGAAAGCAAGCACGAAGCCGTCGCTTGTCGTGACTAAAAGGCCGTCCTCGACTTCGCGCTCCTCGCCTTTCACTTCGAGCACGTCGCGGTAGAACGCCCACGCTCGCTGTGCGTCGGGCACAGGCAGCGCGAGGTGGCTGAACTTCATGTCGTGGGGCTAAGCGCGACTGCCACTGCAGTTTCCAGTCCGGCCGCGGCCTTCCATTTACATCAAAGGGCGTAGCCGGGAGAGCAGCGCGTCGACCTCCTGGACCCCGGCCTCCACGTCGCCCCTGGTGAGCCAGTTCTCGTAGAAGTTGGTATGCAGGGCATTCGCGATAAGAAACTGCCGGCGAATCTCGGTGTCACCCGTTTCATCGAGCAGTCTTGCTAGCACTTCAAATAGCTGACGGTGCACATTGTGTTGCCAGCCGCGCGCTTCTGCCACAGCTTTGATGGCCTGCGCGGCGGCTCCCCAGCCCTTCTCCGACGCCTGAACGAGGTCTCCTTCCGCCAAGTAGGTCTTCGCCTTTTGGAGGAGTCCCTCGCTTGCCGTAGCGTATTTCTCGGTCGTCATACCGGGCTCATTATAGGCTACCGCGGGAAGCCCTCGGCACCGCCGCCTACGGTGATCACGCAGCCTGTGGTGTGGGCGGAGCGGTCGCTCGCAAGCCAGAGCGCCGCTTCGGCGACCGCTTCCGGCGGGATGATTGCTTCGCGGAGGACGCTGCGCTCGGCGTAGCGGTCGAGCGTCTCCTTCTCGCTGACGCCGGCCCGCTCGGCTCGAAGCCGCAGGACCTCTCGGAACATCGGCGTGTCGACGGCGTCCGCGTTGATGTAGTTCGCGGTAATTCCGTCCCGGCCGAGTTCGTTCGCGACGTTGCGGACGTAGTGGACGAGCGCGGCCTTCGACGCGCCGTAGGCGGCGAACCCTTCGCCTGGGGCGAAGGCGGCCTTGGATGCGTTGTAGATCAGGCGGCCAGCGGTGCCCTGCTCGACCATGACGCGAGCGGCTTCGCGTGTCGCGGCGACGGCGCCGCGGTAGTGCACAGCGAGCTTCTGCTCGATCTCTTCGTCCGGCATGTCGACGACCGAATGGTACTCGGGCCCGACGCCCGGGGAGTAGAAGAGGACGTCGATGCCGCCGAAATGCAGGACCGTCTGCTTGATCGCCTCGGCGAACGCGGTCGAGTGCGTCACATCGAGGGGAAGGCCGAGGGCCCGCTCCGGCGCGCTCTCGTTGATTTCGCCCGCCAAGCCCTCGGCGCCCTCGCCGTCGAGGTCCAGCGCTACGATATGCGCGCCCTCCTCAGCGAAGCGAAGCGCTGTCGCGCGGCCGATGCCGCTAGCAGCGCCGATGATAAGCGCGACTTTGCCGTCGAGTTCGCGCCGGGACTTCTCGCTTTCCTGGATCTTGCGGCGCTCGAGCGGCCAGTATTCGACCTCGGCCTGGTTCTTTTCCGAGATGGACTCGAATCGCTCAATGGCTTCGGCGTTGGCGATCACTTGCATGGTGGCCCGATAGCAGTCTGCGCCTACGAGCGCCGAGTGGCGGTCCTTGCCGGCGTAAATGATGCCGATTCGCGGGACGATAATGGTCTTCAAGAAGTCCGTGATCGGGTCATGCCCGTTGTGTTTGGCGTAGGCGGCGTATTCGTCCC
>VBJT01000127.1:0-15893 GCA_005880075.1 Chloroflexota bacterium
TTGAGAAACGACAGGACGCCGCCGCTCGGCGCGCTGTAAGAGCTGTCGTCCGGAACCGGCTTCGCGGGGGTGTCCGGCGATGTCGCAAATGACTCAGCGCCGACGTACGAAGCGCCGAGGAGAGCCGTCTGCGGCGTGTTCGTGTTGTCGGCGGGCGCGGGCGGGATATTTTGAGCAGCAGTCACGTCGCGGTGTACCTGCGTGACGGCATCGATCGGCAGGTTCGTAAAGCCTACCGGCTGCAATGTCGTGTTGTCCGTGAACGGCACGGCGTTCTGCCCCTGCAGCCGCATCTTGTCGCCGATGTAGTTCAGGCGCACCTGCCAGCCGACCAAGTCCTCAACGTCGTGAATCACGAGGTGCGCCTGGTGAAGATGCGTCACGGTGTTCGCTGTCGCGGACGTGAGGCAGTTCTCGGTGCTGCCAACAGTCATCGTATTAGTCGTCTCGTCGTACGTCGTGCCGGAAGGCACCATATCCAGCGATATAGTGGGGTTCTGGACAGCCTGCGAGGCGAAGTGGCCGGGACCAAGAAACACGGCCGCCGCGACGGCTGTCAGCGCGACGCCCGATAGAGCTATTCGGATTGGAGCATTCATAGGCATTGCGACCCCGTCCCTGCTGTGTGACCCGGGCGCAACAAAACGCAGGGCACCGGATACACAACCATCGCATCATAGTCGCTTTGGCTTGTCAATCGAGGTTCGTACGGAAACCGGTAGGAAACGGCCTTAAGGGGAAAGAAAACGCGACTTATCGGCGCTAGGCGCTAGATATTGAGCCGGAGCACCGAGATATTCAATTTATGACTTGCCCCCTGGCAGCCTCGCCGGTGCCACTTCCCCCTTAGACTTCCCGCGGCTTTCCGCTAGCCTAATGGCGATGATGACCCCGCACCTTAACAGCGCCCGCAAAAAGCGGCTCCATACCGGTGCCCGCTCCCAAGAACTACCTTTTTTTGCAAAACGAACTCAGGCCAACAGCTTACGGCCAACAGTTGGAGGCTCCCGCCGTCCGTTTGCAAAAGCACTTTTTGCAAAACAAATTCAAGGGGCCGGCGCCTAATACCGACGCTCCTACCACCCGCATCTTCCGCCTTCGATGTTCCATCTTCCGAGTCCGACTGATTGTTCCTGCGCCCTCACGTTTATGAATCGGACTCAATCAGACAAAATCGCCCGCTCCAAACGGGCCGGGCCGACAAAAAAAGAAAATTTCGCGGTGAGTCAATCAATAACCACGAACGGACCGCCAAAACCAATCGATTCCCACACTCGAAAAGAGTATTGATTGACCACAGGTTTCTGGCTGATTGCCAGCGCCCTCCCCCTCGCACGGGAGAGCGGGCCGGGGAGTGAGGGCCGCTCAGTCCAGGAAGAAGTCGCCGACGGCCGCCACGAAAAGCTCCGGCGACGTGTGCATGGCGGCGTGGCCCTGCCCAGGCAGCACCTCAATGCGGGAGCTCGGCAGTGCCGCCACCAGCGCCTCGGCGTCCGCGTGGTCAGACTCCGGGCTGCGCTCACCGACGACAATCAGCGTCGGCACGTCGAAGTTCGCGAAGCGCGCCGGGTCGAACCGGTAATCGCGGTCGGCGTGCAGCTCCCGTGGGATCGTGTGCGCGTTCTTCAAGCGCTCCAGCCAGCGCGGCTGCGAGCGCAGCACGGAGAGGTCATCGGTGGACATTGTGATGATGTCCGTCATGAACGTCCCCACCACTCCGTCGCGGTTGCCGTCCTCGAGAAACGTCTCCATCCGCTCGACCGTGCCCGGCGGGTAGACTGTGCTCCTCGATGTGGTGATCCCGCCCTCGTACAACCCCAGCTTGCCGACGTTCGCCGTCCGCAGGCTCGCCTCCAGGGCGAGCAGGGCCCCAAAGCCGTGACCGAACAGGTTCACAGGCTCACCCGCAGTCTCGATAACTGCCACGACATCGTCCAGCTCTCGCTCCAGGCTGTAGTCGGGACCGTCGCCGCTGTCTCCGCGGCCCCGGCGGTCGAGCGCCCGCACAGTGAAGTAGCGCTCCAGCAGCGGGATCACGAAGCGGTAAGCGGTGTCATGGTCAGAAGTCGAGCCGTGCACGAGCACGAGCGGCGGACCGCTGCCCGCCAGCTCGTAAGCGATCGGCGTGCCATCTCTCGACTTGACTGCGTCCATACCTCATTCCACCGAGACGATGTACGAGTAGTGCGGCTGCCCGCCGTACACCACCTCTACTTCATATGACGAAAACCGCTCCCGAATGTTTCTAGCCAGCCCCTCGGCAGCGCCTTTCCGCGTACCGGCCCCGTAGTAAAGCGTTACGACAGTGCCGGCGCCCGACAGACCATCCAGAGAGCCCAGTACGGCCTCCTCAGGTGAAAACGTCGTGAGTTTCAGTTGCTCATCCACGATGGCGATGAAGTCACCCGTCGCTACCTTCTGACCCTCGATGTTGGTGCTACGCACCGCACGTGTAACTTCGATTGTACGGACCGAATTCAGGGCCTGTTTCATCCCACTCAGGGTGACCTCGGGGTCGGTCTCCTCGGGATTGGTGGGAAGCAGCGCGGCGATCCCCTGGGGCATCGACCGCGTCGGGATCACATGGAGCCATTTCTTAGTGAGCTTCCGGGCCTGCTCAGCGGCCAAGATGATGTTCTTGTCGTTGGGCAGCACGGCGACGTCTTGGGAGGGGCACTCGTCAACGGCTGCGACGATTTCTCGGGGAGTCACGTTCATCGTCGATCCCCCGAGGATGGTGCGGGTGCAGCCGACACTCTTGAAAACGTGGCCCATTCCTTCACCCGCCACTACTGCAACGGTCGAGAGGGACGGCACCTGAATTAGCTCGTTCGCGAGGCCCGGATTTGCCTTATGCATGTCAACGAAGTGCTCCGCTTGCGCGCGAATGTTGTCCACCTTCACTTGCAGCAAGTGGCCCACTTCCGTGCCCAATGTGAGGGCGGCACCTGGATCGTCCGTATGGATGTGGACGCGAACGAGATCCGGATCGCCGACGACGATCACCGAGTCACCCAGCTCAATAACACGTTCGCGGAAGGACTCGACATCGAACCCTGACGAACTGACCAGCATTTCCGTGCAGTAGCCGTAGAGAGAGTCCTCAACCTGGTGGCGAGCGGCCGTATCGGCCAGCCAGTCTTGCCTTGGCGCCTCGAGGGCAACAGGCACCACTTCATCGAGCGTTTCGCCCCATAGGTGGCGGAGAAAGCCCTCGAATATGACGCTCAATCCGAGGCCTCCTGCATCAACCACGCCAGCTTCAGCGAGCTTTGGCAGCAGCGTAGGCGTCCGCTCGACGCTTGCTTTCGCCTCCCCAACGGCGGCTTCCACAAGAGCGGTGATGTCGCCCCCGTTATTCGCCGCCTGTCGAACAGCTGCTGAGACATCGCGGATAACTGTGAGAATCGTGCCCTCAGTTGGCTCCTGGACAGACTTGTAAGCCGAGAGCGAGGCCTGCTCTAGACTCGTCGCGAACAGCTCGGGACCGATCGTCGCGGCGTCACCCACGCCACGCGCAAATCCAGCGATGATTTGCGAAAGAATAACGCCGGAGTTGCCCTTCCCCTCGTAGAGTGAACCATGTGACATTGCGGCGAGCACGCCCGCCGCTGACTCGCTGCTATCGCGCTCTGCTTCCTCCACAGCCATGCGAATGGTGTGGTGCATATTTCTGCCGGTATCACCATCCGGGACGGGAAAAACGTTGACAGCGTCCACGCGATCCTTGTGGCGCCCGAGCCAGGCGGTGCCGGCGGCGAAGAGTTCTCGTAGTTCGGCGCCGGAGAGGGAAGCGATGGCGGGACGGGTCACACGAGCGCCCGCCTGAAGGCGGGCCGGCGGAGGCAGTCAGCCTTGTCCCTACGAACGGCCGATGTTACCATGCCTTCTGCGCAATTCTAGCAACCACGTACGGCAGGGTAAAGGAAAGCATACTTGGCACGGTGCGATCTCTGCGGCAAGACGACAGCCTACGGCCGCAACATCCGGCACAAGCACTCGGGACGGTGGGAGCGCAAGGCTCCGAAGACGAACCGCACGTTCAAGGCCAACGTCCAGAACAAGACACTGGTCGTGAACGGCATCCCACTGCGCCTCAAGATCTGCACTCGCTGCCTGCGCACGACGCTCAAAGCGACGGCCTGACGGACATCCGTCCTGAGTCCCCGGTTCTCCGTCGGTAGCCGGCTCTTCAGCTGATGTTGGCCGGTCGCTGACCGCTTCGCTGAATTGTTCGCCTTACGCCGAGCGCTCTATCCGCGACAGCGATTCCCGTAACCGCACGATGTTCTGCTCGGGGGCGGCATGCTCGTTGAAGATGGCGCTGGCAGCCACGAGTACGTTCGCGCCGGCCGCGGCGCAGCGCGGGGCTGTCTTCATCGAGACGCCGCCGTCCACTTCGATCTCGGCGCGAAAGCCGCCCTCGTCGATCAATCGGCGCAAGCGGGCGACCTTCGGCAGCGCGCTTTCGATGAACCTCTGACCGGAGGCGCCCGGGTTCACCGCCATCACCATCACCTGTTCGACGTCCGGCAGTACCTCTTCGACAGTACCGACGGGCGTCCCGGGGTTGAGGCAGACGCCGGCCCGCTTCTCGCGCCGGTGCACCTCCCGGATGACGCGGTGGAGGTCCGTCGCTGCTTCGACGTGGACATTTATCATGTCGCCCCCCGCGTCAATGAACGGCGCGGCCTGCTTCTCCGGCTCCACGACCATCAGATGGACGTCCAGGACAAGGCCCGTGATGCGCCGGATCGCCTCGACTACCGGCAGCCCGATGCTAATCGCCGGCACGAACCGCCCGTCCATCACGTCAATGTGGATGTAGTCCGCGCCCGCTCGCTCGCATTCCTCCACCTGCTCGCGCAGCCGCGAAAAGTCCGCCGAGAGAATGGACGGCGCGAGCTTAATCCCGTTGATCAAGCGACTTCCCTCAGCCGCTCGCGCGCCGCCCGCAGCGCCTCCGTGACGCGAGGCGGCGCAGTCCCGCCCGGCACGTCGCGGGCGGCGATCGAGGCGTGCACATCTAGCGTAAGTACATCATCATCGAACAACGGCGAGAAGCGGCGGTATTCTTCCAACGAGAGTCCGCTTAGCGCCTTCCCCTCTCCTTCGGCGTAGCGTACAAGCTCGCCGATGATTTGGTGTGCCTGCCGAAAGGGCGTACGCTTGAGCACGAGGTAGTCAGCGAGGTCCGTCGCGAGCATGTATGAGTTTCGCGCGGCGGCCTCCATTCGTTCGCCATCGACTTGAAGCGCCGGCAGGAGTGCCGCGAAGGTCTCCAATGTGGAAAGAACCGTGTCCACGGTATCAAAGAGCGGCTGCTTGTCTTCCTGCAGGTCGCGGTTGTAGGCGAGTGGCAGCCCCTTAAGTGTTGTGAGGATTGCCATCAAGTTGCCATAGACCCGACCCGTGCGGCCACGGGCTAGCTCGGCAACGTCCGGGTTACGCTTTTGCGGCATGATGCTCGACCCGGTGGCGAAGGCGTCCGGCAGGCACACAAAGCTAAACTCATCGCTGGACCAAAGGACGATCTCCTCCGCGAGGCGCGACACGTGCATCATTGCCGTCGCCGCGGAGGCGTGAAATTCGACCACGAAGTCGCGGTCCGCAACCGCGTCAATGCTGTTGCGACTGACCCGGCTGAATCCCAACTCGCTCGCGACAAATTCCCGGTCGAGCGGATAGGGCGAGCCAGCAAGCGCCCCGGCGCCGAGAGGCAGCTCGTCCGCGCGTGAGCGGCAGTCGCGGAATCGTCCCGAGTCGCGGTCGAGCATCTCGAAGTAAGCGAGGAGATGATGGGCGAAGAGGACGGGCTGCGCACGCTGAAGATGAGTGTACCCGGGCATCACCGCACCCTGATTCGCATCCGCGAGATCCAGTAGCGCCGCCTGCATGCCCCGTATCCCCAAGACGGCGTCATCACATGCTTCCATCGCGAACAAGCGCATATCAGTGGCGATCTGGTCGTTACGCGAGCGGGCCGTATGCAGCCGTCCCGCGCCCTCGCCGATCTTCTCTTGAAGGCGCGCCTCGATATTGAGGTGGATGTCCTCTAGTTCCTCGCGGAACGGGAACTCGCCGCGCTCGATCTCGTCGCGAATCTCGTCGAGGCCGCGCACAATAGACTCGGCGTCGTCCCCGGCGATGATCCCCTGTTTCGCGAGCATTCGTGCGTGCGCGATCGAGCCGGCAAGATCGTGGCGGTAGAGGCGCCGGTCATAAGCAATCGATGCGGTGTACTTCAGCGCCCGTTCGTCGAGACCGCGCGCGGTCGGGCTATCAATCCGGCCTTTTCGTTCCGGCATCGTGCGGCAATTATAACCGGGAGGCTTTGGCCTATCGGGGCGCCATCGCGCCGGCAAAAAGCGGAAGGCCCTTCAATTCGCCGATCGCATCGATTGTGTAGTCCGGCTCGATCGGCCCGGGTTCAGGCTCATCCTCCGTCGTCTCGAGCGGCTCGCCGCTTACCGGCCGCCGCCAGATGGCCGCCATTCCCAGCGTCTTCGCGCCTTCGACGTCTGCACGCAGGCTGTCCCCAACCATCACTGTCTCTTCCGCTTTCGCGCCCATCTCTTCGAGTGCGTAATGAAAGATACGCGGGTGCGGCTTCATGTAGCCAATCTCACACGATACTACGGTTGCTCTAAAGAGTTCGGACAAGCCGAGATCGCGCATCTCCTCGTGGAAGCGAGGGCCGCTATAGCCACGGTTCGTGACCGCGCCGAGGCGATAGCCGCGCGCCTTTAGCCATTGCAGCGTAGGCAGCACATCGGGGAAGAGTTCCCGCCCGAGAAACGCCCCACCGAGGTTCCACGCCTCCCATAGCTCCTGGCCCTGCTCCGCGGTCAAATCCAGGTCGTGCCGGGCGGCGACGCGGCGGCACAACTCCGGGTAGTTAGGATCAACGCAGTCGCCGTGAAAAGCGCGGCTCGTCTCCTCCTCCACCGCGAGCCGTATGTCGCGCCCAGGATAGAAGCGTTCGCCTTCAAAGTGATAATCCCAACTGGCGAGAAGCTCGCGGATGCGGCGCACTGTCTCCTTGCGAATGAACTCGCGGGGTGGCATGTTCGGGAAGTGCCAGAGGGTATCGCCGAGGTCGAAGAACACGGTGGTAATGGGCTGAGTCATAGGTCCTTCGGGTCGAATCGGGTAACGCCCGCGATAGTATCATATGCTCGATCAGTAGATATGATGCCTTCCAGCCCGTATTGCAGCACGACAGCGGCGTGGATAGCATCTCGAGGATCAAGCCGCGGGTGCGTGCGTAGCACTAATCGCGCACTAAGCATTATCGCGTGATCAACCGAAAAGGGAGCTTGGAAAAGCTTCAGCAGCCGATCCAAATATCGCAGTCCGATCTCCTCTCGCCGACGGTACCAATAGACATACATCACCTCCTGCAAAGCCTCAGTATCCGTGTTGGCAATCTCGCGGCCAGCACGCACGTCAGCGAGGAGCCTGCGGCAGGGATCGCGGTACGAGTGGGGCTGGCCTCGTGCATAAATGAAGACATTAGCGTCGATCAGCTTCAAGATCCCGCTCGATCTCTATCATCTCCTCCGCTGGACCGCGCTGGATTATATCCTTCAGTTCCTCCCAGGAGCCAAGATTGTCTTCACCTGCGAAAATCCACTCCAGCGCCTCCTGCTTCTCCCGTTCGGATGGTGAAACTACGTACATGGCAACCGCCTCTCGTATCATTGACCCCACGGAGCGTCCCTCGGCCTGAGCCCGCTCCTCCAGCGTCCGGTATTCTTTGGGATCGAATAGTACTTCTACGCGCTTCGACTTCAAAGCAGACCTCCGTATGCCTACGGATCATACCACATGACAACTATCCGGTATCATCCTTGGCATGGCCGAGGAACTGTACGGCATTGTCTCTGAGCTGGATGAGGAGCACCAAGAGGCGGTCTGGCGACTGTGGACAGACGTCGAGCGCGAGTTCGGCGTCAGCATTAGCAAGACGCACGTCCCGCACTTCACATACCACTGCGCGAAGTCTTACGGGGCGTCGGTACATCGACTTCTTGCGAACGTCGCGGCGACGATGGCACCGGCTGTGACGGCGTCGTTTATTCTCGGCGTCTTCAACGCGCCACCGCCGCTCTTCTTTCTTCCTCTCGTGAGAACCGCCGACCTCAATTCGATCCACCGGAGGCTCTGGGCAGATCTGGGCTCAATCGCGACCGGCGTGATGGATCGCTATGCTGCCGAGCGGTGGTTCGCAACCGTGAACCTGGCGCCGGACCTCGAGAACGATATCTCGCGCGATCTGCTCCCGTTCCTGCTGCAGCGAGACGTCGCTTGGTCGCTCACGATCGACAACATCTGCCTCCTGCACGACACCGGCGAGCGCCAGATAATCGAAGCCCGCTTCAGGCTCACGGGATAGCGCCGGCGTCGTCATCGTCGGACGCCTGCGCCTGTGCTTGTACGCGTACCGGAAGTCCCCAGATATTGATGAACCCGACGGCCGCGTTGCGGTCAAAGCTGTCGCCCTTGTCGTAGGTGGCGAGCGAGAAGTCGTACAGGCTCTTCGGCGACTTGCGGCCGACGGCAACCGCGGTGCCCTTGTGCAGCTTTACGCGCACGGTTCCCGACACGTGCCGCTGAGTCGACTGGATATAGGCAGCGAGATCGCGGTGGTGCGCCGAGAACCAGAGTCCGTTGTACACGACCTCCGCGTACTCCTCCGCGAGCCGCGCTTTCAGCCGCCGCTGTTCTTTGGATAGCGTGAGCGACTCCAGCGCCTCGTGCGCTATAAGCAGCGTAATCCCGGCCGGTGCTTCGTAAATCTCCCGCGACTTGATGCCGACGAGCCGGTCCTCGACGCTGTCGATGCGCCCGATGCCGTGCTCACCCGCGAGTTCATTGAGCTGCTTGACCAGCGCCACCGCCTCGATCTCTTTACCATCCAGCGAGACGGGACCCCCGCGCTCGAAGCCGATCTCGACGTAGGCCGGCTCGTCAGGTGCTTCCGCCGGCGACTTCGTCCAGGCGTACACATCCGCCGGCGGCTCGACCCACGGGTCTTCCAGAACCCCCGTCTCGATGCTGCGTCCCCAGAGGTTTTCGTCGATGCTGTAGGGGCTGGCTTTGGTGACATTGATAGGGATCGAATGCTCCTGCGCGTAGGCAATCTCGGACTCGCGGTCCATCTCCCATTCCCGTAGGGGGGCGACGATCTTCAGCTCAGGGGCGAGCGCCTGCACCGACACGTCGAGGCGGACCTGGTCATTGCCTTTGCCCGTGCAGCCGTGGGCGACAGTCGTGGCGCCTTCATCCCGGGCAACTGCTACCATCTCGCGGGCGATCAGCGGTCGCGAAAGAGCCGTCGCCAGCGGGTAATGGCCCTGGTAGCGAGCGCCCGCGAGCAGCGCAGGAAAGGCGAAGTGCCGAACGAACGTCTCCTGCGCATCCTGCCAGACGTGGCGCGAGGCGCCCGCCGCGATCGCCCGGGACTGAAGCTCCTCGCGCGAGCGGTCCATACCCACATCGACTGTCAGAGCGACAACTTCGTAGCCCCGCTCTTCCTTGAGCCAGCGGATGGCGACGGAGGTATCGAGGCCGCCGGAATAAGCGAGGACGATCTTCTCAGGCATGGGTACGGCAGGTCTAAGACCCGCGGCTACTTGGGCCCTCCGGCCTCGAACCGCGCGAGCACGCGGTCCATCACGTCGATGGCGCCGTCGATCTCATCTTCGCTGACGGTCAGCGGTGGGATGAAGCGAAGTGCGGTGGGCTTGACGTTGTTCACCAGCAGGCCTTCCTGGGAGCACATGCCCATCATCTCTTCCGCGGTGGGCCGGTCGAGTTCGAGCGCCCAGATGAGGCCCTTGCCGCGCACCTCCGTGACCATCGGGTGGCGGTCGGCCAGCGAGTGCAGCTTGCGCTCGAAGTACTCGCCCTTCTTCGCGACCTCTGCCGGCAGTCTATGGTCCAGCATGTACTTCAGGACCGTATGGCCGACCTCGCAGGCGAGTGCGTTGCCGCCGAATGTGGTGCCGTGTTCGCCCTGGCCGAGGACGGCGCAATGGTCCTTGGCCAGAAACGCGCCGATCGGAAACCCGCCACCGAGCGCCTTCGCCACCGCCATCGCGTCCGGCTCGATCCCGTAGTGTTGGTGCGCGAAGAGCTTACCGGTGCGCCCAAGGCCCGTCTGCACTTCATCCAGCATCAGCAAGATGCCCGCCTCGTCGCACCAGGCGCGCACCTGCGGAAGGTAGTCGTCGTCCGGGACATTGACGCCGCCCTCGCCCTGCAGCGGTTCCAGCAGCACTGCTGCCGTCTTGCCGGTCGTCGCCTTCTTGATCGCCGGCACATCATTGAACGGCACGCGGACGAAGCCCTCGACAAGAGGCGTGAACGGCGCGCGGTACTTCTCGTTGCCCGCCGCCGTCACCGTCGCGAGCGTGCGACCATGGAACGCGTCCTCGGCGACAATAATCTCGAAGGCGCCGTCGCGCTTCTCCTTACCCCACTTGCGTGCGATCTTGAGCAGGCCTTCGACAGCCTCCGCGCCGCTGTTACAGAAGAAGACCTTGTCGAGCCTCGAGCTGTCGCAGAGCAGCTTCGCCAGCTTCACCTGCGGGATCGTGTAGTAATAATTCGACGTGTGCATCAGCTCGTGCGATTGACGCTCGATCGCCCGGACGACCTCGGGATGGCAATGCCCCAGGCTGACCGCCGCGATACCGGCGACGAAATCTAAGTACTCCCGGCCATCCAGGTCCCAGACGCGCGTGCCTTCGCCCCGTACGAGCGTGATCGGCAGCCGCTTGCTGGTCGGTAGGAAGTATTGCTTTTCCAGTTCGATCCAGTCCTCTTTTTCGGTCATGCGATGGTTGTTCCCGGCATATTCCCTTCGATTGTGCGCACGAGTGCGTGCTCGACACGACCATCGACGATTATTGTTCGCACGCCTTCTTGGGCAGCCTTCAGGCACGCGCGTACCTTCGGTATCATACCCCCCTGGATGACTCCTGACTCGATCAGATTCACCGCTTCCGCGGGTTCGAGGCGGGCGGCGATTTGGTCGTTATCTAGTTGGATGCCTGGAACGTCCGTCAGGAATACAAGCCGACAAGCACCATCGATGGCCGCAGCGACCGAACCCGCCGCTTCATCCGCATTTACATTCACAAGTTGGGCGGTGGGCCGTTCGCCATCCCAGAGGACGCCTATGGGCGCGATTACCGGGATCAACCCGCTGTGCCACAATGTGGCCAGCACCGCAACCTCAATATCAGTGACTTCACCAACGAGGCCCAATTTTTCATCTGCGAGGCGCGTACCCATTAACCCGCCATCTGCACCCGACAAACCTACGGCTGCTCCTCCCAGCGAGCAGAGTGACGCGACGATCCTCTTGTTCACGAGCCCGGCGAGAACCGCCACCACTACTTTCAGCGATTCATCGTCGGTGACCCGCAGTCCGCTCTCGAAGCGTGTCGGCAGGTTATGTAGAGCGAGCCACTCGCTGATTAAGGATCCCCCTCCGTGTACGACGACCGGCCGCAACCCGCGTCGCTGAAGCTCAACAACGTCGGCGAGCGTCGTGTCGTAACTCCCCAACGTCGAACCCCCAATCTTGGCGACGATGATTTCAGCCATGTGAGATGAACCACTGATAACCGATAACTGACAACTGGCATGTCTCCTAAGTCGTATACAGACTATTGAGGCGCACGTAGTCTTCGGTTAGGTCGGACCCCCAGGCCGTCGCTGTGGATTCCCCGAGCCCCATAGTCACCCTCATCCGCACCTCCCGGGGAGCGAGGCAGGCCTTCGCCGCGACCGGATCGTAGAGCTGTGGCACCCCAGCGTTGTACAGGCACACCTCTATGCCGTCAGGTCCCATCAGATACAGCGCTGTCGGTAGACAGCCGTCTTCACGCCGAGCGACATCACGATCTCCCGCGCCGCCTTCCGCGCGTCCTCGTGAGTGGCGGCCTCCTCCACGCGCGCTTCGATGACCTTAGTCGCCCCCTCGGCGTCGGCCACCATCTGCTTCGCGAGATCTGTGCAGACCAGCCGCAGAGCAGCACGGAAGCTCTTCTCGTCCGCATGACCTTCGTCGATCGGCCCACCGCCCGCCAAACCATTCGCCATAACGACGACGGTATCGTCGGGGCTGGTGTCGCTATCGATGTCGATCATATTGAAGGAGTCGTCCACGGCGTCCTTGAGAGCGTGCGCGAGGAACAACTGCGTCACCGCGGCGTCGGTCGTCACAAAGCACAGCATCGTTGCCATGTTCGGATGGATCATGCCAACGCCTTTCACTACGCCGCCCATTGACCAGCCGTTCCCCCGCACCGCGACGTGCTTTGGCTTCGTGTCCGTCGTCATGATGGCTCGGGCGAAGTCCATTCCGCCCTCCCTCGATACCCGAATCTCCTCGATGCCGCGGCTGATTCGGCCCATCGGCAGGAACGTCCCGATTACGCCGGTTGAGGCGACGACAACCTCATGCGGATCGATCCCGAACTTCGCGCCGGTCAGCTGCGCCATCTTGATCGCATCCTCGATCCCGCGCTCGCCCACCGAACAGTTCGCGCACCCGGCGTTCGCGACAATCGCCTGCGCACTCCCCCTCGCCAGGTGCTCCATCGATACCAGGAGCGAGGCACCTTTCAGTGCGTTCCGTGTGTATACCCCGGCCGCCACGCAAGGCGCCCCCGAATGGACAAGCCCGACATCTAGCTTGTCCCAGTCTGTCCGCACGCCGACCTTCGCGGCCCCGGCGACAAAGCCCTTCGGCGTCGTCACCGTCCCTTCAGGTATTAACTCGATACCTTCGCTAATTACGCTTGTTCCGTGTTCCATGTTCCCTGTTCCTCTCAAGGGTACACCGCCGGCACATCGAGACCCATCGTTTCCGGAAAGCCGAGCATCGCGTTCATGTTTTGAATCGCCTGTCCAGCCGCACCCTTCACGAGGTTATCGAGCACGCTCACGACAACCAGCCGCTCTGTGCGCGCGTCGACGGTCGGATAAACGAGGCACATGTTGTTCCCACGCGTCTGCTTCGTTGCGGGCGGCGAATCAACGACGCGCGCGAATGGCTCGCCGCCGAAGAAGTCTTGATACAGCTCACGTACGGCATCTCCTGCAACGCCCAATGGCAGCGCGCCAGCGGTCAGCGGTGCGTAGCAGGTGGAGAGGATGCCGCGCGTCATGGGAATCAGATGCGGTGTGAAAGTGACCATCGGGCGCAGCTCATCTGCCCCATAAACGAATCGCTCTTGACGTTTCCTCGTCCATTCTCGTGCTGTCTCAAGGACGGCCACTCTTTGCTGTTCATCCATATCAGCGAGTGCCGTGGCTAGCTCGGCGCCGGGCGACCTCGAAGCCACGCCAACCGCGAGCCACGTTCCGCGCTCTGTTCCTGTTTCCTTAGGCCACATCGCCGCCAGCTCCTGCACGATCTCCGGCAGGTGGCGATGCCCTGACAAGCCGTACGCCGACACGCTCTCGGCAGCCTCGCCGAAGTGGTACTTGAGGTCGAGGCCGCGGCCGGCGCCAGAGATCCCCGTCTTCGAGTCGATGATGATCTCCGGGCCGATGATTCCCGCCTTCACGGCGGGCGCCAGCGCCAGCAATGCGCTTTCCGGAAAGCAGCCCGGATTCGCAATGAGCTTGGACTGCCGCACTGCATCGCGGTTCAGCTCTGTCAGTCCGTAGGCTGCCTGCGAAAGCAGTTCCGGCGCTGGATGTTCGGTGCCGTACCATTCGGCGTACTCCTTCGGGTCGTGCAGGCGAAAGTCGGCGCTGATATCGACGACCGGAATCCCAGCGCGAACCAAGGGCGCGCACGACTCGGCGCTGGCCGCATGCGGTAGTGCCGAGAAGACAAAGTCCACGTCGCCGATCTCCTCACCGATCGTCAGGTCGTACACGGCGAGGTGTGGGAATACATCCACCAGCGTCTTGCCGGCGGCGCTGCGCCCGCTGACGCTCACAAGCTGCGCCTCCGGATGGGAGTAGAGGAGGCGTGCCAGCTCCGCGCCCGCGTATCCCGTGACGTTTAGAATGCCTACCTTGATCATTGTCTTGTTCCCGGAAATGAATCAGCCCCACCGTTCGAAAAGCGGTGGGGCTCAGCGTACTTTTTCTGGCTGACGCCGGGCTAGCGGTGAACGCGCGCCAAGCCCCCGCTGTTAGCTCGGGGCCGTCGCGGCGTGCCGCTCAGCTCAGGCGTCATGGTGTGAATACAGTAGGCGTTTCGGGCGGGAGATGTCAAGTATTAGGCGCGCGACCGCACGCCCATAAACTTCTGCCCGGCCGGACAACCGTCCAGCAACGGGCAGCGCTCGCACAGCGGCCGCTGAGCGTGGCAAATACGCCTGCCGTGCTTGATCAGCGAGATGTGGAATGGGTAGACCTCATCCGGCGCGAGCATCGCTTCGAGGATATCGTGAGCCTCCGCCGCCCCGGCCTTCGCTGGCACCAAGCCCAGGCGCTGGCCGACGCGATGCACGTGTGTATCAACAGGCAACGCCGGCCGGCCCAGCGCAAACATCAGCACGCATGCCGCGGTCTTCGGTCCTACCCCTTTCAGCTCGCGGAGCCAGGCCTTCGCTTCCTCGAGTGCGGTCTCGCGCAGAAACTCGAGATCAAAACTACCGCGCCGTTCGTAGACGGCCTGCAACGCCGCCTTGATGCGCGGCGCCTTGATTGTCGCCAGACCGCCTGCCTGTATCTCCTGTACGATCTCCTCCGGTTGCGCGGCCAGCAGGTCCTCCCACTCCCCGAACCGCGACCGCAGCCGCATAAAGGCGCGCCCGGAGTTGGCGTCCGACGTATTCTGCGAGAGGATCGTGAGTACCAGCTCCGACATCGGATCGCCGTGCGGGCGCCACGCCGGCTCGCCGTAGAGCAAGGAAAGGCGGGCGACGATTTCGGGCGCTGTCAGGCGATTGCCACGCTTGCGAGGCACGGCCGCATCACGGCTACGCGGCGAAGTAGTCCCAGACGGCACGGGAGACCTCTCGGATCGCGTCCCATTCGTACGAGCGGTCAGTCAGGACCGCGATGATGTACGGCCCCTTCGGCCCCCACACAAGCGCGACGTCATGAGTCGCATCCGAATAGCTGCCTGTTTTGTGTGCGACGGTGGCGTCGGACGGCACCCCGGCGATAATTCCCGCCCGGTAGCCTTCTTGCTCGAGCAGCGATAGCGGCCATGTCGCGGGCGCTCGTCGGCAGCTCGTGGTTGGCACTTTCGGTGCTTCCCAATCCCAAAGAAGCGAGCGTTTGGTCGATGCGCGCCGGGTCGACGGTGTCCTGCAGCAGCGCCGCCGTCGGCGTATCGCTGATGATCGTCATCGCGCGGACGGCGTCCTGGACAGTCACCTGGTCGTTCTCGAGTATCTCCAGGACGTCGAGCGTCTTCAGGTCAAGGTCGATGTACTTCTTCTCCAGCGTAAGCAGGCTGCCGAAGTCGAGCTGGCCGGCATCACGCTGCCGAAAAGCTTCGAGCAGCACTTCGAGCTTATAAAGGCTCGCCGCGTAATAGCTCTTGTCGGCATTTAGCGACGCAGCCCGGCCGTCGGCGAGATTGTGGACGACTACCGAATACGAGCCCTCGCGTCCCGCCAGCGCTGATTCGATCGCCGCCTGCAGCCCAGCGTCCAGCGACTGCGCCGCGAACGACGATGGCAGTTCCGGGACCGCGGGCGAGTTGTCGAGCCAGGCGAGCGATACGACCGTCGGCGACCGAGGGGGTGCTGTCGGCTCCGGCGTTCCTCCCTCGACCGCCACGACGGGCGACTGGGAGGCACCGGGAGAGCGCGTTGGCAGAATGCCGATCAAGACGCCGGGTGGCTTTGATTCCGCGCTTCCGCCACACGAAATGAGCGCGGAAACGAGTGTGATGAGCGCCC
>VBJT01000127.1:16061-19543 GCA_005880075.1 Chloroflexota bacterium
ACCCGAAGCGCGCAAAGAAAGGCGCGGCGTGCATCGTGAAGAGGTAGACCCGCTTCGCGCCATGCCGCCGCGCATAACCCAGGCCGTTTCGCACCAGGCGATCGCCCTCGCCGGTGCCGCGCAGCCCGGGAGCGACCACCACTGACCGCAGCACCGCCGCCTCGCCGTAGATCTCTACGCCGGCGGCACCGGCGACATGGCCCTCGCTCTCGATCACCCAGAAGGAGTCGAGGAACTCGGTGATCGCCATCGGCGGTAGCCACTCGGCGGCGAGCAGGCGCTCGATCTCCGGGATGTCGTCCGCACGAGCGAAGCGCAGGGTGGCGCCCATGCTACATCGCCCGCAGGATGCGGACCCGCTCTTCGATCGGCGGGTGCGTAGAGAAGAGGTTGTTCAGAAAGCTCTCGTGTCCCTTCAGCGGGTTGCAGATGTAGAGGTGCGCCGTCGCCTTGTTCGCCACCTCGAGGGGCTCGGGGTCTGCCGAAATCTTGAGCAGGGCGTCGGCAAGCGCGTCCGGGTTGCGGCAGAGAAGCGCGCCGGACGCGTCGGCCAGGTACTCACGCTGTCGAGAGAGCGCCAGCCGCATAAGCGAGGCAATAACCGGGGAGAGGGCTATGAAGACGACCGCGACTGCCAGAATAACCAGGGCGATCGCTCCGCCGCCCCTATCCCGGTTGCTGGACCGCGCGCCGGAGCCATACCAGGTCAGACGCAGCATCAGATCTGACAGCAGGGCGACCAGGCCGACCACGACCGCGACAAGCGTCATCAGCCGCGTATCGTAGTTGCCGACGTGCGAGACCTCGTGCGCGATCACGCCTTCAAGCTCCCGCTTCTCGAGCTTGTCGAGGAGCCCGCGCGTCGCCGCTACGTGCGCGGCGCCGGGGTTGCGGCCGGTGGCGAAGGCGTTCGGCGCGCTGTCTTCGATCACCCAGACCTTCGGCATCGGCAGGCCCGAGCCGATGCTGAGGTTCTCGACGATACGGTAGAGGACGGGCTCTTCTTGCTTGGTCACCTCATGCGCGCCCGAAATGCCAAGCACGATCGACGTGCTCGAGCGGTACATTATGACTGCGATGACGAGCGCGATCGCGCCCGCGATTGCTCCCGTAACGAGCGCTATCGTCAGTTGTTGGCTGAACGGAGCCGCGCTGCTGAAGCCGACGACGGCGCCGATCGCGCCGAAGAAGAGCGCAAGGAAGAGCACGAAGCCGGCCATGATAACCAGTGTCTCCCGCTTGTTCTTGTCGATCCGGTCGTAGATGAGGAGACGCTGCGCGTCGCCGACGTCTATCGGCTCAGGTTCCCAGTCGCGGTCAGGCGCTCGCCTTGCCGCTGCTGCCTCTTGCTGCCCAGGGAAGGCCGCCGCTGCTCCCGGGGCCGGATCATCATCCTCGGCTGGGGCAGGAGGCGGCGCCAGCGACATCGCCTCGATCTCGCCGACGGGTGTTGACGCCGGAATAAATCCGAAGCTGTCGTTTGGAGTTATGACGTGCAAGAAGTCGCCGGCGCGGTCATGCACCGTGACAATCGACCCGGCCGCGAGCTTCGTGACCACCCGGCTCGAAGCATCCGGCGTCTCGTAGAGAGGAGTATCGTCAGTCAGTCGGAAAGCGAACTCGCCGTCTCCAACCGCGTCGGCGGCCGTACTGTCGTCCGTCATGTCAGCTCGCGGACCCGCGAATGCTGTCCGCTAGCTTGTTCGCACCTACGAGGGCTGCTGTCCCGGCTGCTCTGGCTGCGTTTCCGTTGTCTCGCCCGCCGGTGCCGCTGCCGGAGTGCTGCGGATGTCGCTGAAATCAACGCGCACCTCGGCCCGGCCCTCTTCGTCGGCCTGGAAGAATTCCTCCCGCTGGAAGCCGAACGTGTTCGCTATAAAGACGGTGGGCACGGTCTGCAGCCGGTTATTGTAGTCAAGCACGTTGGTGTTGTAGAACTGCCGGGAAAACGCGATCTTCTCCTCGATGTCCGATAGCTCATTCTGAAGGTCGCGGAAGTTCTCCGAGGCGCGCAGTTGGGGATAGTTCTCGGCCACAGCGAACAAATGTCTCAAGGCGCCCGTCAGCATGTTGTTGGCGGCAGCGGCGTCCGGGATGCTCCCAGCCTGCTCGACTGCCGATCGCGCGCGCGTCACTTCTTCGAACGTCTCGCGCTCATGCGAGGCGTAGCCCTTCACCGTCTCGACGAGATTCGGGACTAAGCTGGCGCGGCGCCGCAACTGGACATCGATCCCCGACCACGCCTCTTTCACGCGGTTCCGTGAGCGGACCAGGCCGTTGTACATCCCGAACAAGATGAAAGCCAGGACAACGACGACTACCGCGATGACCGCGATGATGATGATTGCTGCCATCCGCTCCTCCTTCGCCGCCGCCGGGGCGGGAGAGAATCAGCGCGTTTGCTCGCTAATCTTAGCACGGGCACGTCTCAATAGGCGCCCAGCCAAACGTACTGTAACGCCGGCGGTTTGCAGGCCCGCGTTTGGCGCCGGCCGGTTTGCTATCATCGCTCCATGCCTCTGCGCGTCGCCGAGTTCCTTCCGCTCGTGAACGACCGCGCGCTCTCGCTGCTTCCCGAAGAGCTGCGCGACGGCATCACGTCACGCATCAGTTCGGTCTGGCTCTGGATGCACTACCACTCGCCAAAGGTGCATTACGAGGTCTGGCTCGCCCGCAAGACCGGCCGAATCGAGATCGGCCTCCACTTCGAGGGCCCGCGCGAGTTCTCTTACCGCTGGGCGGAGCTAATCGCGCCGAACATGCCGGAGATCCAGGCACGCCTCGGACCGCAGGTCGAACTCGAGGAATGGACGGCCTCGTGGGCGCGGATCCACCAGACCGTACCTTACGACCCGCTATCCGAACCTCTCGCGGACGAAGTGGCCGGCCTCCTAGCGCAAACGATCACCATTCTCCAGCCGATCGTCGAGCGCGAGCGAGCAAACATCCCTCCGGAAGTAGCGTCATTGCGAGAACGCCGTCCGGCAAGCACCAGACCATTCCGCCACCGTCGAAAACGAAGCGCCTGATCACAGCGTGACGTAGTAGGGGCGCAGCACGCGCGGATTTCGGGCTAGCGTTCTCTGAACGACTTTCCATCGAGAACGATGCGCTTCCGCCTGCGCGTGTGGCGCCCCTACATCTCGGATCGTTCCAGGTGCTCGCCGCGCACCATGTCCCTCAGCGCCGCGATCATGCCCAGCGGCCCGGAGCGGTCGCCGAGACTCGCCCGCTCGAGGCGCAGGTACTTCAGCGGCTCCTTGCGCGCGAGCTGCCGCATGATCCGCTCGGCGTGGTCGAAGAATAGATCGCCGGCGCCCGTTAGGACTCCCCCGCCGAGCACAATCATCTCGGGGTTGAAGATGTTGACGTAATTGGCAAGCGCGACACCCAGGTACAGTCCGGCTTCATCGAACAGGCGGCGCGCATCCACATCGCCCGCGCGCGCCGCATCCGCGATTTCGTCGGCGCCCAGCTCGCCC
>VBJT01000215.1 GCA_005880075.1 Chloroflexota bacterium
TGACTGGCCGAACTCAGAGTCACACCGCCCTCGGCCTTGATTACAATGGCTCGGTCTTCATATGCCTCTTCGATCGAAGCCCTTGGAACGAAGGCGTGCCTTGGGACCTTGCCAAACGCGCGCTTTATTGGCTCGGACCTAATAGTCTGGTCCTGCGCAAGGCGACCAGCCATACGTGCACGTAAGTGGTCGACGTCCTGCATAGTTTTGTGAGATTAGAAGCTTGTTCGCTGCTTCATCCATGTTAGGACAAGCAGGCCCGGAAGTCCGGAACGGCCGGCCTGCGGCCGCCGCCTGTAAGCGTGCAGCGCTGCGCGAATGGGCCGGTCAGCTTCCGGATGGCAGTGATGGCGGCCAATCCGGCCGGCAGGTCCGGGGCGACTTTGTAGCGGGTGCTGGCGGATGGCGTCGCTGGTTGGGAACCCTTCAAACCCTTTCGGTGTATAAGATGACTGGACGCAATGCTTCGCGCCGTCGCCCTCGTCGTTGGTCTGTGCGCCGTCTTCGGACTCGTGCTTTACGTTTATTACAGCGGCGACACTGTCCGGACGACTAACTCGAACGAACAGCCGGCAAATTACCGCGCTCTGGCTCAATTTAGTCCCACCGATGTTTTCTTTGTTAACCCGCAAGTGGGGTGGCTCGTATTAACAGGTCTTGGCGACCAGCGTATTCTTGCTACTCGGAACGGGGGGAAGACCTGGTATATGCAGCTGGCGCTCCCCGTGAGGGGTGTCCAGTTCGTTGACGACCACAACGGTTGGGGATACATACCGCCGCAACTTAATCCGGCGTCAGCTATGCCGACACCGACAGATTCCCGCACGACATGCGATTGTCTCATAGTGACTCACGACGGAGGGCAGTCCTGGCAACAGCTACCCCCGGCCCCCAATTCTCTCCAGAACTTCACCTTTGTGAACGACCGAGTGGGGTGGGCAGCAACTGGCACGAGCGGTGACAGGGGGTTTGAATCCGGGATTCTCCGAACGACGGACGGCGCCGCCTCGTGGCAGGAAGTGACGATCCCCTCCGAAATCGCTTCTTCAGCAGCCAGCTTGATAGGGGCCGTCGACGACCGCACTGCGTGGCTAAGCTTCTGTACTATCGACTGTACGAAGCGCCCTCTGGCCGTCACCCACGACGGCGGCGCAACGTGGGAGTCTCTCGCATCTCCCTGCGACGGCCCCAACTTGGCGAGACCCGGTGAGTTCGCTCCGAATGTCACCGCTTATTTCCTCTCCGCGAGCGAAGGGTGGCTTCTCTGCGGCGGAGAGCTAGCCGTTGACCAGCAAGCTAAAGCACTCTACCGAACTTCCGATAGCGGCGACCACTGGCTGCTCCTCGCTGAATCCGAGGGACCAGGGATGCCACCAGCGAGCGGGTCGCTTTCCAGGCTGGGATGGGTAGGATACAGCAACATTCAGTTTCTCAACTCGAATGAAGGATGGCTCGCGGTTGGCGGGCCTTCGGGTGGCCCTTTCGTAACTCACGATGGGGGCGTGACGTGGAAGGACACCCGTGAATCCCAACCGCCGGCCAGCCGGGTCTTCTTCCTGGGCGACGGTCTGCACGGCTGGGCTCTGACTGCTGATTCGCTATTAAGTACGGAGGATGACGGTGCCAGTTGGCGGAAAATCTATCCGCCCAGCTCCAGGTAAAAGCGACACGCAGGCGCCGCGATCAGGGTGTGCAGCGCTGCCCAAGGCAAGTCTGGTTCGTGATGGCGGTGATGGCGGCGAAGCCGTTCGGGGGTCCGGGGCACGTTGTTGCGGCGAGGAATCGCCCGAGACGGCTGGGCGTTTTCATTAGCGATGGTGTCTCGAGTTGCTGCGCTTGTTGTTCTGGCCTTCGTGGGCATGATCACCGCGTGCGGGAGCGGGAGTCCCAGCGCGTCGCCATCGGCGACTCAAACGACGGGGTTCGAGAAGGACGAGGTCAAGCCGACCGTCAGCGGGCGCACAACGGCGCCCGGAACAGAGACTCCTAGACCGCCTCCGCCGCCTCAGCTACTCGCCTTCGATTTCATCGACACCGAGAGCGGGTGGCTGGCGTTCGGCAACTCGGTCAGTACTACGATCATGGGCACTTCCGATGGAGGCCATTCATGGACCGAGCCGTATCAGGCACCGTCCGAAGTCAAATCGCTTGATTTCACCTCTGGTAGCCAGGGCTGGATGCATAGCACCGAGGGCCTCTTTGCGACCTCGGACGGAGGCCGCACATGGCAGATGGTCAACAGTTCGGACCTGCCAGAGAATGCCCGCGTCCAGTTCGTTGACGAGGCGCACGGCTGGGCGGCAGCCATTATCCACCTTGGTTCTCAAGTATTCGCATCCGACGACGGCGGCCATAGCTGGACTTTGCTCGCCACGCCCTGCAAGTACACTTGGGCTATCGCTGTCAGTTTCCTTGACGCGGCAACCGGTTGGCTTGCGTGCGGAGGCCAGCCGGCCGGCTGGGACCAAGACAAGGAGCTATACAAAACAAGCGATGCGGGGCAGAACTGGGAGCTGGTCTCCTCAAGCAGTCAGGCACGTTCCGCGTCGCCACCGCTTCTAACTGCACTCTGGGCAGGTTATCTGGATAGCCTGATATTCGTCGATGAGATGCACGGGTGGATGGGAACGAATAAAGGCGGGCTTCTCGTGACGAACGACGGAGGCATCTCGTGGGAGGGTCTGCGCACGGGCGTTGACTGCGACTCAGAGAACCTGGGCCACGTTCGATTACT
>VBJT01000216.1 GCA_005880075.1 Chloroflexota bacterium
CAGCAACGCAATCGAAATGTCAGACTTCGTGGTCTTCATTATCACAATGATCGGTCTGGCAGTGGGTATCGACTACTCGCTGTTCATCGTTCAGCGCTACCGTGAGGAACGGGGACGCGGCCGGCAAAAGCTTGAGGCGATCGCGATGGCCGGGTCGACGGCGAGCCGCACGGTATTGTTCTCCGGCATGGCCGTGGCGATCGCCCTTGCGGGGATGCTAATCGTGCCGGACCCGGTCTTCCGGAGTTTCGCTGTAGGTGCGATTCTCGTGGTGGCGATCACGGTGCTGGCGGCGCTGACGCTGCTCCCCGCAGTGCTCTCGCTGCTGGGCGATCGCGTGAATTGGCTCACCTTGCCGTTCATCGGCAAACGGGGTGAGGTGAAGGGGACGGGCGGACTATGGGGTCTTACGACCAGGGTCGTAACGGCCCGGCCAGTCATCAGCGTGCTTCTGTCGGCAGGCCTGCTCGTGGCCCTGGCCCTGCCGGTCTTCAGCATCAATCTTGGCACCGTCGGGATCAGTACGCTGCCGGGAGAAAGCGACCCGCGGCACGCGTTCGACGTGCTGAACCGAGAGTTTTCGGACGGTGTGCTGACGGCGGATATCGTTGTTGACTCGCCAAACGTGAATACCCCGGAGGTGCAGGACAGGATCGACCAATTGGTCGCGGCCTTGAACCATGATGGGTTCTTCGGCGCCTCGACGGTCGAAACGAACGAGAGCCGGGACCTGGCACTGATAACAGCGGCGATGCCCGGAGACTTCTCGAGCCGTGAGTCGAAGTCGGCACTTGAGCGCCTGCGCGGCGACTACATTCCGACAGCCTTCCATGGCGATACGGCAAGAGTCTATGTTGGTGGGCCGACTGCAGAAAACGTCGATTCAGTGCAGGTTCAGAAGGATTATCTGCCGTTCGTGTTCGCCTTCGTGCTCGGGCTGAGTTTCCTGCTGCTGCTCGTGGCCTTCCGTTCGATCGTGGTGCCGGCCAAGGCGGTGGCACTGAACTTGCTGTCAGTGGGCGCCGCCTACGGAATCCTGGTACTGGTCTTCCAGGAAGGAATTGGAACGAGTCTGCTCGGATTCCAGAAGTCCCCGGTGATCGAGTCATGGCTCCCGCTGTTCCTGTTCGCCATCCTGTTTGGGCTCTCCATGGACTATCACGTCTTCCTGCTCAGCCGAATCAAGGAGCGGTACGACGAGACCGGCGACAACCGGAGTGCGGTGGCCTACGGGCTGCGGCAGACCGCGAGCATCATCACGGGCGCGGCACTGATCATGGTGGCCGTGTTCGCAGGCATGGCTTCCGGCAACCTGGTGATCTTCCAACAAGTCGGCTTTGGCTTGGCGGTAGCAATCCTGATTGACGCCACAATTATCCGCATGGTGCTGGTGCCGGCGAGTATGGAGCTGCTGGGGGATTGGAACTGGTACTTCCCGCGATGGCTGGCATGGTTGCCCGATGTTCGTATCGAACGCGAGCCTGAACCGATCGGCGGTCTTGTTCCGGCCACAATTGATTAGGCGATTGGGGGCGGCGAGTAAGCCGCCCCCAAAACACTTATTCTTCGTCTAGATGCTTGACGTAATGCTTTCGAAGCTAAGCAACAACCGTACAATTGGGCAACTGCACATTAATCTCGTCGTGAAGGCCAGTTGACGCCTTGGCAATTCGTCCTAAGGACCTCCGTCGGCGTCGATGTGTACACGAAGGTTGGCATTCTCAAATTCTAGACTGGGCTCTAAGCGCGAACACGAAGATCCATCGCGATAAACTACGTCCGAGGCCCCCGCCGGTGACAACGCTGGCCGTTGGGTAGTCATGGAGGATACGAGGTATGCGCATCGCCGACATCTACCGAAAGGACATCTGGAACCAGGTCGCCTACCTTGGCGAAGATAATGACCTTCGAAGTGTGATAGGCGATACCATCGGCCGCCTTCCGGACGATGCGCTATTGCTGGCTGCCGATAGGTGTGTGTTTGTTTCCGTCGGCCGCACGGTGGAGGGAATGACGCTCCCCGGGGATGTTCTTCAGCGTGTCGACGAGGATGACCCCACCTGGCTGATCTTGCTGGACGACCGGATCATGGATACTAAGGAGGCGGACGATGTTGAGAGCGTGATCGCGCACGAGATAGCGCACGCATTTCTCGGACATAATCGGATGACTGACGACGGCGACCGATCCGTCGAGATCGCGACCTGTAAGCTGGTTCGCGAGTGGGGGTTCGAGGGTTCCGGCACCGACGAGTCCCGCCACCACTAGGCGTCGCTTGCAAAAGCGACCAGAAGCCTCAGGGACTCCCGCCGCTACGGACGAATATACACGAAGCGTTTCCGTCGACAGAAGCGACCAGCTGCCTGACGAGGCATCGGGTCGACTTGACCGTCCAAACCAGTCCGGGTCTGCACCTAACTCGCCCACGCTATCCAAACTATTTTTGAAACGAAAGTGGCGAAATCCGCAATAGCCATTTCACGATCTGGGTAGCGGTGGTGGTGAGGCGGCTGGTCGTTCCTATCCTCACCCGCTCAGTCGGGACCTCCGAGGGCCTCTGGAAGCGACGCTTCTGCGCGACGTAAGTCTCCCAGCGGGCGTCCGAAGGACCGTTATGGCGGGCGAAGCGTCGCTTGAGCGAGCAAGACACACGCAAATTGGGCACCGGTCTCTTTGGCCAGGCGCAACGCAGCCTTGCGGTGTGACCTGCGGATGAACGACGCATCGAGGATGACTGAACGGCCCACCAGCAGAAGCGGACGCGCTCGTGTGAGAAGCACTGCATAGGTGCGGTCGGTGAAGTCGCGAGCGTATATGCCCTTGCCGAACGGCTCATAATGGTGTTCCTCCGAAGCCATTCCGGCCATCTCCTTCCGTACGATATCCGATGAAAGTAACGTGAATCCTGTACGATCGGCGACACTCCGGGCGAGTGTAGATTTGCCGGTGCCTGGCAGACCGCAAGTGATGATGAGCAACGCCGGAGGGAATTCACTCGCGTATCGGCAGGCGAGGTCGAAGTATCGCCGGGCGGCTTTTCGGGCCGCGCGCCGCTTAAGTATGGGGACCTCGGACTCGGTAACCAGAAGTCCCTCCACTTTCGCCCGCACACAGGCGTTATAGCACTTGTAGAAGCCGATCACCTCTGCTAGGTCCCTATCGCCGGACAAACGAACGTATTCGTGAACAAAAGCGTCTGCGAGGTGCGGGTGGCCTCGGTAATCTAGATCCATCGCCAGGAAGCCCACGTCCCGGGCAACATCGACTAGGCGGATGCGTCGGCTGAACTCGACGCAATCGAAGATGCAGACACCGTCTACAAAACATACAGCGTCTGAGCGTAGATCACTGTGGCACTCCCGAATTCGCAGCTGGGTGACGCGTCGCTCCAGGACTGCATACTTACGAGCGAAGAACGCTTCTCCGAAGCAGCGGAGAATCCGGTCCTGCTCCGCCGTCAGCGTTCGGCCGACTGAGGGTGCCCATTGATCGAAGTTTTCCCTCCAGGCGTACCTGATTGCCCGATCGCCCGCGCGCGCACTGAGTTTGCTCGTCTCCGCATTCGCATGAAATGCCGCCAGCCGCGCTGCCACGGAACGGATCATGCGATCGTCAACGGCGCCGTTCTCGAGCAGCCGGTTCATCATTCGCTCCTCGGGAAGGCGCCGCATCTTGACGGCGTACTCCATGGTGTGGCCGCGGCCCGTGAATGACACGCTGTCGTTATGGCTACGAATCGCGACGACGTCGAGGTAAGTGTCTGCGCAGAGCCGCGAATTGAGCCGCACCTCCTGGCGGCAGTAGTAGCGCCGCTTGGCCAACGTCGTGTAGTCGAGGAAGCCGAAATTAACGGGCTTCTTGATCTTGTAAACGTAGTCGCCCGCCAGAAGAACGTAGGAGATGTGCGTTTGCACGAGCTCGACGCTTGGTGCTGGATGTGGATACACGGAAGGGTTTAGCAGAGCGCGGATGAGCGGTGGCAATTGAAACTTGGGCACGGAATAAGGGTCTTGTCGGAGCGGCAGAACGTCAAGAGTCGGGGCCTTGGAAATTGACTCCGCGGTCATCCAAGGTCCTGAACGCAACAGCGGGGAGGTGAGTCGTTTCTTGACCCTACCTCCCCGCTGCTCGGAGGGACACCAGCGGGACTACATCGTCTGTGTGCTCTTAGCGAGCTTTGCCTGCTTGCCGCCGTTCCGCTGGCTGGCGAGCTCAGCTGCGTAGTAGACCGCGGGCGCGAGGAAGAGCACAAACGTTGCTCCGATCGCCACCATGAAAAACCCCATCCCGATCACCAGATCGGAGACCTTGAAGCCCATGACCGCCACGCCGAGACTTGTGCGCAGGAAGGCCGAGGTCTGAGCGGTGGTGCGCAGCGGGTTGGCGACCGGGGCGCCGCTGGCGTCGGTCGCAGCCGCCTTCTTGTCGCTGGTCCAGGCCCGGATCGGCTTGCCGCTTGCGTCCTGTGCCGCCAAGCCCTGGTCTGTCGTGGTGATGACCGGCGTCCCACTTGCATCCTTCGCGGCCAGAGCCGCGTCCTGGGTCGTGTCCCCGTTTGGTGTGATGTATGCGCCATTGGGCAAAACGTAGTTGCCCTCAGGGAGCAGGTACTGGCCCATCTCCGCGTACAGATATCCACCGGTGGAGGTCAGCGTGTGGTGGAGGATAGCATCGGACTGGGCGTCTGCCTTCGCCGCCGAGTCGACGGTCTGACCGCCGAATGCCGGAGCGTCCGCAGAGACCGAGATGTCCTCCTGAACGATCGAGTCGCGGAGATCGTTGTGTGCGTTGCGACCCTCGCGGACCATATAGAGACCGCCACCAACAAAAGCGACGCCGAGAACGATTGGCGCGAGCCAGAACCAGTGCCTCGCTAGGTTGAAGATCTTCATCTGATTTACCTCCTCTTCTCTGTCATCAAGCTAAGCATCTGCTGCTTGCCCGCGCAGTTGCCGGATGGTCTGTGTTCCCCCTGCCGAAAGTCCTAACTCACTACTCCACATGGCACTCGCCCATGCTGGTTAGCCATCAGTAGGTTGGGCTTGGACGAGAATGAGAGGAGGCAAAGGATGAAGGTTCTAGTCACAGTCGCGACGAAGCACGGAAGCACGCGCGAGATCGCCGAGATGATTGCCGACGAATTGCGGGCGTCCGGTCTGGAAGTCGACGTGCGCGAAGCTGGCTCTGTAATAGAGATCACCAGCTACGAGGCGGTGGTCCTTGGGAGTGCTGTCTATACGGGGGGTTGGCTCGCGGATGCCACACGTTTCGCGCACGCTCACGGCCCGGCTCTGCGAAAGATGCCTGTCTGGCTCTTCAGCAGCGGGCCAATTGGAGTTGACGACGCGAAGCTGCTCGACGATCCGCCTGAAACCCCCGAGCTTTTCAAGCTGACGCAGGCGCGAGAACACAGGCTCTTCGGCGGCAAACTCGACAAGGAAAGCCTGGACCGCTTCGACCAGTATGTAGCCAGGGTCGTCCAGGCGCCGGAGGGTGACTTTCGGGACTGGGATGCGGTGCGCGCCTGGGCGCGCCGCATAGCGTCGTCTCTGGCAGGAGTGCAAACTCAGACGAGGTGAGGAGGAGTACAGCGTGATAGAGAAGATACTCGTGCCTCTCGACGGCTCGAAGGCCGCCGAGGCAGTGCTCCCATACGCCGAGCACATAGCGACGGCCGCGAACGCAAGCATCCTCCTGCTTGCCGCCGTAGATAAGCCGCGAGACTGGGGTGAAGACACTGGCGACGATCTCAAGGGCGAGCGTCGTGAGGCCGAGTCATATCTCCGCATGATTCAGGCCCGGCTTGCGTCCGCCACGGGCAAAGATGTTGAGATCGAAGTAGCGGTATCGGCGCCGCCGGCCGAAGCTATCCTGGCGACCAACGAGAAAATGCGGCCGGATCTGATTGCAATGCGCGGCCAAGCTGCTTCACGCCACGCAGACACCGATGCTTGTCGTTCGGCCCCCCGCTGAGGGGACTGCTGAAGCCGGCGGCAACATCGGGAAGATCCTGATCCCGCTGGACGGCTCCGCCCTGGCCGCCTCCGTCCTTCCCTTCGCCGCAGACCTAGCGAAATTGCTTGGAGCGACCATATCCCTCTTCCATGCTGTCGCTGAGCCCGTAGCCCTGTACCCGGGCGCAGAGGCCATCTTTGACGCAAACGTGCAGAAAGAAGTGGAAGCGGGCGCTCGAAAGCACCTCGCGTCGGCCGCACAGCGTTTGGTTGAGCAAGGCGTCCCGGCCAATTTCGTGACAAATTTCGGCAACACGGTCGACGGCATCGTCTGGGCATCGGAAAGGGAGAAGGCCGATCTGATCGTCATGAGCACGCACGGTCGCTCGGGGATCGGACGGCTGGTGCTCGGGAGCGTCGCCGATGGGGTCGTAAGACGCGCCTGTCTTCCCGTTATTCTTGTTAGACCGAGAGACGAGAAGGAGATCAATTGATGACAACATCGCCAGAGCATGTCCAAGCGCCCGGGCTTATCCGGGTGACGGAGCTTGTTGGGGTATCCAGTAAGGGTTGGGAGGACGCA
>VBJT01000217.1 GCA_005880075.1 Chloroflexota bacterium
CACGAGCGTTCAAGCGCTGCGAGAATCCGGAGTCGCGGGCTTCATCATCGATGCATCCTCGCTCGGAAAACTCGATAAGTTGCGGGCCGCGATCGCGGCCCTTCCGCCGCGAGGCCGCAAGCCCGATGAGCGCCGGGAGGCGATGATTCCCGCCCCTTCAATGGCGGGTCATGACCACGACGACGACTTCGACGACGACTGAGCGCCCACCGGACTTACTCTTACCTTGACGTAGGCGTTAAACCGCGCCTATACTCCCACTCGAGCAATCAGCTACGATTTGCAGCTCAGGCGAGGGGAAAATTGCAGTGCCGGACCCGGATGAAGCGTATCTCCAGATAGGCGAAGTTGCCGAGCGCACCGGCGTCACCCAGCGCACCCTCCGCTTCTACGAAGAGAAAGGCCTGCTCGGCCCACCCACGCGCATGGACGGCGGGTTTCGCCTCTATTCCGAACAGGACGTCAAGCGCGTCGAACACATCCGCCGTCTCCAGGACCTGCTCGGCGTGGCGCTTGCCGAGATCAAGGAGATGGTCGACGCCGAAGAGGTCCTCCGGGAGCTCCGCGCCCAGTACCGCCCCGACTCCGCGATTGATGAAAAGCGCCGCCAGCTCGAGCGCGCGATAGACGTCGTCCAGGGCCAATACGGCATCGTGAAGCAGAAGACCGAGCAAATGGAGGAGATGAAGGCACAACTCAAGGAGCGCCTGAGGACTTTCGACCGCTGGATGAAGGAGCTTAACGAGCTCGAGGCCAAGGAGCCCGTAGCGCCCGGGTAGTCCACGCCAAGCATGTAAATAACGGGCCCTCGCTTTTTGCGAGGGCCTTCTGCATTTCGCAAATCCGGAAGACCGACTTTATCACAACAGCCTCGAAGGCGGTGACGGCGTCCAGCGCGTGCACGTTGTTCGGGGGCCTACCACTCAGAACGGAACCGCTCGAGACCCAAACCGAGTTTCAGTTCCTCGAGATATGGATCGTGCCTCCGAGCCGCCTACCTCAGCTGGCGGGCCTTATCTTTTCAGTGATGCTCCTCGGCAGCATGGTCTTCCGGCGTCTGAGGACGGTGCAGCCAGAAACCGAGCCGCCGACGGATCACGTAGCCGACCAAGCCTAGAAAAGCGGCAGCCGCAGCGCCGCCGACCGTTAGCAGCGCCTTTAGGAGGACGTCCCGAGTGTTGTCCCGCTGCTGCATGCTCACCGCGATCGCTTCTGAACGTGGGGGCGAGATCGACCAACCGCCCACGCCCTCTAGCGAACTCGCCTGCGCCTGCGGCTGAGCGCCACCCGCTGAAGCCAGCGGGGCCGCAAGCAAGATCGCGATAAGGCCCGCTACCGCACGCGAACGAAATCGTCCAGGCCGACTCATCGCAGGCGACTTTACCACATGAATGGTCCTCGGCGTAGCCGTCGATGTCTCATCGTATAATTCCTCCACATGCGTAGATTTGGCCGATATCATGGCTAAAGGGAGCCGTAAAACTGCGACAGCCGGGGAGGCTGCCGCCGGGGTGCCGCTACGCTATCGTCGGATCGTCGCCAAGTTCGGCACGAACGTACTAACAGCGGGTACGGATCGCCTCAATCTAGACGTCATCCGCCATCTCATCGGCCAGGTGGCCGCGCTCCACGCGCAATCTGCCGACGTCATCATCGTCACTTCAGGCGCCATCGCTGCCGGCCGATACCTTCTCCGCGATCGCCGGGAGCGAAAGGACATGCCCTACCGGCAGGTCCTGGCCGCCGTCGGGCAGAGCGATCTAATGCAGACTTACCGCGAGATCTTCCACGAGCATGGGATTACGGTCGCCCAGACGCTGCTCACCCGGCGCGACCTGAGTGACCGCCAGGGCTACCTCAACGCCCGAAATACGCTGCTCGCCATGCTCGAGTTGCGCGTGGTGCCTGTGATCAACGAAAACGATGTCGTCGCCGTCGACGAAATCGAGGGCGCCAAGATCGGCGACAACGACAATCTATCTGCGCTTGTAGCCAACCCGCTGCGGCCGAGCTGATCGAGCGCGTTGACCGCATCGACGCGCGCATCGAAGCGCTGGCCGGCGGCGTTTTCGAAGGCCCGGGCGTCGGCGGGATGACGACCAAGCTGCAGGCCGCTCGCCTCGCGACCGGCGGCGGAGCCGACACTGTCATCGCGGCCGGTGGGGAGCCGGATGTGCTGATCCGTCTCGCCGCCGGCGAGTCGATCGGAACGCTGTTTCCGGCAAATGTCTCGCGCATGGAGAGCCGCAAGCGCTGGATGCTCGCCGGCCTATCCGTCAAGGGCAGCATCGTCGTCGACAGCGGTGCCGCCAAAGTGCTCCGCGAATCGCGGCGCAGCCTTCTGCCCGCGGGCGTGCAGGACGTGCAGGGCGCCTTCCAGCGCGGGGAAGCCGTCACCATTCTTGATGGCGATAAACATCGCATCGCCTGCGGCATCGCCAACTACGCGTCCGACGAAATCATGCGCATCCGCGGCCTCCGCTCAGACCGCATCGAAGAGGCGCTCGGCCACCACTACGGCAGCGAGGTTGTGCACCGTGACAACCTGGTGCTGCTGTAGGATAGCGGCATGGGACTCGTAAAGATAGCGGGCTACATAGGGCGCAGTCGCCAGGAAGTTACCGAAGTCGAGTTCCTGGTTGACACAGGCGGGTTTTATACAGCGATATCCCATCAGCTTCGCGAGCAGCTAGCACTGCCGGCCGGGATTTGGGAGCAGACTCAGCTGGCGGATCGAAGTATCGTCGATGTTGAAGTGACTTTAGCCCATCTTCGCCTAAATGGTCGGGAAGCCGCCGTACAGATAGAAGTGATGGATGTTCCTGTACCGCTGCTCGGCGTGAATGCATTGGAGACACTCGGGATGAAGGTGAATCCGGTCAGCGGCGAATTAGAGGTGGTGTGGCCGTTTGATGCTCCGCCCTCGATTTCGACCTTTCTTCCTCCCTCACCGTGACCCTCAAGCGCGCCGCCGCCATCACCGGAATCGGTGAGATGAAGCCAACGCGCTCGCCGGACGGAAAGAGCACCCTCGGCATCTGGACGGACGTTGCGCGACAGGCCGTCCTCAACGCCGGACTCTCAATCGGCGATATAGATGGCCTGCTGATCGGCCAGCCGATCACAGAGCAGGCCCAGATGTGGCCCTCAATTCTCGGCGAATATCTCGGCATCCACCCGAAATACGGCAACATCGTCGATCTGGGCGGCGCATCGGCCGCCGGCATGGTCTGGCGTGCCGCCGCTGCCATCGACTCCGGCATCGCCAACGCCGTCCTCTGCGTGACCGGAGAGGCGTCCGATGTCGAGACCTTCTACGCGCCGCGCGCCCGCCGCTCGGCCCAGCAGCTGCCCTACCGTGAGTTCGAGGTCCCCTACGGCCCGATGGGCGTGAACTCCGGCTACGCGCTCATTGCCGCCCGGCATATGCATGAATACGGCACGACCAGCCGCCAGCTCGCCAAGATCGCTGTCGATCAGCGCACCAACGCCTGCGCCAACCCGGACGCCCTCTTCTACGGCAAGCCCCTCACGGTCGATGATGTCCTCGCTTCGCCCCTCGTGGTGGACCCGCTGCATCTCCTCGAAATCGTGCGGCCGTGCACGGGCGGCGCCGCCCTGATTGTCGTCTCGCCGGAGCTTGCCCGGGAATCCCGCAACCCTCCCGTCTGGCTGCTCGGTGCCGGCGAGTCTTCCCGCGGCATGATGCTCTCGCAGATGGACAGCATCACCACCTCGCCGATCACCGAAGCAGCGCCAAAGGCATTCGCGATGGCCGGCGTCGCTCATAACGACATGGACCTCATCTCTGTCTACGATTGCTACACCATAACCGTGCTCGTGACCCTTGAAGACGCCGGTTTCTGCGCCAAGGGCAAGGGCGGCCCGTTCGCTGAGGAGCATGACTTCACGTGGCGAGGCGACATGCCTCTCAACACACACGGTGGCCAGCTCTCCTTCGGGCAGCCGGGACTCGCGGGCGGCATGTCCCACGTGACGGAGGCCGTCCGCCAGCTTCAGGGCCGCGCCGGCGAACGCCAGGTGAAGGACTGCGAGGTCGCCTTCGTCAACGGCAACGGCGGCATCATGAGCGAGCAGGTTTCCCTGGTCTTGGCTGTCGAATGAGCGACGCCGCCACGCAGTACGCAAAGCCGCTTCCCGAGCCGTCGGCCGTGTCCGCACCATTCTGGGAAGGGCTGAAGGCCGGCGAACTGCGCCTCCAGCGCTGCACCGCCTGCTCGCGATACGTCTTCTATCCGCGTAGCGTCTGCCCACACTGCCTCTCAGACCAGCTCGAATGGCAGACTGCGAGCGGTCGCGGGCGCGTCTACTCTTACACCATCGTCCGCCGGGCTATGAATCCCGCATTCGCACAAGAGGTGCCGTACATCTTTGCGATCGTCGAGCTAGAGGAAGGCCCGCGCGTCACGACGAACCTCATCAACTGCTCGCCGGAAGAAGCGAGGGTAGACATGCTGGTGAAGGCCGCTTACGATAGCGTTACGTCCGAAATGGCACTTCTGAAGTTCGAGCCAGAGTAGGAATCGGGCAGCAAGAAACAAGGAACGCGGAACAAGCGGCTCGAAAAGAGTCCTTGTTCCCTGTTCCTTGTTCTATCCGGAGGTTTCATGGGCTCAGTCGTCAAGAAGCGACGCAAGAAGATAAGCAAGCACAAACACCGCAAGATGCTCAAGAAGACTCGCTGGCAGCGACGCCACAAGTAGCCGGTCGCCGGACGAAGTTCTCGCTGCGGGGCACGTAGCATGACAATCGAAGTAAGCGAAGTCGGAGCCAAGGGCACAGCCGCCCGCGAAGCATCCCGTTCGCTTGCCCGCCTCTCGACCTCTATCAAGGACCGGGCCCTGCTCGCCCTTGCCCGCGATCTCCTCGAGCACGAGTCTTACATCCTGAGCGCGAACCGGGAGGACATCGAAGCCGGGCGGGCCGCTGGACTAAGCAACGCGGTCATCGACCGCCTCTTCCTGAGCCACGAGCGCCTCGAAGCAATCGCCGACGACGTCCGAAAGGTCTCGCTCCTTCCCGACCCCGTCGGCGAGATGATCGACATGCGCACGCTCCCGAACGGTCTGCGCGTCGGCCGCCGCCGCGTCCCCCTCGGCGTGATCGCCGCCATTTTCGAGAGCAGGCCGAATGTCACCGTCGACATCGCTTCACTCTGCCTGAAGTCCGGCAACGCCTGCATCC
>VBJT01000218.1 GCA_005880075.1 Chloroflexota bacterium
CGTCTGCCTCGCGCCTGA
Organism: Chloroflexota bacterium; assembly: GCA_005880075.1. Lineage (GTDB taxonomy): Bacteria > Chloroflexota > Dehalococcoidia > SM23-28-2 > RBG-16-64-32 > CF-163. The sequence goes on from VBJT01000218.1 coordinate 19, forward strand.
CCGAAGGCGGCCGGCTGATCGATGAGCACCAGGTCCATGCCGAGCGCATTGCCCTGCTGGCGACTGAGGCGCGCGCGGCTGAAGAGCTCCTCTCGTATGCCGGGAGGCAGACGGAGGAAGGAACACCGGATGCCCTCACCGAAGACGAATCTATCGCCTTCAGCGCGGAAGTCCTTTCGAAAGCGTGGTTCGCTGTTGACCTGCACCCAGACCTCTTCTCCCTCGACCACGCTGTGCTGGAGCGGCTGCACGACCAAGAGATCGCCCGCCTGGTCCGCGAAGGCATCAGCGATGCGCATATCCGCAAGATCGGCTCGCGAGTCATCGATGCGAGGGGCGCCTTCAGAGCCGACCTGGAGGACCCGGTCGCGCAGCTAACACGCGATACGGCGCGTTCCTTCGCCCGAACCGAAGTCGTGCCGACCGCGCAGGAAATGCACCGGCAAGACCTGCTCGTGCCGGAAGGCCTGATCGAGAAGATGGCCGGTCTCGGCCTCTTCGGCTGCTCGGTCCCGGAGTCCTACGGTGGCACGGAGATGGGCTACCTGACCATGGTCGTGCTAACGGAGGAACTTTCCGCCGCCTCCCTCGTCGCCGGAAGCCTCATCACCCGATCGGAAATCCTGACACGCGCCCTCCTCCAGGGCGGCACCGAAGAGCAGCGCCGGTACTGGCTGCCACGCATCGCCTCCGGCGAGCTGCTGGTCGGCATCGCCGTAACGGAGCCCGATATCGGTTCAGATGTGGCCTCGGTTACCTGCCGGGCGACGCCGGGCGAGCACGAGGGCCGCCGAGGCTGGTTCATCGACGGGCCGAAAGCATGGTCGACGTTCGCCGGCCGGGCGAACATCCTCGCCCTCCTTGCGCGCACGGACCCCGACACCTCGCTCGGGAACCGCGGCCTTTCGCTTTTTATCGTTCCGAAGGAGCCTTATGACGGCCACCATTTCGTGCACACCCAGCCGGAGGGCGGTTCGATTACGGGCACCGCGAACCCCACGCCCGGCTATCGCGGAATGCACTCTTTCACGCTGGCGATCGACCGCTACTTTGTGCCGGAAGAGAACCTTGTGGGCGGTGAGGCGGGCCTCGGCAAGGGCTTCTACCTCCAGATGGGTGGCTTCGCGGCCGGGCGCCTTCAGACCGGCGGTCGTGCGACCGGCGTCGGCCGGGCGGCTCTTGAGAAGGCCTGCAACTACGCTCTTGACCGGAAGCAGTTCGGGCGCCCAATCGCCGGCTATCAGCTCACGCAGCATAAGATCGGTCGCATGGCGACGCACGTCGCGGCCGGCCGGCACCTCACATACGCTGCAGCGAGAGCGATGGAGACGGATGAGCGCGCGTCGATGGAAGCGGCGATGTGCAAGCTATTCGCCTCGGACGTCGCGGTCTGGGTGACGCAAGAAGCGCAGCTCATCCACGGCGGTTGGGGCTACTCCGAAGAGGACCCCGTCGCACGCTACGTCGTCGACGCGCTCGTCCTGCCGATATTCGAGGGCGTGAAGCCTATCCTCGAGTTGAAGGTGATCGCCCGCCAGCTCCTCGCCGGCTAGAAATGCACGCGCCGGCCGTCCTCGACACGACTTTCGCCTGGGAGGGCGGCCGCGTCTCCGGCGCGTGGCACCGGCCCGAGGCCGCGCCGCGCGCCGCTCTCCTGCTCGCACACGGCGCCGGCCACGGCATGGACACCCGGCTACTGGTCGACATCGGCGAGGCGCTGGCCGAGCGTGGCATCGCCGTCCTGCGCTTCAACTTCCCGTATACCGAGGAGGGACGCCAGCGCCCCGACCCGCAGCCAAGGCTGGAAGCGTGTTACCGAGCCGTCGCCGAAGCGGTGGCGTCGGAGTTCCCGCAGCCCTTCCTCGGCGGTAAGTCGATGGGCGGCCGCATCGCCTCCCACATCGTCGCAGGAGGTTTTCCCGCCGCCGGGCTCGTCTTCCTCGGCTACCCGCTGCACCCGACCGGCCAGCCCGAGCGCATCCGCGACGCCCATCTCCGGCATATCGATGCGCCCATGCTCTTTCTTCAGGGCTCCCGCGACCCGTTTGCGATGCCAGACCGGCTCCACCGCACCGTCGCCGCCCTGCCCTTTGCGACGCTGCGCGAGATTCCGGACGGCGATCATTCGTTCAAGGTAAAGGGCCGCTCTCCCGCCGAAGTTACGAAAGAGCTGGCCGACGCGATCGACGAATTCGTCGCCGCCCGCACGCCGTAATTAGCGGCCGGCCGCGCCCGTAAATTCGATAACCTTGCGCGGCCTCAGGCGTATCGAGACGGAGTCGATACCGGCCATGCGTTCCAGATACCGGCGAGTCTGCTCCTCGTTCAGGTAGCGGGAAGCGATCCGTCCGCGGTCTTCCCGCGAGAGCGCCGGCCCGATCTCAGCCGCGCCGCGAGCCGTCAGATAGAAGTACGGCAATGAGCGCCGGTCGATCACGAGCGAGACTTCCGGGTTCGTCTCGACGTTGCGGTGCTTCTGCGAGCCTCGACCCGTCGACATCAGGAACTCACCGTCTTCGTACAGGTACCAGATGGGCGCTGCATGCGCCCGGCCCCGTCGGTCGACCGTCGCGAGCACCGCGACATTGCTCTCCAGCAGGAACTTCTCTTGCGCTTCGTTTGGATTCATGCGAGCGATTCTAAGTCACAGCCCGTCCGGTCTGTCAACGCCCGCCCCCCTCTGATAGAATCGAGGCGCGTGGCCTGCCGGGAGTACGCCGGCGAGCGGGCGTAGCTCAGTGGTAGAGCATCTGCTTCCCAAGCAGAGGGCCGTGGGTTCGAGTCCCATCGCCCGCTCCAGATACGATTTCTGCCCCTTAGAGAACAGCTAAGTACATTCAGCCACAATTCCCTCAATAATCCTTTCGGCTTGACCATGCGTGATAAGTTCGCGCCTCTCATACTCTCGTACCTGCTCGATTCGACGTACGCAGTCATCAGGCAATCGCGTTGGCTTGCCAGGAGCCGGGTAGGGCTGAGATATAGCAGCACGGCTGTGAGGCGGGTCAGCCCAGAACTTGTTGAAAGATGCGACACGCCTGTCACCGGTTTGGCGGCAACGAGTCGCCAGCCTTCCGACGCAGCTTTGTTGAGTAAGTCGTTCTGTTGTTGAACGAAACGTTCCCACATACCACCCTTGGGGTCGTCCCCAATTGGGCGGTACACGGACTCGACGCGATGCTCCATCTTGACCTAAACCTCCTTACGATTTCGCACCATTCTAGCCGGAGCACAAACGACTGCTATAATCCCGCCGTCAAGAAGGGAGGTCGTCATGCAGCGCATCGCTATCGTCGCCATTATCGCAACGCTCGGCATGGTCTCAGCTTTTGGGGTCAGCCAGCTAACGAACCAAGCGGGAGCAGCGCCACCCTGTTCCCCGAATCCCAACCCACCGAGGTGTACGCCGACGCCCACCGCGACGGCTACTCCTACTCCGACGGCTACCCCCGCGCCGACGCCGACGCCGAGCCCAATACCGATTGTTCGGGCACGCGAAGATCAGATAACCATCTTTTCGCAGGCCAACGTGCCCCCTGGCATAGAAACGGGTTCCGAATATCGGGGCCTCAAGAATGCAGCCTCCCCGGTCATTGCTCTCGACCCCTCCGATTACCCGAGTTCTTCCTCATTCCGGTTTGAAGCTGAATTTAACCCGGGCTCTCCGGGTTTTCCCGCAACGCAAACCTGTGTAGCCCTCTTTGATAGCACAGCGTCGGGCGTCGTGCCTGGCTCTGAATTGTGTGGCCCGGGCGGAAGGCAGCGTTCGGGGGCGTTCGGCCTACCTCTTGGTGAGCATGAATACTTGGTGGTTGCCAAGTGTGACTGCTGGTCGCATCATTGCCGAGTGGACGGAGCTAGGCCCCTAGAGCAGCTGAGCGCCTGCCCCAGAGCTATCCACAAAAAGTGCCACTTTCCCATTGGAATGCTTGCGGTGCCCGCCCGATACTGAAAGGGAGAAAAATTTAGAAGGGAGAACGGTCAACGTGTTGGAACTCGGATTGAATAAGGACGGGCTGTCATCTAACCTTCGACTCACCTTGCAAGAGCAAGGCATCCGCGACGAGAAGTTAGAGGAATTGGCGCCTACGATTAATGCCATCGTGGACGTAATGCTGCGGAACAATCGCAAGGTTGCAGAGGACATCGAGCGAGTCTACGGAAACCCACGAAGGGGCATCGCGGGCGCTACAATTTCCTAGTGGCCGGGGAGTTTGATTCGCTTCTGCTGTCGGTGCAGCTTGAGCATCTTGCGACGCTTCGCATCCTTCTCCTCACCTGCAGTCGAACGTCTTGCTCAGACCACACCGCTTGCAGCGGCAGGCTCGCCGTTGACAGGCCTTCGCGCTGGTAACTTACAATCGAAGCGTATGGCCCGGCAGCCACCGCCGGCGAGCGGGCGTAGCTCAGTGGTAGAGCATCTGCTTCCCAAGCAGAGGGCCGTGGGTTCGAGTCCCATCGCCCGCTCCAAATACGGTTTCCAGCGCGTCAAATCATTCTTTTTCCGGAGGCTTAGGGCCGCGCCCTATCTGTAGGAGCCCTAAGCTTCCATTATCCCGGGCCATCTGTCCTGCAAGCTTATGCAACCGGGCCATCGAAAAGGGCCAGCTCAGCGGCGTCGGGGGCTTCGAATTGCTGAGCCCACTTTTCGAGGTCTTCGCGCTTGATGGGCGCGGTGCCAGGCCGGGCTTCTTCGTTGCGAGTCTCTAGGCGTCGCCAAAGCTCATCGACAGTCGCCTCCAGGTAGTGCAGTTCAACCGCCACACCAAGAGTCCGCGCAGCTAGCCGGAGTTCGTCCCGTTCCTCGCGCGCCCAAAAGCCGTTCTCCAGGATGACGCTCTGACCGAGCCCGAGCAGTTCCTGGCCGAGCCGCCATATCCGCTCCTCCAGTCGTACGCGCATCTCTTCGTCGTAATAGTCGATGCCAAGATCGTGTTTCCATTCATCTGGGCAGAAACGCACGGCCGGTAATTTCGGCGCAAGTTGCTTGGCGAGCGTCGTCTTGCCGGAACCCGGCAGACCACAGATGAGAATCAATCGAGTTTCAGTCATGTCTACTCAATTGTCTCAAACCTTGATCAACCTCCAATCGCGGACTGCAGCCCTCGGCATTGGCAGTACCGTAGAGTTTCAACATTGACGTTTGTTTCAGTAGCGACTTCACCACTTCATGGCACCCTGTTCATCGAGAGCTCCTTCCGTGAGGCCATGCTAGCCCCGTACCTAAGTCCGGAGTCAACCCCGCCATATGATGTATTCGTCGTCAGATGAATAAGCTGACTTGAACCGGTGCCCAAGACCGCATTCTTGAAATCGTGGCCCCTGCGATTAAGATGCTGGCCAGAAAGCGTTGACCCCAAAGCAAGAGAGCTTTGGAGGCAAAGGGCCCAGGCCCTTGGAGGCAGATGGCTAAGACGGCCTGAAAACGCCGTTTTCAGGTTCAAACAGGATACAAATCGCGGAGCAGAATCTTCCCAGGCAGAGGGGCCGTGGGTTCGAGTCCCATCGCCCGCTCCATAAACCATTCCCTGTTCCGCAAGATAACCTCCCG
>VBJT01000238.1 GCA_005880075.1 Chloroflexota bacterium
GTCCGCCTTCGAGCGCTACGTGCGGCGGTATCCGGGGCAGTGGTATGCGTTTCGGGAGATGTGGCCGGACCCAGAAAGTAAGAGGTCAGAGGATCATTTATCAGAGTGAAAAGCACCCAGACGAAGCACGAAGTACGAGATGCGGGTGTACGACGCTATTGCGGCCGAAGTTGTCGCAATTCCTCGATGCCCGCTTTGGCTTCCGCCGCCCTCCCCATCGCCTCTCGCGCGTCCGCAATGGTAACGACGTTGCCGGTCCAGTCGATAGGCTGAGTAGCGATCCAAAAAGTCGCCTCCGAGGCGGCGTCCGGCTTTTCCCAGTCGCTAAAGTCCATGCCCGGGTTGCGGTACATCCAGCCCTCGGTCGCGATGCTCATCTCGATGCGAAGGCAGTTCACTGGGATGCCATGCTGCTTTAACTCCTGCCCCGCGTACTGAGTGAGCTTCTCGAGAGCGACCTTCGATACGGAATAGGAGACCATCGGCGAGATCACTTCTTCGGCGAGAATCGACGAGATGTTGATGATGCGGCCGCGTTTGCGCTCGATCATCGAGGGCAAGAAGGCGTGCGTGCACATGACGGGGCCGCGCAGGTTGACATTCATCACGAGGTCCCAGCGCTTGAGAGGGGTCTCGTGGAATGGTGCCGGCGAACTGATGGCGGCGTTGTTGACGAGGATGTCGCAGCGCCCGAACTCTTCCAGAGTCCGCTCTGCCATCCGCCGGATGTCGTCTTCCTTCGTGACGTCGACTGGGATCGCCAGCGCTTGTCTCCCTTGCGCCTCCACTTCCCGCGCCGTCTGTTCAATGGTGCCGGGCAGTTTTGAGCGCGCGTTCTCGGAACTTCGCGCGGTGACGACAACGTGCGCGCCTGCTTTCGCAAAATCGATGGCGATCTGGCGGCCGATGCCGCGGCTGGCGCCGGTAACGACGACGACCTGGTCTTGCAGTGGCTTGGCCTGCGGAGTCACGCGGAAATCATGGACGGCGGGCGGCGGTGGGTCAAGCGCTGGAGGCTGCGATGGCTTCGTCCGCAAGCGGGGCGGGCTCCGGCCAGGAACGCTTCTTCTCGACCCGGATATCGCCGCGGATGTCGAGGACGTCGGCCTGCGTGACGTCGCCGCGACGTTTGTAACGCAGGTCGACTTCTGCTTCGCCCACTTTCAGACGGTTCACGTCCACGCTTTCCATCCACTGTGGCAAGCGCGGCCGGACAATATAGAGGACCCCATTGGCGGCGTCCGGGCAGAGGCCGAGGATTGCCTGTGTGACAAAGGGAATCGCCCCGGCGGCCCACGCCTGCGGCCGGCAGGCAACGGGATATGGCACCGGCGACTGGTGGACGGACCTCTCGTCGCCGCCGAAAAGCTCCGGTAGGCGGTAGTAAGGAAAGGCCCGAGCGGCGTCGAAGAGCGCCCCGGCGAGCGTGTTTAGCTGGTCTTCCAACCCGTAGCGCTTGAGGCCCAGAGCAATGATCGAGTTGTCGTGAGGCCAAACACTGCCCATGTGGTAGCCCAGTGGATTGTGCCTCACGGACGTCGCGCTGAGCGTGCGGATACCCCAGCCGCTGAACATGTCTCTCTCCATCAGCCGACGCGCCGTCCTGGCCGCGTGGCCGGCCCCGGCGATTCCGGACCACAAGGCGTGACCGGCGTTAGAGGCGACTGAGGCGACCGCACGGCCGCTGCCGTCGCGGGCGAGCGCGTAGAAGTCCCCAAGCCAGAAGTCACGGTTGAACCGCCGCGACAGTTCGACCGCCTGGTTGTCGAGCCGCGCGGCGAGGCGGGCGTCTCCGAGCGCAGCAAAAACGCGCGCGAGGCTGCGGTGGGCAGCGTAGGCGTAGCCCTGAACTTCGACGAGGGCGATCGGCGGGACGCCTAACCGCCCATCGAGGTGACAGATGGCATCGCGAGAATCCTTCCAGCCCTGGTTGACGAGGCCTCGGGACGAGCGCCTCTGGTAGCGCAAATAGCCCTCGTCTGACAATCCTCCGTACTTGCTGAGCCAGTGCAGGCCGGCGCGAAGGTTGGTCTCGAGCTGACCGAGCAGGTCGAGATCGCCAGTCCACGCAAAGTATTCACCGGCCAGCCACAGGAACAACGGCGTCGAGTCGACGCTGCCGTAGTACGGCGAAAAGGGGAGTTCGCCCGTCTCGGTCAACTCACCCTGACGCAGCTCGTGGAGAATCTTTCCGGGCTCCTCATCGCGCCAAGAGTCGAACTTGGTCCCTTGCCAGCGGGCTAGCGAGACGAGACAATGGCGCGCGATCTCCGGCTTATGTGCCAACGTCTGGAAGCCGACGACCGCGGAGTCTCGTCCGAAAAGCGTGTCGTACCAAGGTGTGCCGGCCGCAGGATATCCCGGGCCGCTCTCATGATGGTTCCAGAGCATTCGTAGATCGCTGAGGGAACGCTGGAGGACGATATTGTAGAACTCGTTATCCGTCCCGATTTGCGTAGCCCCGGCCAGCCATTTGTCGTATTCGCGTGTGACGACACCGTATCGCTCGACGCCCTGAGAGGCTTCGAGCCGGCCGTCGACGGTGATCACGAGCCTGATTGCCGTGCTCTCCTGTGACGCCAGCGGGGCGTGGAAAGTAGCGAAACCAACTTCGGCGTCTGTTTGCACCGATAGTGGTCGTGGAGTGAACATGATAAGGCTCTCTCGGCGGCGGCCGTCGCTGCCTTTGTATCCCATCGTCAAGGCGGCGTGGCGCCAAAGGGGCGGGTCGAGTTCACCCCGAAACTCCGGCTCGTAACCCCGCACCTCGAAGATGTCCGCGAAATCGGCGGCGAAGCGGAAGACAAGCTCCAGCACGACCGGGTGGCTGTTGTAGTTCGTGACCAGCAACGTCTCTTCCATGACGTCCTCGAGCACTCGCATACGGCGGACTTCGATCGTCCCGCTGGGCACACGATGGCCCTCGAGGTCGACGAGGGTGGGGTTAGTCAGCACGTGCTCCGAACTGAAACCGAGCTCGGCGGTCGAAAGCAGCACCATCGGCTTGGCAAGCGAGAACGATAACTCGTATCCGGAGAGATAGCGGGTATCTTTGTAATAGAGGCCGTAGCCGTTGGTGTTTCCACGGGGTACCTGCCCGGCGACATCGGTCAGGA
>VBJT01000239.1 GCA_005880075.1 Chloroflexota bacterium
TCCATGTCCCGTCCCTCTTCCCTCGTGAAGTCACTCATAACTGCCTCCCTTGTTGGAAAAATAATTCTATCAGCAGGAGTCGATGAAGGCGATGATCTTGACACAAGCACCCCGAGGTCGGCGACCGCGCTGCGGAGTTCGGGTTGACAACGGTGCAACTTGCTAGTTGGATTCTTCCACATCGAGCCGTTAGTCTGTTGATAACCATGGCAGACAAATCATCGATCGAATGGACAGAAGCGACCTGGAATCCTGTGACGGGCTGCACCAAAGTCAGCCCAGGCTGCGCTCATTGTTACGCCGAAACATTCGCGGAGCGTTTTAGGGATGTGCCCGGACACCCCTACCAGCGGGGTTTCGATCTGCAACTGCGACCCGAGCGGCTCAACCAGCCGCTTGACTGGAAGCGACACCGCCTTATCTTCGTCAACTCAATGAGCGATCTTTTTCACCCCGATGTTCCCACGGAGTTTATCAAGCGCGTATTCCACACGATGGTTCGAGCTGACTGGCACACGTTCCAGATCCTTACCAAGCGGTCGGAGCGGCTCGCCGAACTCGCTTCGCAGCTGCCCTGGCCCGAGAACGTCTGGATGGGCGTCTCCGTCGAGAACCAGCGCTGGACATCGCGCATCGATGATTTGCGAACGGTTCCAGCAGCGGTTCTGTTCCTCTCCTGCGAACCACTGCTGGGGCCGCTAAAGCTTGATCTCACGGGTATCCATTGGGTGATTGTGGGGGGCGAAAGCGGGGCTCGCGCACGCCGGATGAGACCTGAATGGGCGCGCTCAGTGCGAGGCCAATGTCAGTCCTCAAGTGTTCCGTTCTTTTTTAAGCAGTGGGGCGCGCATGACGAAGCGGGCCGCCACGTCGGCAAAAAACGTTCCGGGCGGCAGCTGGATCAGATAATCCACGACGGCTTACCCCGCCATCACTCAAATAATGGAGCCTGACCGGAGACCGGTAGATCGAGTACGTACGGTCGCTCGAAGACATCGAGCATTATCTTCGCGCCTGCTTCGTGCTCTGTAGCGAAGATAAGCTGGTATCTCTCTAGGCGTTTCCCGCCAGGGATCCTGGGCGCTTGAACCGGGTGGCTGAACGCTCTGTAGCCCAAAGCTTGAAAGCCTTGGCGATATAGCTCTACGTAGCGGTCTTTGGCCTCGCTGGGGCTAATTCGACGGCTACGTCTCAGCTCATAGACATCTCGCCAGCCGGGTTCCGGCATTAGTCGATCAAGGATTGTTGTATGACGGGGATTTACGATCCCCTTCCTGGGCAGCAGCCGCATCAGCCAACTCGATGGGAAAAGCACCAGGAATTCCGGCTTGCGACGCCGACCAGTGACAAACGCAGCCGATCGAATAGCGTGCCACGCGAGTTCAAGACCTTCGGGGTCCAAAAGACAAAAGCATGGGGCTTGCCTGGGTACCTCGTCGCGCACAACTCTAGGAAGTTCCTCGTTTACGTCCCTCGTCTTGATCAAGACGCGGTTGCCAAAAGCGCGCGTCCGGGCAGTTAACGCGTTTGCAAGTTGCGGGTTCTTCTCGATGAAAATGCATCGCTGGAACGGCGGCGCAGCCCGCGCAGCAAGAAGCGGGGACCCCCAGATGAATCTTGGAGGCACTCGTGCGCCCCTAACCTCGCACAAGCCCGGGCCCGCGAGTCCATCCACGCAGACACCGCCACCGGCCTTTGCCGACGCAGTCGTGAACGCGTGGAAGTAGAGATCAAGAATCGCAAGCTTCTCCAACGTCCAAATGCCGATCCGACGTTTTACAAGTTGGTCGTCTTCGGCTTCTAGGTCGCTAAGGATCTGCTGCGATGACTTCCTCTTCATTTCGACGGTCAGGATTGTAAGTCCCACGCGAGAGCCGATCCTAGGGGCGGATGTCACTTTCTTTAGGTCGTTGCACGCCTCATAACGCCAGGAGGCCGGGCCCCTCCCGGAACCCGGCCTCCTCTGTGCGACCCCGTCGTTGTTAAGCTTCGGCGGGTCTCTCCTCCGCCGCTCGCTCATGCGAGTCGTGTGCGGAGATCTCCTCCGGCGCCTGGAAGACGTACTCGTAGACGAAGCCGGCCACGGCGCCGCCCAGCATGCCGAGCGCGTACCAGCCGAAGTCCGTCCACTCGTTCGCCACCAGCGCCGTCCCGAAGACGCGGCTCAGGTTGAGCGCGGCCCCGGTCAGCGGGAACGCCACGAGGAACGCGGCGCTCACGATCAGCCCGAGCGTCACCGCGCCGAGGGCGATGTTACCGCCCCGGCCGACGACGAACGCGCGGATGTACGCCACGACCAGCACGAACGTGAGGATGCCCTCGAAGAGGGCGCCCGTCCAGCCGGTCATCTTGTCCGCGAAGGTCAACGCGGCCGCCCCCGAGGCGTCGCCCACAAAGTCGCGGAAGACCACCTCGAGCATCAGCGCGCCGAGCACCGCTCCGCCCGCCTGCGCTGCGATATACAGCGCCGCGATCGAAGGCGGCATGCGCCGCGCCGCCAGCTCGCCGAGCGTCACGGCCGGGTTCAGGTGCCCGCCGGAGACCGGGTGGAACATGTACACCATCAAGGCGTACGCCACACCAGTCGCCGCGGCCATCCCGAGCAGGCCGAGACCGCCCTCGCTGACCTTGCTATTGACGATGATCGCCGCGCCCGCGAAGAAGACGAAGCCGAGGACGCCCATCGCCTCGGCGGCCATCCTCCGTGCCACGCCGGTGATCTCGTCGGTCGTTTCGGGGACCCACGTCCAGTCAACTTCACGTGCCCCCCAGTGAATGCGAGGATGAATTACTGCCATCCTGTTTCACCTCCTTTCATCTCGCTCCTACAACACTGCGTAGGTGGACGCCCTCAGGCCTGCCGGCGGGCCTCCCCCGAGAGGAGTCGGGGTGCGGCTCGCCGAGCGAG
>VBJT01000207.1 GCA_005880075.1 Chloroflexota bacterium
TCGCGAAGTAGAAGTACTCCAGCTCGGGGCCGACGTAGAAGGTGTAGTGGAGGTCTGCGGCGCGCTGGAGGTTGCGGCGGAGGACGAAGCGGGGGTCGCCTTCGAAAGAGGAGCCGTCCGGGTGGGTTATATCGCAGAAGATGCGGGCGACGCGGCGCTCGGTGGGGCGCCAGGGAAGGATGGCGAAGGTGGTGGGATCCGGCATCGCCATCATGTCGGACTCGTCGATGCGGGCAAAGCCTTCGATCGAGGAGCCATCGAAGCCGACACCTTCTTCGAGCGCTTCGGGCAGCTCTTCGACGGTAATGGCGACGCTCTTCAGTGAGCCGAGGATGTCGGAGAACCAGAGGCGGATGAACTTGACGTCGTGCTCGCGGCAGGTCTGGAGGACGTAGGCGCGGGATTCGGAGGGATCGTCACTCATCGCGATGAACGAAGGCGCCACCACCCCCGCGTGTCCCTCGGGGCGTCATGTTCCTCTTTCTGGGGGGACACCCCCAGACCCCCGGCCCGGCGGCGCCCGCTAACTCGCATCCGTCTTCCCGTTTGTTGATTACGCGTCGAAGTAGAGGTGGAACTCCCACGGGTGCGGGCGGAGGCGGACGGGGTCGATCTCGTTTTCGCGCTTGTAGGAGAGCCAGGTCTCGATAACGTCGTCGGTGAAGACGTTGCCGCGGCGGAGGAATTCGTTGTCGGCCTCGAGGGCGCGCAGGGATTCTTCGAGGGAGCCGGGCACGGTCTTCAAGCGGCGCTCTTCGCGCGGCGAGAGCTCGTAAGTGTTCTTCTCCAGCGGGGCGCCCGGGTCCATCTTTTTCTGGACGCCGTCAAGGCCCGCCATCAACATCGCGGGGAAGGCGAGGTAGGGGTTAGCGGTCGGATCAGGCGGGCGGAACTCGATGCGCTTGGCCTTGGGGTTGTTGGTGTACATGGGGATGCGGGCGGCGGCGGAGCGGTTTCGGGCGGAAAACACGAGGTTCACGGGCGCTTCGTAGCCGGGGACAAGACGCTTGTACGAGTTGGTCGTGGGGGCGCAGAAGGCCATGAGGGCGGGGGCGTGGCGGAGGAGGCCGCCCGCGTACCAGCGGCACATCTCACTGGTGAGAGCGTACCCTTTCTGATCGAAGAAGAGGGGCTTGCCGTTCTTCCAGAGCGACTGGTGGGTGTGCATGCCGGAGCCGTTGTCCATGAAGAGAGGCTTGGGCATGAAGGTGGCGACTTTGCCGTGTTTGCGCGCGACGTTCTTGACGATGTACTTGTACCAGAGGACGTTATCGGCCATTTGCATGAGCGGGGCGAAGCGCATGTCGATCTCGTTCTGCCCGGCGGTGGCCACCTCGTGGTGATGCACCTCGACGGTGACGCCCACCTTCTCCAGCTCGAGGACCATTTCGCTGCGAATGTCCTGGAGGGTGTCGTGCGGCGGGACCGGGAAGTAGCCCTCCTTGTAGCGCGGTTTGTAGCCGAGGTTGGGCTGGGTGTTGCTGCCGGTGTTCCACTGTCCTTCGATTGAATCGATGTGGTAGTAGCCCTCGTGTTCGTTTTGGTCGTAGCGGATGTCGTCGAAGACGAAGAATTCGAGTTCGGGTCCCCAGTAGGAGGTGTCGGCAAGACCGGTGGACTTGAGGTAGGCTTCGGCCTTCCTGGCGACGCCCCGCGGGTCACGGCTGTAGGCGTCTCTGGTTACCGGGTCGACGATATCGCAGATGATCGAGAGGGTGGGGACGGTGCAGGCGGGATCCACGCGGGCGGTTGCGGGATCAGGGATCAGGATCATGTCCGATTCCTGGATCTCCTGGAAGCCGCGGATGCTGGAGCCGTCGAAGCCGATGCCGTCCACCCAAATGGAACCCTGGAGGTCATCGAATTCGATGACGTCCTTGGTCGGGATCGAGAAGTGCTGCCAGAGGCCGGGCAGGTCGGTGAACTTGAGGTCGACGATCTGGATGTTGTTCCTCTTGATGAGATCGGCGACCTTCTGAACGTCTGTTGCGGTTGTCACGGTTGCCTCCTTCGGTCTTTCTGCGTTTGCGATTATAGGTGCGCGGCCCACCAGGCGGGAGGGCCGCACGTTACGGGTGTGTTACGCCAGGAGACAGGAGCCAGGGAACCTGAAATTCGCGCTAGCTCCTCGATTCTGACTCTTATCTGGTTCAGACTGCTTCTTCGCCCCTTTCGCCGGTGCGGACGCGAATGGCGTCGGTGACGGGAATGAGGAAGATCTTGCCGTCGCCGATATTGCCGGTGCGGGCGGCGTCGCAGATGAGTTTGACGACGCGGTCGGAATCGGCATCCTTGACGACGACTTCAATCTTGACCTTTGGCAGCATATCGACGGTATATGTTTCGCCGCCGCGGCCCATGTGGACGATACCCTTCTGCGTGCCGCGACCGGTGACGTGGACGATGTTGAGGCCGGTAAATCCGGCGTTAGCCAGCACCTCCTTCACGTCATCGAGTTTCTCGGGCCGAATGATGGCTTCTAGTTTATACATCTGGCGGCGCTCCTAGGACCCGGCCCCGCTGCCGGCGCCTTCGGGTTGCACGCGGGGTGCGGGCGCTGGGCCGGGAAGCGGCTCGGGAGCGAACTGGGCGACCGGGAGACCGGAGCCTTCGTCGAGGACGTAACCGCGCTCGCCGTGCTGTGTGACGTCGAGGCCAAGGTCTTCTTCGTCTTCAGTGACCCGCAGGCCCAACGTGAGGTCCAGCACTTTGAGGATTGCGGCCGTCACCGCGAAGGAGTAGACCCAAACCGTGGCAATCGCGGCGAGCTGGTCGAGGACCTGTGCTGGGTGACCGTAGAACAATCCCTCATTGTCCGCGAGCCCACTAACGGCGGCGGTGGCGAAGAGGCCGGTTGCGAGCGCGCCCCACGTGCCGCCGACGCCATGCACGGCCACAACGTCCAACGAGTCGTCGATGCCCGAGCGTTCACGCACGCGGACGGCAAGGTAGCACACGACACCCGCCACGCCGCCGATGACAATCGCCGCCCAGGGCTGAACGAACCCTGACGCCGGAGTGATCGCAACAAGCCCGGCGACCGCGCCAGCCGCGGCTCCGATCACGCTGGCCTTGCCCGTGAGGGCCCAGCTGGCGAACATCCAGGAGAGGGCAGCTGAGGCGGCGGCGGTGTTGGTAACGACGAACGCGTTCGCCGCCTGGCCACTAGCGGCCCCCGCACTGCCGGCGTTGAAGCCGAACCAACCGAACCACAGGATCGCCGCGCCCAGCACAATATAGGTGACATTGTGTGGTTCCATAGGCTCTCGGCCGAAGCCCTTGCGTCTACCGTAGAGCAGGGCAGCGGCGAGGGCGGCAGCGCCTGCGTTGATGTGGATGGCAGCGCCGCCGGCGAAGTCGAGTGCGTTTATCCCGCCGGAGTCCGCGATGCCGAGCCAGCCGGCGCCGAAGATCCAGTGAGCCACGGGCGCGTAGACCAGCAGCGACCATGCCGCCATGAAGACCAAAAAGGTGCTAAACTTCGCGCGTTCGGCGAAGGCGCCGGTGATCAGCGCCGGGGTTATGATCGCGAACATCGCCTGGAAGATGGCGAACGCCTCGTGCGGGATCGTCGGCGCCCAGGTGATGTCGCCCACTACGGGCTTGTCGGCCGGGATTATACCGACGTCCTTGAAGCCTATGAAGCTCAGATTGCCAATAATCCCGCCTTCGGTTGGC
>VBJT01000208.1 GCA_005880075.1 Chloroflexota bacterium
TTTCCGATGAAGCCGATGACGGAGGCGGAGGCGATCGACCAGATGGAGCTTCTCGGGCACAGCTTCTTCCTCTTTCAGGATGCCGATAAGGACACGATCGCCCTTCTGTACCGGCGAGAGGACGGCGGCTACGCAATGATCTTGCCTGAACCAGAATGATAATCACCGTCACGCTCAACCCGGCCATCGACCACACGCTCGTCCTGCCCAAATTTGTCGCCGGAGATACGATTCGCGTGAAGTCTGTCCGCTCCGATCCCGGCGGAAAGGGGATCAACGTCTCGCGCGTGATCCATGAGCTGGGCGGTGAAAGCCTGGCGATGGGCTTCGCACCGGGCGGCCTCGGGCGCTA
>VBJT01000209.1:0-5545 GCA_005880075.1 Chloroflexota bacterium
TGGGTGCACACACGGTCCTCGATGCCGATGGTGCCGCGCTCGCAGCCGGGGCGGCCGCCCATCCAGAGATGCTCAAGGGCAACCGCCGGGAGCTTGAGCGCCTCCTCGGTCGGCATCTCGACGACGAAGAATCGACCCTCAACGGTGCCCGCCAGGTGCACGATTCCGGCGTCAACCAGGTAGTCGTTACCCGTGGCCGAGAAGGTGCGCTTGCTGTAGCCGACAGCCAATTCCTGCGCGGCGTTGCGCCTCGTGTGCGCGCCGTAAGCGCCGTCGGCTCAGGCGATGCCTAAGGAAGCGCTCCGTCTGGGCATCGCTTCGGGCACGGCATCCGTCCTCTTCCCCGGCACCGAACTTTGCCGCCGCCGCGAAGTCGACATTCTAATGCCCCGCGTTCGCGTCCAGCCGATCGAGCATCCCGTCGCCTGCTAGGTCGCCTCGCACTCGAAGCTTCTTGCTACCTGGGGGTTCAGGCTGTTTTGCAGTGGCGTTTGCCAGAGAATCAGGCTCGGTGCTGTACGATAAACCGGATTCCCGATGACGCCTCAGCCCGGCAGGCGACCCCGGTGACCTCCCCCACCCTGGTCGTCTTCCTCGGAGATCTGGGCACCACACCCATCGAAACGATCGTCGCGACTGCGCGTCGCGCGGCCGCGCTCGATTCAATCGAAGACGCCCTTGCTAGTGGCGCCTTTGAGCGAGCCATCCTCGCCACCGACCAAGCATGCGACCAAGACCTTCCCCCGGGCCTCGAACTCGATCTCGATGACGGCCCCTTCCACTTCGGCGCCCGCCTCTCAGACCTCATTCGCCGCCACGCGCTCGACGCCGTCGTCTATCTCGGTGGCGGCAGCGTCCCGCTCTTCCGCGCCGACGACTTCCGCGAGCTCGCCGGTTCGCTCACCCGCGACATCGCTCTCACCAACAACTCCTTCTCCTCCGATCTGGCCGCCTTCCCCGTCAGCGAAGGTGTTCTCGACGCGATCGCGCCGCTCGAGCGCGATAACGCCCTGGCCCGCGCGCTCGAGGAGAACGCGGGTCTCGCCGTCGGGGAACTTTCCCGCACCATCGAGACGCAGATGGACATCGACTCCCCCTCCGATCTCGCCGTCCTCGCTCTCACAGGCGAAGGCGGCCCGCGCCTCCGCGAATGCCTTCGCTCCGTGCAATCCGATGCCAATCCCACGGCTCAGGCTCTTAGCCTGCCTGCTTACCAGCGCGTCCTGCCTCTCTTCACCAACCGCGAGGCGCAGATCATCGTCGCGGGCCGCGTCGGCAGCCACTCCTGGCGGTACCTCGAACGCGAGACCGCCTGCCGCGTCCGCCTCTTCGCAGAGGAGAGAGGACTCGAGAGCGATGGTCGGGCTCTGACCGGCACCCCCCGCTCGCTCCTCGGCTTCTTCATCGAAGCGGCCGGCGTCGACGGCTTCTTTGAAGTTCTCCCAAAGCTCGGCGACGGGGCCTTCATCGACACCCGCGTCCTCCTCGCCCATTTCGGGATCGCGGCGACGCGGGAGGACCGTTTTCTCTCCGACCTCGGTCACTGGTCACAAATCAGCGACCCGTTCCTCCGCGACTTCACCCGCGCGGCGGTCGAAGCCCGCATCCCCGTCCTCCTCGGCGGCCACTCTCTCATGTCGGGCGGCCTCATGGCCCTCAACGAATTCGCCTGGCGCCAGCACGAAGCTCAGCATGTGAACCCACCCGCTGCCTCGTCATCCTGAGCGACGACCACACTGGTTCGCGGACCCACGCCTCTCCGCGAAGGGATCTGGGGGTGGAGCCAATGCCCGCGCGTGGTGGCCGATCGCTAGACCGGCCATCCGCTCATCCGCTCGGCAATCCGCTGACAATCATCCGCTCCGACTCGACCTCCCAGTTTGGGACCACATCTGCTAAACTAACCCCGTCGCGACTGGCGCCTGCGAGGTGGAATCGACCACCGGGAAGCGACACCAACAACCGCCGCGCGCCTGGGCACGAATCCCGAGTCCTGAGTCCCGAGTCCTGGGTCTTGAGCCAAGGAGGATGCCCATGAAAGCGCAGACACCAACCGCCACCGCCTCCCCCGAAACGATCGCCTTCCGCGCCGCGCTCGACGTTGTCGGGGCCGCCCTCCCCGAGGTCGCCGACAGCATCCGCCAGGAGCTCGCCGACCAGCGTTCGCACCTCAAGCTCATCGCCAGCGAGAACTTCGCCTCGCCGGCCGTCCTCCTCGCCATGGGCAACTGGCTCTCCGATAAGTACGCCGAGGGCTCGCCCGGCCACCGCTTCTACGCCGGCTGCGACAACGTCGACGCCATCGAGTCGCGCGCCGTCGAGCTGGCGAAGTCGCTCTTCGGCGCCCAGCACGCCTACGTTCAGCCCCACAGCGGCATCGACGCCAACCTCGTCGCCTTCTGGGCCGTCCTCACCCATCGCGTCGAAGCGCCCGAGCTCGAGCGCCTCAACGCCAAGGACGTGCGCGATCTCTCGGCCGAGGACTGGGAAGGGCTCCGACGCAAGCTCGGCAGCCAGAAGATGATGGGCATCACGGTCGAACCGCAGACCAACCTGATCGACTACGACGAGGTGCGGAAGCGCGCCCGCGAGGAGCGCCCCCTGCTCCTCATCGCCGGCTACAGCTCCTACCCCCGCAGGATCAACTTCCGCACCTTCCGCGAGATCGCCGACGAGGTCGGGGCGACCTTCATGGTCGACATGGCCCACTTCGCCGGCCTCGTCGCCGGCAAGGTCTACACCGGCGACTTCGAGCCCGTCCGCCACGCGCACATCGTGACGACGACGACGCACAAGACGCTGCGCGGCCCTCGCGGCGGCATGGTTCTCTGCGACGCCGAGCTCGCCGGCACCGTCGACCGCGGCTGCCCGCTCGTCCTCGGCGGGCCGCTGCCGCACATCATCGCCGCCAAGGCCGTCGCCCTCCACGAGGCGTCGCAGCCGGAGTTCGCGACCTACGCCCGGCGCATCGTCGACAACGCCGCCGCGCTCGCCGAAGCCCTCCAGTCGAACGGCGTGACCGTCGTCACCGGCGGCAGCGAGAACCACATCGTGCTCGTCGACGTGCGCCCCTTCGGCCTCACCGGCCGCCAGGGCGAGGCCGCGCTGCGCTCCGCCGGCGTCACCCTCAACCGCAATGTTATCCCGTACGACACCAACGGCTCCTGGTACACGAGTGGCCTGCGCCTCGGCACGCCCGCCGTCACCACGCTCGGCATGGCCGCCGCCGAGATGCAGGAGATCGCCGCCATCATCGCCGGCGTCCTCCGCGCGACGGCCCCGACCAAGACCACCTCCGGCAAGCCCTCGCTCGCCAACTACACGCTCGACGAGCCCGCCCGCTCGCAGGCCGAAGGCCGTGCGCGGGACCTGCTGGGGCGCTTCCCGCTGTACCCGGAGATCGAGCTTTAGAGACGACCCTGCATGGCCGCCCGAGACGGCATATCGCGGTCGCTAAATGCTTGATACCCGCGCCCCCCTTCCAGCCGTCTATGTCGCTACCGGCTGCAAGAGCTGGATAATGTTGCCCTCAGGGTCCTTCAACGTCGCGATACGCAAGCCACCGTAATCAGTCGGCTGCTCGATGAACTCGACCCCGTCCGCAGTCAGGCGTTCGAAGTCCGCGTCCACGCCGTCGCTGCTCAGGCCGACCATGTGACGGTACTGATCGGAAGGCTTGCCCTTGACCTTGCTATGCGTGCCGAGGCCCAGGTACGCGCCCGTGTACCCCCCGCTGGCAGCTCTCTCGCCAAAGCCTACGAAGTCTGGCAGCTCGTAGGCCACCTTAAGGCCCAACAGGTCGCGGTAGAACGGGAGAAGGTTGTTAAGGTCCTCGCTCCAGATAGTGGCTCCAGCCAGTCCTTTTAGCATGTCATTGACTCCTTTCCTGCTACCAGGCGTTGGCCGAT
The DNA here is from genome assembly GCA_005880075.1 of Chloroflexota bacterium. Taxonomy (GTDB): domain Bacteria; phylum Chloroflexota; class Dehalococcoidia; order SM23-28-2; family RBG-16-64-32; genus CF-163. The sequence goes on from VBJT01000209.1 coordinate 3,909, forward strand.
TGTAGCAGTTTCCAATATTCAATAAGATTGCCTCACCCGCACAACCACCGTGATCGTGCGACGCTGGGCTGCGGCGCAGACGCGCCCCGCCGGGCGCGCAGGCCGAGGGGCCGAGCGCGGGACCTGCTGGGACGATTTCCGCTGTACCCGGAGATCGAGCTCTAGCCTGCTGCGGGTTGAAATCCCACAGCTTCGGTTTGGCGACTGCGGGTTGTCGCGGGCGTTCAATCATTCGATTTTCCTTCGGGGTTTTCTGATTGGCCGTCGTTGATGGCGTGTGGTGAGTGATTGTCTGTGGGGGGTGTTTTCCGGTATACGCGACCGGCTGCGTTTGGGCGCGGCGGGTTTCCGACGACTTTGTCCGATTGTCCGCTCTCCATCCAGAACTTCTGCGAGGAGAATGAGTCTCTCGCGGCCGCGGACCAGGCCGCGCTTTAGCACCTGTTCGATGACCTGAGCGGCGAGCTCATCGGCCTGGCGCTGCCTGGAGCGTACGCGGTCGGCGTAGCGGCGAAGGAGCTTGCGGGCCCGCGGGCTGGCGGCGACTATCTCACCAAGCTGCTTGAACTGCTTCGAGCGGCCGCCGTGCTTGAGAGCGTTCAGGTTGCCTTTGGGCGCTCCGGCGCCGGGGCGTTTGCCTCCTCTGGGCATGGTCAATTCACCTCCATCCAACTTAGCGAGAAGTGGCCAAAAATCTAAGAGGCGAGTGACACTGTCCTATTTGAGATACGAGCAGGATTGGCTATGCTCGGGCCAAAAGTTTATAGGGCCGTTGAGGAGGATGATGTGGAGAAGGGACGGCGGAAGCGGCGCCGGAAGGGCAACTATTACCTGTCGAAGTCGATGGCGAGCGAGGACCGGGCCGAGCTGAGGCGGGCCGACCAAGTCGAAGGGCTGGCGGACGAGATCGCCATGCTGCGCATGCGAATAAAGAGGGCGCTGGTCGACGAAGAGGAGGACCTGGAGATATTGTCGATGGGGCTGGACAGGCTATCCCGCGCGGTGGGGATGCAGCACAAAATGCATCCGCAGGCGAGCGAAGAGTTGTTCGATAGCTTAGAGGCGATACTGGACAGATTCCCGGACCTAGATAGACCGCCGCCGGCACCTCCGGCTGACGGCGAGGGGCCGAAGCGGCCGCTGGGGGAGAGGGAGTGAGGCTCGGAAGGGGACACCGGGTGTGGTGGAGTGGATACGACTTGGTGGCGTCGAGGCGGGAGATGGCGTTTGCCGGATTCTTGGCCCGCGTGATCTGCTACTTATGGCCGGATAATAGTACATCTGTTCTCACGATCGCCATACAAAATTTAGCGCGCCCAAGGGAGGCCGATCGTGTCGCGATGAGTCTCTTCCGTGTATTCAGGCGTGCTGTTTCCCTCAGTACGACTCCTTCTTCTACCGCCGTTAGGTTCAAGAGATTCGCTGCTGCCCGGCTTGCGCCCTCCTGCGCTCCGGCAAGCGAACCAGCTGGCCGCGGTACAGCCCAGTCGGCGGGCACGGGTGGCAGGGGAGCGAAGCGGGCCAAATTCTCGCCCTTGTAGATGGGCAGCGATCCGGGAAGAGGAGCGCCCACCCTGCAGGGGTTGATATGAGTCGCGTTGACATCACCCTGCCTAGTTGCGAGGGCGTGGCGAGTC
>VBJT01000209.1:5677-7871 GCA_005880075.1 Chloroflexota bacterium
TTCTTGGCGCAGCTCGTGCCACAACGATTATGCAGGTAGCTTGATCCACCCCCGGGAACAGGACGTTTCCTGTATAGAAGCGGGTGATTTTGGTCGGAGCTAATGGGGCAGAGCAGAATAGTTGCCTAAGGCCGGCGGCAGATTGATCACCGACAAGCGTAAGCGGGACAATCATTGCCAGGGTCCCGTTTTGGCCAAGTAAGTAGACGCCAAGCCTAAGGAACATCAGGTATGTATTTGTATCCCCCGGGAGATACTGGGCGAAGAATGGCTGGGCTCTATAGCGGGCAGCTGGTTGATGCTGTTTCGGATTGATGTAAGGAGGGTTTGCGATGATATACGAGAATCCTTCTTCATATCCGGTTGCCCTCGCTTTTAAAGGAAGCGCTTCGTCCAATTCGACGTCGAGGGGTACGTTGGGAGGTGGAGGAATGCCAGCAAAGACGTAATCCGGCAGTTCGAGAGAGTCGGTACGATAAATCTCGAATTTGTCGACAAGAGGCCTGTCCCCTGCCTGAATGAGGACTTGAACATCATCGAGTATCTGGATCAATAGGTTTAGCTCCGCGAGGTAAGCGGCAAACGGTTCAATGTCCATCCCCACAAAGAGTCGTTTGATGTCGTCGATAAATCGACGAGCCAATGCCCGAGCATCGATCGTGCCCGCTGCGCTGGTGAAGGCGTGAGTGAGAGCCTGCCGATACCGTCTTGCCGCGTGCACTAAGAAGGATCCGCTGCCGCAGGCTGGGTCAAGGAGGCGCCGGCCAACTATCTGTGGGCCTGAATAGCCGGCAATGTCCAAGATATATTCGACGACTTCCGGGCGGGTGAGGAAGTGACCCTTCTTGTTCCTAACAACCCTGTCTAGGTAGTTCTCGTAAGTGAATCCGAGAACATCGCTATCTATAGTGTCCAGCTTCCAGCGAGCGAGGAAGCTTAGCGTGACGAGTAATAGGTAATCATCTGGAATGAACCAATCAAAAACCGGCTGGCGGAAAAAATGCTGATAGAAAACGCCAACGCGCCTGCCGATTAGCTGGAGGTATGTCTGCCCGTGGATGTCATGGTTTGATACCAGTTCCCTCCACCGCTGGAAGCCGCCGTCCGACGCGATCCTGGGATCGATGATTCCCTTGTCCTCTAAGATCCGAGCAAGGAAGAGCCTTATAAAGAAGACATACGCGACCTGTTGAGCGTATATCTCGGGTGTCGCGTTTTCCTCCTCGGATTGCTGTTCCACCCATACTTGGTAGGCGTCCATGATGCGTTCTGATTGATACGATCCGAGTCGCTTTGAGAGTATTGTGCCGTTGGCGTGCTCGGTAACTACCGCGAAGTGCTTAGTCGCGTTGAGGACGGCAGATTGGGATGGAAGTTGCGCGAGAGCCTGCCTAAGCTCTACATCGCGGAAGTTACCGAGACGGATGCCGACGTCTTCGATGACCGTCCTGACTTGATCAGTCGCAAGCGGCCCGAGGGTGTTCTGATAATCGGCCGCTTGCTGCTGCCAAAGGCGTGAGATGTCCGCCTGCGCCGCTGCGTTCTCGTCGCCTGTTCCGCGCGCATCCTGAAAGGCAGCGAGGGCTGCAAGGCGGAGACCCTCGAGAGCGTTGCGCGCCCCACTCAAGAAGGTCTCCAATGCCTGTAGGCCCTGAAGCGGTGTTGCTTGTGCAAGAAATGTCGTTTCGTCGACAGCTAGGTCTTGCGCCAGATTTTCGAACTGCGTAAATCGTCCGGCCGAAAGAATGAGGCGAAAATAGGCGAGCTTAGTTTCTGCGTCGTCCAGGACCGGCGCCAGTGGCATCTGTGCTCCGAAAACGGACTCAATGTCGATGTCAACGAGGCGAACGAGCCCACCTGCGGGCTCGACGCGGAATGCCACGAGACGACGGGCATTCGTCCACACTGCATACTTGGTTCTGCCTTCCGTGTACCGTAGAAGTTGTGCTTCGTGCCGTGGGAGAAGTGGTTCGATCGTGGCCTTATCCTCGCAAACCAGGACAGGAAGGCCGTTGACCTCAGCGACATGGTCTGGTATCCCCCCGGCTCGCGCACGGTTATGAAGAACGTTGGCGGGCGGTTGCGTGAATCCTAGCCAGTCGAGTACACGAGTGCTGAATTGGTGATCGACTGCGTCCAGCTCATCTCCTGAGCGCATGGCATTTGGGAGAACCAAGTAATCCGCAAAGGGTAA
>VBJT01000210.1 GCA_005880075.1 Chloroflexota bacterium
GGCGGTTGAGCGAGGCATCACCGGAGATCACCGAGAGAAACGGTTGCGCTGAGAGGAGGCCGGCCATCAAGCGCATGGTAGTGCCTGAGTTCCGGGCGTCTAGCACCGACGCGGGCTCATGCAGCCCTCGGCTTCCCAGGCCCTTGACCACAAGACTGGATTCGCCACGCGCCCGTATCGAAGCTCCAAGCCGGCGCAGGCAATCGAGCGTTGCCAGGCAGTCCGCCCCGCGCTGGAAGTCTTCTATGATCGCTTCGCCATCGGCGATGGCGTTCAGGATCGCGGCTCGGTGCGAAATCGATTTATTGGCCGAGACGCTCAGTATGCCGCGGATGGCTTTCGCAGTCGTGACGGTCCGCTGCATCTGCGATCAGGTCTCGTTATCGGGCTTGTCTTCTGTTCCCGTCTGCTTCTCGGCGCGCTTCTGTTCAAGTTTCTCCAGGTCGCGCCGCACGTCTTCTGCGATTCGCTCAGCCAGAGTAGGCCGTCGTTTACCGTCCTTCTCGTCCGCTTCCTGCGTTTGGCGCATGAGTTCCGGGAGCTGCTTCGCTCGCTGAATATTCTTGGCCAGCGCCCCGCCTACGAGCATGCTGAGGAGCGCTTGGCCGGAGTCCACCTTCGCCGTGGCTGTTTCCATCTCGCGGCGAGGCGGCCGCCGCTGAAAGGATTCGCGGTCGATTTGGGCCTTGAGGAAGGTTTCTAGCAGTGCCTCGTCTTGCGCATCCTTAAGCATGTCCCGGTAACGCCGAAGTTCCTCGGCCAGCCGTTCCAGCCAGTGGATCAGGGCATCTCGGTTGGTTGCCCAGATGCCGTGGCTCATCGCCGGGTCACTGGCCGCAAGGCGCGTGACATCGTTGAAGCCCGACGAGGCCATCATACCCATATCGTTCCAGGCGGGACTCGAACGGAGCATAGAGAAGAGCGCAGTCGACATCATCAGCGGCAGGTGGCTGACCGCGCCCGCGTAGATGTCGTGCTCTTCGGGGTCGACGAAGAGAGATTCCGCGCCCACGATCTGCACCAGGCCGAGGACTGTCTTCACTGCCATATCAGAAGCGTCGACGGCGGGGCAGATGCAGTAGGCCTTCCCGCGAAAGAGCGAAGCTTCGGCGTTTGCTATGCCGGCGGTCTCCTTGCCGGCCATCGGGTGTCCGCCCACGAAATTGACGTATTCCGGTAACGCCTCCCTGGCCCAGCGCATGACGTGGGCCTTTGTGCTTGTGGTATCCGTCACGACGGTTCCCTCAGCGAGATCAGGAGCCATTTGCTGCATCACTTCACGCACAGCGAGCACTGGAACGGCAATGATAACCATACCCGCGCCGGTGACAGCTCGGGGCAGGTTGTGCTCCGCGCGATCGATCGCTCCGCACTTCTCGGCTTGCGTCGCGTTACCCCGATCCCGATCGTGGCCCATGACCTCGAGGCCTGGTAGCCGGGCGCCCTTAAGCGCCATTCCCAGCGACCCGCCGATCAGACCGGTACCGATAATTGTGATGCGCTTCTTGCCGTTAGATCTGTCCATCTCTCACGAGCTTATCAGTCCGCCTGTGACCTTACAATTGAAAGCGGTCAGCCCCCAGAGGTGCTAGGTCTAGCAGGAATCGTCGGCGAGGCGGAGCAGCCACTGCCGCTCATCGACCGTGCCATCGTCCTCGTGCCAGCGGATGAGTTCGACTACGGCGACCGGGGCGCCCAGCGCCTCCGCAACCAACGCGCCTCGTTCGGCATGTTGGCTAAGGGCGGCCAGCCCGCTCCGCCCTGTCGCTAGGCGGCGCAGACCCCACGGCGCGCCGGCTTCGAGCAGAACGTAGGCCACCCGGTGCCAGAGCCTCACCTTAACGCCTGCCAGCGCCGCTTTCCCCGAGTCGTGTAGAAGCGACGCGATCAGCAAGTCGCGGTCTGTGCGGCCCTGCCCTTTGAGCGTCCGGTACACGTCTAAGCTATGACGCTGGTCTCGCTTGGTCATCGATTCGAAGAGGGACGATAACTTGGGACCGAGCAGTTGCTCTGCCTCTGCTCGCTCGATACTGTCGACTCTTGGCTTAAGAGCGCCGATTAGCTGCCGCGTGCGGTAGATCGGGCGCTTAAACAAACGGGTCCCCGCTCGTCCCAGCAAACAGCCACGCAAGTAGCCTGATGATGGGCGACATGATCTCAAATAGTATGAAGCTCCCCGTCAACCACGGCAGGAGGAAGAGCGTGATGAGTACAATTGGACCGTACGGCTCGAGGCGCGCGAACGAGACGGCGAGGTCGCGAGGAAGAAACCCGAGCGCTACCTTGAAGCCGTCTAGCGGGGCGAGCGGTATGAGATTGAATACACCGAGAATGAGGCTGAAGAGGACTATGGCGCTCAAATAGACGCTTAAATACTCTCCGGACGTCCATCCATCCCGAGCTAGAAACTCGGCCCGCAGCTTATCGAAGGGCGATACCCACTCTACCAAATTGAGTTTGAGCGGCAGCCCGGCGACCGCAGCGACGACGAAGTTCGAAAGCGGACCGGCGGCGGCTGTAAGGCCGAGCGCCGCTTTCGGGTTGCGAGTGGCGTTCGGGTTCACCGGTACAGGGCGTCCCCAGCCGAAGCCAACCAGCAGCATGAGCATTGTCCCGACCGGCTCCAGGTGGGCGAGAGGGTTCAACGTGAGACGTCCCATTCTGCGCGGCAGGCCATCGCCCAACCGGTCGGCTATGAAAGCGTGAGAGAACTCATGAAACGAGATGCCGACAATGAGAGCAGTAAAGATAGCCCCGACGAAGATGACTGCGGCGAAGAAGTTTATGGAAAGAAAGTCGAAGAAAAGGAAGGCCATTCGGTGTCTACGATGATAGCACGGGGCTTTCTGGGGACTCCCTCGCATTATCCTGAGCGTCGGGCGTGAGCGTATAATCGGTTCGCGAATCGTTCGAACTACGGAGGTGCTCCCATGGTGTTGACCAGAACGCCCGTGACTGAACCCGTCGTCTCTATTGAGCCGGCCCAGCGCGCGTGGAATTACTCGCTCTTCGACGCGATCTTCCAGCGCCGCGCCCGACGCTTCCCGCTTGGCGCAGAAATGCCGGGAGACCTCGCCCCGTTCCAGTCCACGAAGGACCCGGTCCCGCTAGACGAGATCGAGGAAGCGATGCTGGTGATGGCGGGAACGGGTATCAGCGGTGTGAACCTGGCGGACCTGCCGTTCAACGACCAGGCAGGCAGCAACGTGTATGCCAGCGCTTGTGGCTCGCACGGCACGGAGCTTTTCTATACGAACGATGAGGGCACCTACATGGTGAAGCTGCGCGATAAGCACCCCTCCGCGATGCAGGAGTTTGAGACGCTCGACGACCGGGAGAAGATCGTCCAGGCGTTCCGGGCGAACACGGTGCAGATAGGCAATGGCCGCCTTCAGGTACCAATGATCGCCGGAATCACGCAGCCCTTCAACTGGTGGAACGTCAACCAGCCGGGCAGCACGCTCTTTATGCCAATCAGCGACGTGACATGGGAGTACATCAACGTACTCATGCTCTTGATGGACGAGCCGAACTCCTACTACGTCTACGACGACCTGAACGGCAATGCCGAGCCTTTGAAGGAGTGGGCCGACAAGGGCTATCTGGACCGTTCGCGCGGTTACCCGCTCTCGGGCCTCGAAAGCTCGATGCAGATGATTATTCCGGGCACCGAGCAGGCAATCATGCTCCAGAACATGTACCTGGCGCTGCAGGCGATGGGCCTCGGTGGTTGGATTTTTACCTCGTCGGTGAGCGCTTTCATCTTTCCGATGATGGGCTTCCGCTTCCACATCCCCTCAAAGTTCGGGCCGATTAAGACGCTGAACCCGGAGGCGGGTCCGCGGCCGGTTCCGGTTGGTCTGGATGGGCACTTCCAGGCCTACTGCCCGCCGTACTACCCGGACATGGACGCAGCCGTCCAGGCGATCTTCGATGCGAAGTGGGGTGGCAGCGGCGTCTACAAGGAGGAAGGCGGTCCGGTGGGGCTCAAGGACAGGCAGTCGCTTGACAAACTGGTCCAGAAGACGCCCGGCTGGTGTCTGGACGCCACGAAAGCGCTTTGCTCTTACATCTGGGAGACGTATGGCCGCTTTCCGGCAACGATCGACCCGATGATGATGAACATCTGGTTCCAGGCACACCACTTGGAAACGGAGTTCTATGATCGCTATTACCAGCCCGGCGCCTATCAAGAAACGATCCGCCAGCACATGGGCGTTTGGCATGGAGCGCGTTAGCGGCTCCAGGGCTGGGACTGCGG
>VBJT01000204.1 GCA_005880075.1 Chloroflexota bacterium
ATCCGGCAGAAGGTGCAATGAGTGGCGTCCCACCAGACGAAATAGGTTATTGCCGCGGCGGCTGCCAAGATGAGACTGACGGGAACCAATAGCAGAAGGAGTCCACGTCGCATGGTCAGGCGAAGTATAGCACGCGCTGATCGAGGCCGAGAACGCGATTACGCTCGTGGCGGCCGCCGCCGGGCCTCTCCAACCGCGAGCACGTCACGGCCGCGATATGTGCCGCAGATGGGGCAGGCTTGATGGGACGGCCGCGGACTGCGGCACTGGGGACAGGTCACGAGCTGCGGCAGTGAGACGCTGAGGTGCGAGCGGCGGCGCCGCTTTCGAGATGTAGAAGTCTTCTTCTTAGGCAGCGGGGGCATGGCTAGGAACCTTTCATCTTAGTGCTCGTACCTAACCCGGCAAGGGCGCTCCATCGTTGGTCGACCGCCAGGCACTCACAAGAGGTGCTGTTTAGGTCGGCGCCACATGATGGACATAAACCCAGGCAGTCTGGCCGGCAAAGTGGTTTCTGCGGCTCTGACATTAGCATGTACTGGCGCAGCGGTTCGTCTAAATCAACGATAAAGTCGGGCCCAATTCGGAAAGGATCGTCGCCGCCGGCATCGGGGACCCGTTTAGAAGTGTTTGCGTCGAAGACCGGAATAAATTCCTCTTCGAACGTGATGGGCAAAGGGCAGTCAACTGGAACAAGGCAACGCGCGCAATGTTCGGGTACCATCGCCGACGCCTTAAGAGTTGCGAGGAGGCCCCGATTGGTGCGGACGAGTGTCAAGGTACCGGACAAACTCCTTACCTGCGTATCGTCCAGCCGAATGGCCGGCTCTGACAAGTCGAATACAGCAATGCTTCCGACCGGTTGACGCAATTCGTTGAGGATGTTGATTCGCATTGGAGTGGCCGGGTCAAAAAAGCCGCGCTTTGATGCCTCTACCAAAAGCCGGGGAGGAGTCAAGTCTTATTGCAAAACGCTCTAACCTAAGTCTATAATCCGCCACCGGAAGTTGTCCATCCATGTTCTTCCGCTTGTATGTCTTTGCTTAAATGACGACGGCCCCTGATGTCCTTGCCCTGCAAGAGACTGATCAGGCGCTGGACAGGGCCCGGGCGAGGCTGACAGACGTCGAGGGTCAAATGGGGGAGAGCGAAGAGCTGATTGCTGCTAGACAGGTAGTTGCGGAGAAGCAAGAGGTGCTGACGCAGCTTCGATCCCGGCTCCATGATGCTGAATGGTCCGTCGACGACGCGCGAGGAAAGGCGACGGAGGTCGAGGGCAAATTATACGGAGGTACGATCCGCAACCCAAAGGAACTCAGCGATCTCAATACGGAGTTCGCCTTGTTGAAGGCGCAGGTGGCTAAGCGAGAAGACACGCTTCTGGGCCTGCTTGTGGAGATCGAAGAGGGAGAGGCGCAGTTGGACAACGCCCAATCATCGTTGGCGGAACGGGACGCGATCTGGCAGCGGGACCAAGCATCGTTCCTCGAGGAGAAGGCGCGGCTGGAACCCGAGGTCGCGGACCTCGATGCGAGGCGGCAGGATCAGTTAAAGACGGTTGATGCGTCGAGCCTGAGGCTATACCAGCTTCTGCGGGAGCGCCATAGGGGGCAAGCTGTGGCGGGCGTGGAACGGGGTATGTGTCAGGGCTGCCGGATAGCGTTACCGATATCGCTGCTGCAGAAGGCGAGGAGCGGCGTGGGGCTTGTCCAGTGCGTGAGCTGCGAACGAATTCTGCTTGTGAGTTAGCATGCGAGCGGTCGGATATTTTCGGGAGACGAAGAGCCGCGGGCTGGCTGAGCAGAGCGAGTCCTTCCTCGAATTTTGCAAAAGCAATGGCTTTGAGGCGGCTGCGACCTTCCTGGACCCAGGGTCGCCGCCTGAAGCGCCAGGCTTCAAGCAGATGTTAGAGTTCGTTCGCCTGCAAGGCGCGCACGGCTTTTTGCTGGTCGCAATATCTGATCTGATGAACCTCGGCAGCGGCCCGACTGAGGCCGTGAGACGCTACTTCCAGCTGGCAAGTCTGGGGGTGCCGATCATCAGTTTGAACGATGAAGCTGATCTCCCCAGCGACTTGCTTCGCATCTGGTCGCGAAGCAGGAGCAATGGTAGCGTTGGGGAGCGAGTGAAGGCCGCGATGCGCCAAAAGGCAGTGCGAGGCGAGGTGCTTGGCCGGCCACCTTACGGATACCGGGTGGGACTCCGCAGACGACTGGTCATCGTTCCGGTTGAAGGCTCCGTTATCCGGTACATCTTCCGCCTCTATCTAAAGGACGGTCTGGGTATCCGGCGCATCGCTCGCCGATTGAACGACGAGCAATTGCGCACTCGCAAGGGTGGGCTCTGGAGCATGGTAACCGTGCGGGACATCCTGAGGAACAGGGCCTACGTCGGCACCTACTCGCGATTCGGAGTGCGCGTTCCTGCCAGCCACCGGCCGCTGATAGCTCAGGAGGACTTTCAGCGGGTACAGGAGCGCCTGGACCAGCGGCGCCCAGTTGGAGAAGCTCGAAGGATGTCGCCCTTCTTGCTTTCCGGTATTACATACTGCGGTTACTGTGGTAACAAGATGATCGGCGTCACCCGCAAACAACGCTGGCAGCGGAGGAGCGACGGCATGACGCGTATGGCGCAATACAGGTACTATCAGTGCGAATCACGGACGAACCGGAGCCTATGCGATTATCACACCAGAAGGGCCGTCGAACTCGAGGAGGAAGTCCGTCGCAGCTTGAAGCCGGGTGGTTCCCGCACGACGAAAACGGCGGGCAATGGCGCGCTAGCAGCGGGTGAGGCGGAGGCGCAAATCCGGCGATTGCGAGAAAAGGCGAAGCGGCTGGACAGACGGCTAGAGCAGTATCTTGAGTCGGCCGTTTCAGGGCGCATAAACCAAGACAAGTTGCGCTCTCTCGGAGTAAATCTTGCGAGCGAGCAGTTGCAGGTAGAGGAGCAACTTGTTGAGTCGCACAAGCTGGCCGAGCTTCGGGCGTCTGAGGCGGAGAGGCGGCGGCAGCGGGATAACGCGCTGCATCGACTGCACGAGAATTGGAACGCCTTGGCGTTTGGCGAACGACGTGAATTGATTCGCGCAGTGCTCGACCGCATCGTCGTCAAGGACGATGCGGTCGAGATGGTATTCAAGCCCTGACGCTGAATGCTGAGAATCGATTGGTCGTCTATGCAGAGCCCTGCTTCAGTAGGGGCAGTCATTTATGACGCGGCAGGACGGGAAGTTCATACAGTTTCCCGGCGGATTGGCCGAGCGACGAACAACGAGGCGGAATATCAGGCGGCTATCGCCGGTCTCGAGGCAGCGTTGGCGCTCGGCGCCTCCCGAGTAAGCCTTCGCATGGACTCCGAACTGGTGGTGCGCCAGCTCGAACACCGTTACAAGGTGCGCAATCCGCGCCTGCAGCCGATGTTCGCAAGAGCCTTGGAGTTGCGCCGGCGCTTCGAGGGGTTCGACGTAGACTCGATACCGAGAACGATGAACAAGCGCGCCGACGAGCTGGCGAACCGGGCACTGGACCGGTTGGAGCATGGCGAAATGGATATAATGGATTAGTCCAGCAGGCCGGGCGATCGCTCCGATTCCATCGGAGAGGAAGGTCCGAGCTCCTCCGGGCAGCGCACTGGGTAACGCCCAGGCTTCGGCTGCGCAAGTGGCCGGGGACGGAGAGTGGCACAGAAACATACCCCCCGGTACACGGGGAAGGGTGAAATGGCGGGGTAAGAGCCCACCGGTGGCGGTGTAACCCGCCGGCCGGCCAAACCCTGCGCGGTGCAAGGCCAAATAGGAGGGTGTCAAGGGCGCCCGGCCCAAACCCTCGGGTTGGCCGCTTGAGGCCCTGAGTAATCAGGGTCCTAGATTGATGATCGCCGCCGTTATCGACGGTACAGAACTCGGCCTACAGGTCTGCTGGACATAATACCTCCCCTGGGCGGAGCAGGGCCCCCGTCCATTCGACGCAACTCAGATCACTTGCATATCGTTTCAATTGTGACGCCATGCGACTCACTGAACTTGTGAGAAACATCCCGGGCGCGATACTCCAGGGAAATGGTAGCGACCCGGAGATCACCTCCGCCTCGTACGACTCTCGATCCGTCGCACCCGGGTCTATCTTCATCGCGGTCGCCGGATTCAAAACCGACGGCCACGACTATTTGAATCAGGCGGCCAGAGCCGGCGCTTCGGCGGTGGCAGTTCAGACAGACCGCAAACCGAGTTGGTCCTCGTTTCTCAGCGAGTCGGGTGTACCGGCGATGATCGTTCCAGACACGCGGCGCACACTTGCGCGGATCGCCGCCACCCTTTCCAACTACCCGGCGCAGCGGCTACGTACGATCGGTGTGACCGGTACGGACGGCAAGAGCAGCCTCTCGCACCTCCTCCATCACCTGTTTGGTTCGACGGGTGAACGGGCCGGCCTCATCAGCACCGCCGAGTGCCGCGTCGTTGATCAGTTGCTTCCCGACACAGGGCGCATGACCACGCCCGAGGCACCCGAGGTCCAAGAGATGCTAAGCGTGATGGTTGCGGCCGGCTGCCGCTGGGGGGTAATCGAGGCGACTTCCCACGGCCTCGCGCTCCATCGCGTGGACGAATGTGAATTCGATCTCGCCGTTTTTACTAACCTC
>VBJT01000205.1 GCA_005880075.1 Chloroflexota bacterium
CGAGTCCCGCAAATACCCCCTCGAGCGCCTCCACACCCACACCCTCCCCCTCACCGAAGCCGAGCGCGCCATCCGCCTCCTCGCCCGCCAGGAACCCGGCGAAGAAGCCATCCACATCGCGCTCGTCCCTTAAGGTCGAGCGGACGCCCGGTAATTTCGTAGGGGCGAGGCATCCATCGCAGGCGAACAGCATTCCCCTTGCGAATGCCTCGCCCTCAACGTTGCGCAGTCGAATGCCTCGCCGCTCTAACGGGATGCCGCTCTGCTCGCCGTCCGTTAATCCGTTCCCGTATCCGTTGACAACCAATCCGTTCTAAACTAACCGCCAAACGGAGGCCCCATGACCCAATCCGAAACTGAAACCCCCACCGAAAAGAGCATCCGCCGCATCGCCCGAGGCACTTCGCTCGTACCGTACCAGGCCCAGCTCGGCATGGAGTTCGTCGAAGGCGCCGAGGGCTACGCCAAGCTGCGCCTCCCCTACAGGAAAGAAAACTCCACTATGGGCGATGCCCTCCACGGCGGCGCAATCTCCTCCCTCATCGACACCACCGGCGCGATGGCCGCCTGGACCACCGCCGAGCTCGGCAACCCCCGCTACTTCGGCTCGACCGTCGGCATCAACGTCAACTACCTCTCCGGCGCCATCGGCGAGGAGATCTACGCCGAGGGCCGCGTCCTTAAGCGCGGCAAGGAGCTCATCTACTCCGACGTCCGCGTGACCAACGGCGACGGCAAGCTTCTCGCCCAGGGCACCGTCGTCTACCGAATCATCGATCGCGGCGCCGAATGAGAGCTGAGCCTCGCGTAGGTGCGACCCGTTGGGTCGCATGCACCGACACCGCCCGCGTAGAGACGCCCCAAAGGTGTGTCGCGAACCACGCTACAGCGAAGAAGGCGCTCCTTCCGGCTCGTCCTGAGGCTCTCGCAGGACGAGCGGGTCAACCACGCTTGAATTCTCACAACTCTCAACTCGCAACTCCCAACTGATGCCCGTAATCCCCCTCGTCGACGAACCCGGCTCCGAAGAACTCCGCGAGCTCTACGATCGCCTCTCGCAGAACATGCCGGAAATCGGCGTGCTCAACATCTTCAAGGTCATGGCCCACAACCCGCAGCTCCTCCGCGGCTGGCTGCGCATGGCAACGCCACTCCTCGTCGGGGGACTCACCCTCTCGCCCCGCCTGCGCGAGATCGCGATCCTCCGCGTCGCCCAGGTCTGCGGCAGCGAGTACGAGTTCGCGCACCATATCCGCATCGCCCAGCAGGTCGGCCTCAGCGAAGACGAGATCGCCTCCCTCCAGAATTACGACGAAAGCGACCGCTTCTCCGACCTCGACCGCGCCGTCGTCCGCTACACCGACGCCGCCGCGAACATTTCCTCCGACGCGCCGGAAATCGCCCGTGAGCTCAAGCGCTGGCTCTCCGACCGCGAGCTACTCGAGCTCAGCTTCTGCGTTGGCCATTGGGGCATGCTCGCCCGCGTCCTCGTCCCGCTCGAAGTCCCCGTCGACGACGCCCTCGAAGCTACCCTGCCCGAGGGCTGGCGCGAGTGGTTGTAGGCGACAGTCCTCTACCGAGTGGTCGCACTTCATCGCTTCGTCGCTAAACACAACCTCTCTTCGCCGTCAGCGTTCTTCTCACTGGAGACGCAGTGTTGATCAGACGATCGATTCTCTTTCTGACAGTCTGCCTGCTCGCCCTTGCAGCCTATGGCTTCGCCGCCGAGCCACCCGCGGCTTTGGCGAAACAGCCTTCGGTCGGCGAAGGTTCCTGCACCGGCGAGCGCGCCTGCGAAGGCCTGACGGGCCGCGTCGGTGATAATTCCTGCATTGGCGATTTCGCTTGCTTTAACAACAAGGCCGACATAGGGGACAACTCATGTCGGGGACACCAGGCATGTCAAGAAAACACCGGCCAGATCGGCGACAACGCATGCAGTAGGAACAACGAGGGCTATTCCTGCGTGGGAAACAGCGGCGAAATAGGTAACGACTCATGTAATGGTTGGCGCGCCTGCCAGGACAATACTGGGGAGTTAGGTGACGATTCGTGCCACGCCAGCAGCATCGGCGGTACGACGTGCTTGGCGAATAGTGGCGAGATCGAGGATCATTCGTGTCACGGCTATGAAGGTTGCCTCCTGAATGGCGGGCGTGTAAACAACGGCTCCTGTACGGGCGACTTCGCCTGCGGATTAAACAGTGGCCGCATTGGTCGCCTGTCTTGCTATGGAGCCCGCGCCTGTCAGGGGAGCAGCGATAGCGTCGGCGACAACGCGTGCGTCGCCCGGGGCCCGACGCGATACGATACGAGTGACGCATGCTTTGGAAACAAGGGGCAGATTCGGAGCGATTCTTGCATCGGCATCAAGGCCTGCTACGCCAACGCCGGAAACATCGGCACGAACTCGTGTAATGCCGAGCTTGCCTGCGCCTACAACCCGGGTCTCGTCGGCTCTAAGTCATGCAACGCTGTCGAGGCCTGCCAGCGTAGCGACGGGAACATCGGGCATAAGGAATGCAACGAGGTCCAGGCCTGCATGAAGCCGGACTAAGCGGCGATCAGGACTGGTGGCAGGGGCGGGATTCGAACCCGCGACACAAGGCTTATGAAGCCTCTGCTCTGCCGCTGAGCTACCCTGCCTCCATGGCAATCGAAGGGGGAGTGGCGCGCTCGGTGGGACTCGAACCCACGACCTCAGCCTCCGCAGGGCTGCGCTCTATCCAGACTGAGCTACGAGCGCATGTTTGGTGCCGAAGGGGGGATTTGAACCCCCACGCCCGTTACGGGCACTGCGCCCTGAACGCAGCGCGTCTGCCGTTCCGCCACTTCGGCTCCGTGGTGGTGGGCGGTGCAGGGTTTGAACCTGCGACCTCTTGCGTGTGAAGCAAGCGCTCTCCCGCTGAGCTAACCGCCCTCGCCTAATCGATTCTAGAGCCA
>VBJT01000206.1 GCA_005880075.1 Chloroflexota bacterium
TCGGTGGTGCTAGATAGGTGGCCAGCGCGTCTCTCAGCAGCGTCATCTTGATGCCCAGCGTCAGTTCGGCCCTCGTCGGGTCGGCGAGGGCGTCCATTGTGATGAACTCGACGGCGTGGGGGGTCAGCGGCCGGCCCGGTGCGAATTGCAGCACCGAACTGGCCAGCTTCATCAGGGCCTTCGGCGCCGATACCAGAAGGCGTCGTCTGCTGGATACTTCGAGCGCGGTGCGAACGATCTCCTTCATCGTCAGCACTTCCGGCCCGCCCAGCTCGAAGACCTGGTTGTCCGCGGTCGGATGCACGAGCGCCTCGGCGACAGCGCGACCAACGTCATCGATGAATACCGGTTGGAGGCGCTGCTCGGCGGCACTGCCGATGAGCGGGACGAACGGCAGAAAGCGCGACATGCCCAGGAAACGGTTGAGCGCCTTGTCCTCCGGCCCATAGACCCAGGACGGGCGGAATATCGTGTACAGCAGACCGCTCTGCCGCACGGCCGTCTCGGCCCGCCATTTCGCGCGGAACCAATGATACGGCGCATCGGGCGCGGCGCCCGCCCCGCTCAGGTAGACGTATCGCTTCGCGCCCGCAGCTTTCGCGACGGCTACTAGATTCTCGGTGCCCTTGGCATCCACTTCTTCAAAGGTATGGCCGCGCGAGGGGTTCTCGATCGGTGAGTTCGGGAACTGCTGGCAACCGATCACGGCGTCCGATCCACGGATAGCCGGCGCGAGGCTCGCGGCGTCGCGAACATCGCCTTCTCGCAGGTCGACGCCGAGACCCTCGAAGCGGCGGGCAGCCCGTTTCGCATCGCGCGTCAGGACGGCGACATCGAGGCCACGGCGGCGCAGTTCGCGGACAACCGCGCCGCCGACGAACCCCGTTCCGCCTGCGACAAGAATCATGCGAGATAGGCTCCTGTCGCCGGAATACTACTACCGGAAAATGGGCCGTAGCCCCGGCGTGGGCCTTATCTCGGTGTTTGATATGTGTATAGGATTTTTGCTTCTCCCTTTGTTATGAAATTGAAATGTCGCTCAAGCTAAATTGAAGGCCACGAGCTCCCGGATCAAAGCCTCATCGCCGCACCCCCGTCGATAAGCTAAACAGCGGGAGCTCTTTTCTTTTGTCGTTTTCGCAACGCCCTTGTTAGCTCATGTCGTTGCGCTGCGACGACGGAGAAACGCCGCGCAACTTACTCTTTGGACTGCCATGGTCGTACACCAGCCAGTCCACGAGCCACCCCCGGCCAAGCAGCGTAAGACTGTTCGGAGGGCCGTCCACCGAGATGGCAAGCGAGGTAATTGGTCTCTCCTCTCGGCCCAGGGACGCGTACTGTTTTACCTGGCTGTGTGTCCCGATTCGCCGGTTGAGGAAATCGCACACAACCTCGCGTTGACGGAACGCGCTGTGTGGGGCGTCGTCCGCGACCTGCGTCACCACGGCATGATCCAGCTGCGCAAGAGAGGTCGCCGCCACCACTACGTGATTAATCTCGATGCACCGTTCCTTCACCCAACCATTCGCGGGCTCACGCTGCGGCCCGTTCTCGGCATTATCGCGGCGCGGGCAATCACGCAGCGCCCCGAAGTGTGCGATAGCTAGAGCCTTTCTCAAGGATTGACAGCTCGTCTGCTTTTTTCCGGTAAACTTCGATTCGTGGCGGCCGCCGGTGATTCCAAGGAGTATGACCGAGAGCGCGATGTCTGGTTGCGCCTCGAACCGAAGCGTCTGCTCGAACAGTGCCGCGAGGAACGCTATCGGGCCAGTGGCCCTGGTGGCCAGCGCCGCAACAAGGTGGAGACCGCCGTTCGTCTGCGGCATCTTCCTACGGAGATCGTCAGCCAGGCGGAAGAGGCGCGTTCGCTGGCCGAGAACCGTAAGCGCGCCGTCCGCAGGCTGCGTGAACGTATTGCTCTGAATTGCAGGGCGCCGTTTGATCTCGCGCAGCCGGCTCCCGCGCGCGAATTCTTCGAGCACCGGCGTAACGGCTCGCTTGCCATTAACCAGCGCAATGAGTCCTATCCAGTCGTCGTCGCCACCGTCCTCGACGCGCTTGTCGCTTCGGGAGGCAGTTTCGCGCGAGCCGCACAGGCACTCGGCATCACGACGAGCCAGCTCGTGCGGTTCCTTGAGGCTGACCGTGAGTTGTGGCGCGCTGTGGAGACGGTGCGAAAGATCAAGTGATCGTGTACATTAAGCGCCGTGAGCCAGTCAGAGCGCCTGCATTGGAAGAACTGGGCCGGCAACCAGCAGTGTACGCTTGAGCGCATCGAGCGGCCCGCGACCGAACAGGGCCTCGTTCGGATCGTTAAGCAGGCCGCCGCCGCCGGGCAGCGTGTCAAGGTCGTAGGCAGCGGCCACTCTTTCACCGGTATCGCTCTCACGGACGGAAGGCTCGTCAAGCTGGACGACTACGGGCGCGTTCTGTCGATCGACCGCGAGAAGCAGACGGCGACCGTCCAGGCAGGCATCCCGATTGCCCGCTTGAGCCGGGAACTTGACAAGCAGGGCCTTGCCCTCGAAAACCTAGGGGACATCAACTACCAGTCGATATCCGGGGCCATCTCAACGGCTACCCACGGCACCGGCCGCGCCCTCGGCGGCATCGCGACGCAGGTGACCGGATTGCGCCTCATTACCGGTGACGGCTCGATTGTTGACTGCTCCGCCGAGAAGGAACCGGAAATCTTCAGCGCCGCGCGTGTTGGGCTCGGGGCGCTCGGTATAATCTCTTCGGTCACGCTCCGCTGCGTGAAGGCTTTCAATCTTCACGCGATCGAGATGCCGGAGCGCGTGGAGCAGGTCCTCGTGCGATTAGACGAGAACGTGCAAGCGAACGACCATTTCGAGTTCTTCTGGGTGCCCAACACCGGCTGGGCTTTGACCAAGCGCAACCAGCGGACGACCGCGCCGCTGGCAACGCGCGGGCTCTGGAAGGAGTTCCGCGACGACATTCTGGTCAGCAATTTCGCCTTCGAGGCGCTCTGCCGGATCGGGCGGCTGCGACCCTCGCTCATCCCGCGAGTCGCCCGAGCGTTGCCGCAGACCGGCCGCACC
>VBJT01000240.1 GCA_005880075.1 Chloroflexota bacterium
GCACGTCCGCGACGGCCCACATGAACCCACAGAACGCCATGAGCACGGCGCAAAAGGTGATAAGTGTGACCCACTCGATCGCACCCAAAGTGTTTATGTTCAGAACGCCAAACAAAACAATGATCGGCGTCCCGACAAGGAAGCTTAGCCGATCTTGCTGACCAGCAGACTCCGCGTGATTCTCGACTTCACCACCTCGCGGCCCTTCATCTGGCGATAGCGAGCGGCGACCCACAGGCTGACCAGGAAACTAGCCCCTCCGACCATCCAGTCCGAGCAGGGTGAACAAGAAGACAGACTCACCCGCCACAATTGCCACTACTGCGAAAATGACAGGCGTCTAGATGAACACAAGCAGGCCCATCCAGCGAGGGTTGTTCATCATGTAGGTTCGCGACTGCTGCTGGTTGGCGACCTAGCTGCTTACCGCAGCCAGCTTCGGCCGATCATGCGCCTTCTCCGGGTGCAGGGCGGAGTTCAGTACCTCATCCACGTGCTCGACAAGAACGAACTCCAGCTCTCGCCGCACGTCTTCCGGCACCTCCGCCAGATCGTTCTCGTTATCGCGCGGCATCACGATTTTTTTGCTCCCCGCTCGGTGAGCCGCAAGGATCTTGTCCCGGATCGAGCCGACCGGCAACACCTTGCCCCGCAGCGTAATCTCGCCGGTCATCGCCACTTCCTTACGGATCGCACGCTCCGTGAGCGCGGAGACGAGAGCCGTCGCCATAGTCACTCCAGCGGAAGGGCCGTCCTTTGGAATGGCGCCGGCCGGCACATGGATGTGAATATCGTTCTTCTCGAAGGCGGCAGCCGGTATGTTCAGCGCCGCGGCCCGGGAACGCGCGTAGGTGAGTGCCGCCTGGGCCGATTCCTGCATCACTTCGCCGAGCTTGCCCGTCAGGATAAGGCGGCCCCGTCCAGGCACAGTAGTCGCTTCTACGAAAAGCACATCGCCGCCGGCCATCGTGGCCGCCAGGCCTGTGGCGACCCCCACTTCATCTGCCTCGGAGGCCAGTTCCCAGCGAAACCGCGCCGGGCCGAGAAACTCCACCAAATTCTCTTCGCCGATCGCGATCGAGCCGTTTTGACCGGCGGCTACCCGTCTCGCCACCGCCCGGCAGACACTCCCTAGCTCGCGCTCTAGATTGCGCACTCCCGCCTCGCGGGTATGCGTCCGGATAATCTCCGTGATCGCGCTTTCGCCCACATGCAAAACACCGTCTGGAATCCCGTTTTCCTGGAGTTGCCTGCCGAGCAGATAGCGTTTCCCGATCTCAAGCTTTTCGCGTTCGGTGTATCCAGGCAACTCGATAATTTCCATGCGGTCGCGCAAGGGGCCCGGAATATTGTCGACAATGTTCGCTGTGGCGACAAAGAACACGCGAGACAGGTCGAATGCGGTATCGAGATAGTGGTCCGTGAAGGTAGAGTTCTGCGCCGGGTCCAGCACTTCAAGAAGCGCCGATGCCGGGTCTCCCCGGAAATCGACACCGAGCTTGTCCACTTCATCCAGCATGAAAAGAGGGTTGCGCGAACCGCAGCGCCGGAGCTCCTGGATGATCCGGCCCGGCATCGAGCCGACATACGTCCGCCGGTGTCCGCGGATCTCGGCCTCATCCCGCATCCCACCGAGCGACATCCGTATAAACTTGCGGCCGAGCGCGCGCGCGATCGACTGCCCTAGCGACGTCTTGCCGGTCCCAGGCGGTCCCGCAAAGCAGAGGATGGGGCCCCGGGTGTCGCCCTGTCGTAGCTTGATTACGGCAAGGAAATCGAGAATGCGGCGCTTGACTTTATCGAGGCCATAGTGGTCTTCGTTGAGCACCGCCTCGGCGCGGATAATATCGAGCAGGTCCTCGGTGCTCGCATTCCACGGTAGATCGGCCAGCCATTCGAGATATGTTCGTGAGACCTGGTACTCAGGAGAGATGGACGGAATGCTGGTCAGACGTTGCAGCTCGCGGTCTGCCTCGCGCTGGGCGGCTTCCGGAAGACCACTCTGCGCGAGGCGCAGCTTCAGTTCCGAAAGCTCCGGCGTAATGTCTCCTTCGCCCAGCTCCTTCTGGATCGCCTTCATCTGCTCGCGCAGAATGAACTCGCGCTGACGCTTGTCCAGCTCGCCGCGAACGTCGGCCTGAATCTGCGACTGCACCTCCAGCACTTCAATCTCGTGGGCAATCAGTTCCTTCACGATTGTGAGCCGCTTGTTCACGTTCAGCTCCTCGAGCACGGCATACCGCTGCTCCGTGCGGATCTGAAGATTAGCGGCGATGAAGTCAGCGAGCGCCGACGGGTCGCCCAGATTGCCGACGGCTGCCGCAAGTTCCTGAGGCAGCGTCTCGGAAAGTGTGATGATGCGGACAAACCCCTCTCTGATCTCTCCCATGAGGGTGTCGAGACCCGCACTGCGGTCCACTGTCTCGCCCAAGCGCTCGATGCGCCCGACGATCCAGGGTTCGGCCTGCTCAACGCCCAGCAGCTTGATACGCCCGACTCCTTGCAGGATGGCATGCACCGTGCCGTCCGGGGCCGTGGCCATTCGAACAATCGTGGCAGCCGTGCCGAGCTGGTAGAGGTCGCCCTCGTAGCGGTCCTCATCGAGGACATGCTGCGGGAACACCCCGACCATCTTCGCCTCGGACGCGGCCGCCTCGCCTACGGCCTTGATATCCAGTTCGTCCGTGGCGAGGAGAGGCAGCAGTTGTTGGGGGTACATTACAGTGCCCCCGCCCGGGATCAACGGCATCAACTCAGGGATCCTCGGCTGAGCGCTTACGGACGCTCGGCTGCGTGTTTGTCGACGTGTTACCGCATGCTCCATCGGAGTTGCCTCCAGTTGGACTGCTGGGAGGAAGGCCCTTAGGGAACCAGGATCGTCAGC
>VBJT01000241.1 GCA_005880075.1 Chloroflexota bacterium
TAATTGATAAGGCATGTTTGCAATTAACGGCCGCACCCAACAACGGGACCTTCATGACGAAGGAGCGGTCCACTGAGTCAGACCGCTGGATTTTTTCCAGCCGATTCCCAAACGCTGAGGAAGCGCGGAGATCTTACGAAAAGGTCCGTGACCTGATCCTGGCGGACGACCTGGCCGCCAGCGTCTTTCGCTTCACGGTGCGAGATACCAGCTACGTCGCCGTTCTCGGCGACCGGCCGCTCGTCGGCGTTGATTTCCGGCATCTAGCGGAAGTCTTGAGCAGTGGCGAGCCGACGGCCATACCGGACCAGATCTCAGATCAGCTGCGCGAGCGCCGCCAACGCTTCGAGGAACTGAGGGTGGACTTCCTGGAGAGACGCAGGAGAGATCTCCCGAATGTATGACAGAACGCGAATCCCATCACGATGACCGACTCCACCCACAGCTGATGGACGTCATATCAGAGATCGAACATGAGACGGGACGCAAGACCGAAATTCAGGCGAGCCGAGCTATTAGGGATCGCGCTCGCGCTGTTTACGTCGTCTCGGATCCGGACCCAACGCGTCATCTGATCATCTACGATCCGAGGTTCGAACGCCATCTCAACCATCTCGTCGCCCACGAGTGCGGGCACATTGTTCGTTTCGCGTCGGCGACTCCCAAAGACCAGACACTAGCGAAAACGACTGCGGCCTCGCGCGCCAGGGCAGCTCAACAGCTGCTCCCTAACCTGCGGCGCCTTGTTGATTCTGGTCTCCCGGAAGGCGCGCTCTCGGACCTGCTGCCAATCTGGCTCGGGGGGACTATCACCCAACTGGCCGACACCCCCTCCGATATCCATATCGAGACGTGGATCTGGGAGCAGTTGGAGCATGTCCGAGATGTTCAGGAAGCGTCCCTTCTCAGTCAGATGAAGGCGAACGCCGCCTCGATGCGCGCAGTTGTCGCCGCCTTCACGCCAGAGCTCGTGTGGACAGCCTCAAACGCAATGAACTATGTGTCAGCAAAGGCCTACGTGCGCTTGCTGGATCGACCCGAACTTGTTCGGCCATACCGCAGGACCGCCATTGAAAAACTAGGCGAGGAACTATTCGAGATGTTTAAAGAGGCGCCCGGCGACGGGCTCGCCGCGGATCGCCAAGTGTCTGACCGCTGGGCAGAGAGGCTTGGTCTTAGCGACTGGTTTGAATGGACGACGCTCAACCTCGTTTCGCCGGAGGTACGACACGCCTGGCAGTAAGACTAGCGATGGTTGAAAGAGCGAACGCACAACGCAAGGATTACTGGCTGATAAGGGATCTGCCAGCCGACGTCGACATGATGGACCCCGAAGGTCGCTACGGTACGAAATTCGGGGAGCTCTGGATGAGCGACACCGAATACGAGTGGCCCGACCTGCTCGACCTGTACCGGGCCTCCGACGAGCTCACCCGCACGGCGATCAACCGCACGTTCGTGCATCTTATTGGCTATACCCTTCCAAGCCTCGTTGATCTCGCCCATGGGCGAGAGGAGCGTGATCTGCCGTGACACTGCCTGACGCTGCATCAAGTTGTCCGGCCGTGAATACAACCACTATATTTGTCGCAGCCCGCCTCTTCCTAAGGGAGGGTTTTGGAGAAGGAGGATTTTATCTCCCTCGCTGAAGCGGCGGCAATCAGTGGGTTCACCATAAAGCATCTCGGCCTTCTCGCACGCCGGGGATCTCTTCGGGCGAAGAAGATCGGGCGCAACTGGGTGACAACTCGCGAGGCCGTCGCTGAATACGTGGGGGATAGTTTTAAGAGGAGCAAGAATCCATATAAGCGAAAGCGTTGACAAGTATATGGCATATGCCCTATAGTCCTCCCTGCACCATGCTTTTGCGGTGTTAGGAAGGGGTTCCTCTGTGGACGGCGGCGGAAACGGAGGCTGAGTTCAGGAGCCGGGTAACGCCCGGCTCTTCCTTACCAGTTCCACTGTAGTCGGTAAGGCGCGTGCGCCACGGGTTCGCGAACGATAAGGCTCAAGGCCTTACCATCCTGATCTACAACCACGTTATCGCCTGCGGGCGCCAAGAGATTAGGCCATCGCAGGCGGCCGGCGGCCGCACCAGAGATTTCCAGGCTCAGCCATTTAGTAGGGGCAAACATCGTAGAGTCCCAGTGTTCGAGCTGCTGGGTGAATCCTCCGACTATTCTTCGCTCGGTTCGAATCTCAACGACTTCACCTTTTCGATAAGTTCTTCGTAGACCGAGGATCGCCACCCAACCGGATCGATTTCGAGCGGCTTCCACAATCGGCAGGCCGGCAGTCCAGTAATCGGCAAATAGAACGCCCTCGCCCCAAATACGGTCGAGGAATACCGTGAGCCGCCGCGCCGTGACTCGAATCGTTTGTCTACGTCTGAAGACGGCGACGTCTCCGTTTGCATCGAGAAACTCGAGGCAGCCGGCATAGCACAGCGTTTCGTACGCAAACAGCTCTTCTGGGTAGCGAGTATCGGTCGTGCTTGAGATCGTTCCGGGGGACATGGTCGGCGCATTATAGCGGCCGCACCATCCGCAGTACAACAGGCAATATTGCTATCGGTCTCACGAACACCTGCAGACAGGCTCAGATGAGTCCCCGGAGGTCCTCTACAGCCGCCTTCAGCCGATCCTGATCGATCACACGAACGCGCTCCTTGCCCGGGAGAAGCACCGCGATCTGGCCTAACACTTCCCTCAAGGCGTGACGATGACGTTCCGACAGCGCCGACTCCTGAGTCAGCCCTTGCTCAGCTGCTGCATACCATTGAGCCAGCTCCTCGGCCATGTCCTCCTCGGACTTCCACCAGAACGTCCAGGCCTTTTGGGAGAGACGGAAGAGCAGCCGCTCTCTCGCGAAGACCACCGAAGTGGTTTCGGACTCCCGGGACGGCATGACGCACACGGAGATGTCACCCGGCCACATCGGCTTGCTGTCGGCCAGTTCATCACGAACGGCGGCGAGCGGCTCGTAGTAGAGATCGATGATCGCGTCCATGATGTCATCGCCAATGAACCAATCAGGTACACATTTAGTACGTGGGCGTAGATACAGAGAAGTGAATGCGTCAACGCGATGCTCGCTGTCGATCTCTTGCCATCGCTCGTTAACGGCCTGGCGAACGCGATCGATGATTC
>VBJT01000242.1 GCA_005880075.1 Chloroflexota bacterium
CATAGGCAAACCCCTTCGCAACGAGAAGCGTGACGATGAATACATCGGCGCCTTGGCTGAGGTGCTCGACATCGGGAAACGCGAGCAGGTTGACTGCGTGCTTGTGGCTGGTGACATCTTCGACTCCGTTGCGCCCCCGCCCGAAGCCGAGCGCATAGTCTTTGACTTCCTACGCGAGCTGATCGGTGCTCGCATCCCCGCCGTCGTGATCGCTGGCAACCACGACCACCCGCGCCGCATGAACGCCTTCTCCCGCGTCCTCGACCTGATGGATGTCCATGTACGCGGAGAGCCGGCAACCGCCGAAGAGGGTGGCGTCATCGAAATCGCGAGTCGCGACGGGGTGGAGACCGCAGTAATAGCGGCTCTTCCCTGGGTCAGCGAGCGGAAGGTGCGCGACTTCGAATCCCTTTTCGCGAGTGGCGAGCACTTTGCCGCATACGCTGAAGGTGTCTCGGCCATGCTGAAGCACCTCGCCAGGTGCTTCCGGCCCGAGGCCGTCAACATCCTCCTCGCTCACCTCTTCCTCAGTGGCGCCGTCGTTGCCCCTGAGAGCGGCGAACGGCCCTTGCACATCGGCAACCTCTACGCAGTCAATCCACAGATGATCCCGTCGAATGCCCAATACGCCGCCCTCGGTCACATCCACAATCCTGCCCAGCCTTCCTCGTTCCAGCTCGCCAACGCCTATTACTCAGGGTCGCTTCTCCAATGCGACTTCGGCGAGGCGGGTCAGCAGAAGGGCGTTAACATCGTCGATGTGAGCGCCGGCAGCAAGGCCAAGGTGGAGGCGGTTACTCTCACGTCGGTCCGACAGCTCAAGAACCTCGGCTCCCACAAACAAGGCCTCACCCTGGACGAGATACGGTCTGTCGCCTCGGAAACCGCCGGGGCCTACCTTAAAGTATTCGTGAAGGCCGAACGCCCCGTCCCCGGCCTCGCGCAAGAAGTGCGGGACCTCCTCCCTAACGCCATCGACATTGTGGTCGAAGACGTTGATCGCAAAGGCGAAGAAGGATCCGTCGATATCGGTCGCCAGACGCCCGTCGAACTCTTTATGGCCTACTACGCCGACCTCCACAGCGGCGCTGAGCCACCAGTAGAGCTGATGTCTCTGTTCAATCACCTCTATGAGGAGGTCACTGGTGCGGCCCATTAGACTCGAAGTACAGGGCCTCACCTCCTTTAGAGAAAAGGCCGAGATCGACTTTTCGGATCTCGACCTTTGTGGCATTACTGGCCCCACCGGCTCCGGAAAGTCCTCCCTCGTCGATGCTGTCAGCTACGCGCTCTTCGGCGAGGTCCCACGCGTCGGTGATAACATCAAACAGCTCATCAGCCAGGGTGAAGATCGCGTTCGCGTCAACCTAGAGTTTTCCGCGGACGGCGGCCGCTACCGCGTCCACCGCTCCACTGGCCGCAGAGGGGTCCCGGCGGTGCAGATGGAACATCTCGATCCCTCCACTGGCGAATGGCTACCCGACGCCGACAGGGTTCGCGACGTCAACGAGCACATCTGCTCAATCCTCGGCATGGACTACGACGGCTTCGTGCGTTCCATCCTCTTGCCTCAAGGACAGTTTCAGCAGTTCTTGGCTGGCAGGCCCGAGGAGCGCCGAAAAGTGCTCGACGGCCTCCTCCGCCTCGACGTGTACCAGCAGATGCAGCAGCGAGCCAATCAAATCGCCGACGCCCACGCCAACCACGCAGCGATGCTGCAACAACAGCTCGAAACCCAGTACGCCGGCGCCACTCCTGATGCCCTCAAGACTTCGAAAGCGCGCCTGGCCGATCTCCGCTCACAGGCTAAAATGTTGGCTGGGTTGCGAGGTGTCCTTGCCGACGCCTATCACAAGGCCGAGGCAATGGAGGGCGCCCTTCGGCGCCGGCAGGCGGCGGAGGGCGCACTGGCCAAGGCGACAACCGCACTCAAGGATGAGCAGACCCTCCTCGATTCCGGCCAGAAGCTGCTCGACGACTTCGACAGCCGCATCGCCGCTGCTGAGGCCGAGATCAAGGAAAACGTCTACGACGTTGATCTTCTCATGCAGCTTAAGCAGGCCCTCGATATTGCTCAGCGTTTGGAGCGTGCCGAGGAGCGACTGGAGCAGCTGCATGTGCAGCGCCAGTCATCAGGAACACGTCTCGCAAAACTCCGAGAAGAGGCCGCAGGGTCAAAAGACTCGCTGACAGCGGCCGGAGACGCCGTACAGCAGGCGGAGCGGGCTCTCCAAGATGCCCGCCGCAATAATCTCGGCGCTGCACTCCGTAAAGATCTCAAGCCCGGAGACGCTTGTCCCGTTTGCGGACAAGAGGTCAGCGCCCTTCCGGAGGCGAAGCACATTGCTCTTGACGGTGCCGAAGACGCGCTCAACGCCGCCCGCGCCGCAGAAGGCGCCGCTCAGAAGCACTTCCAGGACAACCGGACAGCTATCGTCGTGACCGAACGAGATTTGGATGCCCTGGAGAGACAGGTCAACGACCTGAATTCCGACTGCAAGTCGGAACGCCAGTCTTTAGAGGAACTCCTCACCGGTCAGAAGGGCATGCCTGCGGAGATTGTCGTCCAAGTTCGCGTCCAAACGTCCGCCCGCCAAGAACACGAACGCATCACCCGAGAAATTGGCGTCCTGCGTCAGCAGCGTGCGGAACAGTCTAAGGCGATCGCGGGTGCCAGCCATAATGTCGCGCGCCTCGAGACCGAAATACGTGCGCGAGGTCGAGAAACCAATAACGCCGCCGATGAAGTGTCTGCCACACAAGTTGTCCTCAAGCAGGTGGCCACGGACAACGATTGGCGCGAGGTCACAGCCGACTTGGAGTCGGGCCGGGACCCGGCACCCGCGCTCCGTTTGAAGCTGGAGGGTGTGGATTCACAGCTGGCTACCGCGAATCGGGATATGGGCGCCTGCGAGAACGAGATCGAACGGATCTCCGAGGGCATCAAGCGCGCGAAGGATCTACGCCGAGAGATTGAAGGAGCTACTCGCGAGAGCCGTCTAGGTCGCGACTTGGCGCACCTTCTTCGCGTGACCGCGTTTCCCAATTACATCCGCGGACGGGCGCTGCGCCTTCTTGCGCAGGAAGGCTCTCGCCAGCTCATGGACATATCTAGCCAGCGCTATGAGTTCGCCGTAGAAGG
>VBJT01000128.1:0-25789 GCA_005880075.1 Chloroflexota bacterium
CGGACCGCATCGGCGGCATCCGGAGGCTGGCGTTCTCGCGCCTGTATACCGGCAGCGAGCCGGACGGCTACCACGCGGCCGCCATGCCCAGCGATGGCTCGCTCCTCCGGGCGCGGGCCAGCGGCGGCCGCGTCTACTACCAGCGCGTCGCTAACCCCGGCGCCGGCAGCAACTTCGCCTCATGGACGGACCTCGAGGCGGCAGCGAACGCGGGAGTTGCGCTGTGCTCCGACGGCTCGCGCGTACTGCTTTTCTTCGTCGACCCGGGCGGGACCATACTCAAGGTGCGAGAGAGCACCGACAACGGCGCGACGCTCGGCGCGGCTGTGACCGTCGCTACGGCATCCGGCGCCGTCGTCTGGCTGGCCGCGGATGTCAAGCCGAACGGCGACGCGCTGCTCCTCTACTCCGCAGGCGCAGCCGTCTATTCCGTAAAGCGCGCGGGCGGGTTATGGGGCTCGCCCGCCGCCTGGTCGAATAGCGCCGCCTCGATCACAGGCCTTGCCTGCTACTACCAGGGCGACTGGAACGCCGTAATTTGCCAAACAAACTCCGCCGGCGAGGCCTTCGTCTCAACCGCCGTCTTCGGCGATGGCTTCTCGCAGGCCGCGAATACGTGGTCTGCCCTGCGCGAGGTCACCCGCGCGAGCGCCGGCTCCAATGTCAGCTTCCGCGCGCCGTTTCTCTCGCAACCGGACACCTCCCGCCTGGCGTTCGTCGAGAAATACACCGGCAGCGCGGCTTACAACCGGCCCTACCACAGCTATTCGCCCGCGACCGCCGATTTCGCCTCGGACCTCTGGCGCGAGCCCGTGCCGTTCGACCTGACCAGCGACTACGGGCAGGCGATCGCCTTCAGCGCCAACGCCGCCTGGCTCTGCACTCCTTCCGGCGTCTGGACGGCGAGCCTGGCGACCGTGCCGTTAGACATTAAGGCGGATGTGCTGGAAGCCGTAACGGACGACAAGCCGTTCGGCGGCCGTTGCCGCATAGTGCTGCGCAACGACGGCGGCCGCTATGCCACCCTCCCACCACAGATCAAAGCCGGTGCGGAGCTGCGCATGAGCCCCGGCTACCTGACCGCGAGCGGCCCGCAGGTCTCCGACGGCCCCGCCTACTGGGTCGATAGCATCGAGCGGCGTTCGGCGAAGGGCGAAGCGACGCTTCTGCTCGAAGGACGAGACGCCTGGTCGCTGCTGGAGCAATGGGTGGCGAGGCGGCAGTACGCCTGGGCCGCCGGAGAGCGCAATGTCTTCGGCATCCTCCAGTCCCTCTTCTCGCGCGCAGGGCTTGAGTTCTCGTCCGCCGGCAGCAGCGCGACGGCGGCGAACCAATATCCAGCCTTCACGGTTCATCCCGGCGATTCGGGTCTTACGGCTGTGAGGCGTCTTCTTGCCGCCGTCCCCGACGTCATCCTCGTGCGCGGCGAATTCGCGTTCCTGACCGAACCGCTCGCCTCCGAAGCGACGGATTACGCCTACGGAACAGACCATCCCCTTCTCGCCGGTCGGTACGCCGACCAAACACCGGCGACAAACCGGGCGGAGGTCTTCGGCAACGCCGTCTTCGGCGAGCGATTCGACTGGCCCGGTGTCCAGTCAACCTACGATAGGCTTCGCCAGGTGGACGACCGTAATCTCACCACAGTTGCGCAGGCGGAAACGCGGGCGGACGCCGTGCTGCGCGGGGCCGCTCTCGCCGCCATAAGCGGCGAGATCACCGTGCCCGTGAACTGCCAGGAGCTCTACGACGTCGTCGAAGTGACGGACGCCGGTGCCGGGCTCTCGGCCGCCCGCCGCCGCGTCCTTGGACTAGAACTGCGCTACATGACCGGTGCGCGGCCAGCGTATGAGCAGCGTATCTCTCTCGGCGCTCCCTAAAGAGATACGCTCCTGCCCGCCCAGGCAGGAGCGCATCGCCCAATGGGAGAGGTAATTGTCGCTTTTATCGGCCCTTCTTGTGGCCTTCTTCCTTATGGTGCTTCATGACCGTGCGCGCCGCTACTTCCTTCGCGCGCTTGCCGTAGCGCCCTTCCTTCTGGGCGCTCTCCTTGATGTGCTCATACATGCGTTGTTCTTTGCCGCCGACGCCGGCGACGTGCTTCTTGCCCGGCATCCGACTCCTCCTACTTCTTGTGTGTGGTCACGGTGCTTGTTGCGAGCTCCTTCGTGCGTTCGCCATAGGAAGTGTGAGCTTTATCCGTGACGTTCTCCGGTAACTTTCTGCGTTGCGCCTGCTTGCCGCCGCGGCGGCGGCCGGCTTTCTTTGCCGCCATCGTCGCCCTACTTGCGCTTATTCACGGTCCGAGCGGCGATCTCTTTAGACCGCTTCGTGGACTTCCCGGACTTCTGAGCGCTCTCCTTGATGTGCTCATACATCCGGTTCTCTTTCTTGCTCGCGCCTCGTACGTGTTTTCTCTCAGGCATAAGACACCTCTCAAGCCAATCCTGTCATTAGCTTCGGTGAATGGGGGTTGCGGCTGAATAACAACAAAGCGGTCAGCGTTTCGAACGTGTAAAACCGCTTCGAGGCAGATCGCTTCGTCCCCGGTATTCTTCTGACTGCGTATCGAACCGGTTCGCCCCGTTTCGGCCCCGAAATTACACCTAACCGCAAGGCTGCAGGACCCGGGAAAGCGTAAAATAGAAGAGCATCAAAATAATGCCGGCGGGGGGCGGCAACTCAGTGTCCCGCAATGTCCTCATCTCTATATCGCTGATCGTCGTCGGGCTGGCGCTATCCATTGGCGCGTGGGCTTCCCTGACGGCGGAAGAGCCGGCGCCTCGCACTCAGGCTGTCCGGTCCTCGCCGGTAGCCACAGTCGTCACCGGCCGCGTTGCGATTACGCAGTTCCTCCCCGGGGCGACCCCCGTCCCAACGCTTCCGCCGACGCCGAGGCCCACTCGGCCGCCGACACCTCCGCCTACGCCCGAGCCAACACCCATACCCACACCCGTCGCGACTCCACCACCACCGCCCCCACCACCGCCGCCACCAGTGCCTCCGCCCGAACCGAGGCCCGCGCCGGTGCCCGAACCAACCCCCATTCCGCCGCCTCCTCCTCCGGTCAGTCCGGACCTCGTCCTGACGAAGGACCAGTTCCTCGCGGGGCGGCTCGTAATCCCACAGATCGGCCTTAACGCTCCACTCGAAGAGAGGACCGTGGACAGCAATGGCGTGATGCAAGACCCGAGTGGGAGGGAAGCCGTTGCCTGGTACCCGTTCGAGCCGCTCCCGAACGCCGGAGGAAACATCTTCCTGGCCGGCCACCTCACCGTTGCGAACTCACCTGCGGTCTTCTGGAATCTCCAAAACGTGCAGATCGGAGACCACGTGCTCATAAATGCCGGACAAGCTGACTTCTACTATTCCGTGACCAGCGCGGTCTATGAAACCAAGGCCGACGCGCTGCATGCCGTGCTCGACCCGGTGGACCGCGAGACCGTCACGCTGATGACGTGCGCCGGGAACTACATCCCATCAATCGGCGACTACACCGACCGCTTGATCGTGCGCGCCGTGCGTATCAACTAAGCGGTCGGCCTCAGACTATCCGTTGGCCCGCGACCGGCCGCCCGCTCTCGACGTCGTCGAGGAAGGCCTCGATCTCCGAGACGAATGTCTCCAACCGCCAGCGAGACCCGTGGCCGCAGTTCTTGCGTAGGACCAGCCGCGAGCTGGGAATCAGCTCGTGGTCGCGCAAGGCGCATGGCAGAAAGTCATCCCATTCGCCGATCATCACCAGCGTCGGCGCGCTGATCTTCGAGATGCGTTCGGTAAGGTCGGGGCGGTCAGCGATCGCCCACGCCGCGCCGATGTAACCTTCGGGCGTCATCAGCTTGAGGCGCTCGAAGTCCTCCTCAAACGTGTAAGGGCTCTCGGCGAGATGCGCGTCATTGGCCTTGGCCCACTCGTGCTGCCGGCGCTGCGTTTCCTCCAGCCCGCGCTCGCGAACGCTGTTCTCGAGGAGCGAAATGCCGAACGCCAGCCGCTTCTCCCAGGCGGCCGCTGCATCGTCATCGTCGGCCCGCGGGACGGCTGCCTTCGCCGCGTTGCCGCAGGTCGAATCGCAGACCAACACCGACGCGCACATCGCCGGATAGTCGACGGCGAACTGCGCCGTCACCATCCCACCCATCGAGACCCCGCCAACGTGCGCGCGCTGAACCCCAATCGCGTTCAGCAAGGCGGCCAGATCGCTGGCGAAGACGGACATCGAGTAGTCCACCGGGTCGTGGGGCACCGTGGTGCGGTCGTGCCCGCGCACGTCGTACAGCACCAGCGGCCGCTTTTCAGCGAGCGACAGCAACTCCGGCCGCCACTGCCGGCTGGGTCCGGCGAAGCCGTGCGTCAGGACGAGCGGGAGACGCTCAGGCACATCTGGCCCCAGCCGGTCGTGCCAGATATCGATGCCGTTGGCGTGTACGGTCGGCATGAGGACTACTTTCTGGCCGACGCGAGCAGGGGGTAGCCCGCAAGCGATACGCTGACGTTCGGATCGCCGCCCCCGGCCGCTGTCGCCACTTCCTCGCCGATCTGATCGCGCAGCGGCTTCGGAAGCGTCTCCAGCAGAGCGCGCAGCGGCCCCATGATCGCGGTGCAGAACTGCCAGTACTCATAGCCGCTATCCCAAACGGCCATCGGCAGCTCGAACGCCTCGACGCGGATGTCCCCGAAGCCGGCCCGCTCGAAGACGAACTCGAGCTTGCTTCGATCGGCGAGGGAGAAGATCCCGCCGGGCGCGCTCGGGTCCTGCGCGGGGACTTCGACGTGCTTGCGGACGGTGGCCATCGGGAGAACGAGAAATGGGTTCCGCTCGGGCGGTCCCCAGACGGCGGCAGCAATACGCCCGCCCGGCTTCAGCGCCTCGTATGCCTGGTAGAGGAACTTCAGCGGCTCCGGCATGAACATCATTCCCCAGCGGCAGGTCACAGCATCGAACGAGGCCGGTTCGACGCCTAGCTCCTCGCCGTCCACGAGGCGGAACTCGACGTTCCCCACACCCTGCGCGCTCGCCTTCTCGCGGGCCACCTCGATCATCTCGGCCGCCATATCAGTTGCAAGCACGAAGCCGCCCGGCCCGACCATCTTCGCGGCCGGGAGCGCCGGCTCGCCTGTCCCGCAGGCCACATCGAGCACCCGTTTGCCGGGTGCGACCTGGGCAAGCTCCAGCAGCATCTCCGTCACCGGGGCGCTGACGCGCATGATCTGTTCGTCGTAACGCTGCCAGCCCGCCGCCGCCTCGCCCCAGTCCTTCTTCTGCTGCTGCTTGACCTTTGCCGCGTCTACTTGTTGTGTCATAAGCGCCTCCTCATCGAGCAACGAACTGCCTGTCAAGGCAGCCTGCTCGAACGTCAAACATCATACTCCGGGCTGCCGCCCACCCGTCTACTGAGGGATGAGGATCACGTCGCCGGGCCGAAGCAGCGTAGCGTCGTCCTCCGACAGGCTATTGAAGGCCAGAAGGTCCAGATACCTGATTCCGTGCGCCGCTGCCACACCGGAGACGGTGTCGCCGTCCTGCATGACGTACTGCAGCGGCGGCGGCGCGGCCGGCGGAGCCGTGGGCGCAGGCGTTACCTGGGCCGGCGGTGTGCCTTCTGCCGTTGCCCCCGGAGCAGCTGACGGGGCCGCAGTCCCGGCCGGGGCGTTTGGCGAGGCCGTCGGCAGCGGCGCGAGGGCCTTCGACGACTCACCCGGTAGCGCAGGCGGCCGGATAAGCAGCCAGAGAGCCAGCACACTGGTACCTAGAAGGGCAAATAGCGAGGCGCGGAAAACCGTGCCCGAAGGCGTGGCGCTTACCGGGTCGAGGCACTGAGCGCACAGTGCCTGCCCGCCTGGAGCGTCTGGATCGCCGCCGTGTTCGCGGCAATAAGCGTTACTGCAGCGAGAACAGCGCTGGGTCGCCTCCCGGTCGCAGGCGTAGCATTCCATAACGGCGGGCCGCCGCACACGCTTGTATACGGGCGGCTCGCTTATTGTAAACGCTATTGCATTTCGGCGGTAGCGCCCGCCTCCTGCAGCTTCTTGACGATACCCTCGGCGTCCGCCTTCGAAACGCCTTCCTTGACGTTCGCGGGCGCCGCCTCGACGAGGTCCTTTGCTTCCTTCAGCCCGAGCGTTGTCACCTCGCGGACCGCCTTGATTACGTTGATCTTGTTCGCGCCCACATCTTTCAGGACAATCGTGAACTCGGACTTCTCCTCCTCGGCCGCCGCCGGGGCAGCGCCGTCGCCACCTGCCGCCGATCCCCCCGCCGGAGCGGCCGCCATCGCTACGGGCGCAGCCGCTGTAATTCCGAATTCGTCCTGGATCTTCTGGTTGAGGTCACGCAGCTCGAGGATGGTCATCTCCTTGATGATGTCGAGCACTTGGTCGACCTTGTTCCCAGTCTTAGCCATTGTTCTCCTCCTTCGCCGTTTCCGGCTCTTCTGCTCCTGGTTCTTCTGTTATGGGCTCCTCTTCCACTTGTTGCTCCGCTTCCGGCGCCTCCTCCACTGCCGGCTCCTCCGCCGCTGGCTCTTCAGTCGCGGCCTCTTCCGTTGCAGGCTCCTCGACTGGCGGCTCCTCGGCCGCTGGCTCTTGCGCTGCCGGCTCCTCCGCCGCAGCCTTTTCGGTTGCGGGCGCTTCGCCTGGCGGCTCGTCCGCGGAAGACTCCTTCGCTGCCGGCTCTTCCACCACTGGCTCCTCCACGCCTATTCCCGCTGCCTCCATCTGCCGCGCCCGCGCTTCCACAAGCCCGGGCAGCTCGCTCAGGAGCGACTGCACGAGCAGCGTCAGCTCGCGTAGCGGGCCCTCCATCAGGCCCACGAAGCCGGCCAGCGGCGACTGTATCTGGCCCATAAACTGCGCGAGCAAGACCGGCTTCGGCGGTACGCGGACGAGGTCCCGAAGGTCCTGCGCGCTCAACACGCGGCCGTCCATGAAGCCACCCCGCAACCCGAAGCCCGCCGGCGCTCCCTGGGCGTACCCGGCCAGCGCCTTCGCCGCCTCAATCACATCTCCGTAGCCCATCGCCAGCGCCGTCGGCCCTTCGACGATTTCGAGCAGCTCCGGCTGGCCGGATTCGTTCGTCGCGAGACGCAGAAGCGTGTTCTTCACCACTCTCACCTCTAGCCCGGCCTCCCGCAGCCGCCGCCGCATCTCGACCATCTCCTTCACGCGAAGGCCTCGGTAATCGGCGCTGGCCAGGAGCGTCGCCCGTTCGATGCGCTCTTTCAGGTCGGCGACCGTCTCGATCTTCTTCTGTGTTGGCATGGGCGCTCCTCGTACAACCAAAAATCCCTTGCCTCAAGGCAAGGGACGAAAAGCAGCGTCCGTCGAGCGCCGAAAAGCACTCCCGCTATGATCGATTGCTGTCGTCTTCTCGCCTCGGCGGGTTGGTGTCTTAACTCCGGCTCGGCGGAGACCCGCTGTCTAGGGCAGTAGTCTCTTTGGTCCTTCTAAGCTCCTCTATTCCCGGCTGGCTGGCTCTTCCGGATTATACGCCCGCGCCCGTCGTCGTGGAAAGCGTTGCCGGGATGTCTAACTTTATGCCCGGGCCCATCGTTGTCGTAACGGTCATGCTGCGGATGTACTGTCCCTTCGCGCCCGCTGGCTTCTCACGCACGATGGCGTCGATCAGCGAGCTCAGGTTCTCGACTAACGCTTCTTCCGCAAAGCTCACCTTGCCGAACGGGACGTGCACGAGGTTCGTCCGGTCGGTGCGAAACTCTACTCGGCCCTGCTTCGAGTCGCGGATCGCTTTCGGCAGGTCCTGGGGCTCGACGACCGTATTCGTGCGGGGGTTCGGCATCAGCCCGCGCGGGCCGAGGACGCGCCCCAATCGCCCCACCTTACCCATCATCTCTTTAACGGCCAGGGCCACCTCGAACTCCAGCCAGCCGCCTTCTATCCGCTTGATCAGGTCGTCGGCGCCGACGAGGTCCGCGCCGGCCTGCTCGGCGTTCCTCGCCGCCTCGCCCTCCGCGAAAACCACTACGCGCTGGCCTTTGCCGAGCCCGTGCGGCAGGACGAGAGTGCCCCGCAGCTGCTGGTCGGCGTGACGTGTGTCCAGCCCCGTCCTGATGTGTAGTTCGACCGATTCGTCGAAATTCGCGTAAGCGGTTTCTTTTACCAGCGAAACGGCTTCTTTCGCCTCGTACGTCCGCGCGCGATCTATCTTCTCGAGCGCCGCCCGGTATTTCTTGCCCCGCTGGGCCATTAATAGCCCGGGAATCGGAATCAATTTCCCGTGAACCGTGTCAACACCGAGTAGGAATTGTTCGAGCGTGACGACACCAATCAGCGCGGAATCCGCCTCCTCTCCGAAGACGCAAGTGGTCGTTCGAACTTTTCCTTCAAGGCGGATCGGCACCTCTCCAACGTCTTTAGTGACCGGAGTGCCGTCCGCCAGAGTAAACGCCTCTTTATAGCGCGGAGCCACTCCAAGATCGTTGAGAACCCGCCTTGGAAGTACCGAGAATGTAGCTCCCGTGTCCACGTTCGCGACAATTTCAACAAATCGGGACTCATCCGGAGTCCCAACCTCCACGGTTATATCAACGTGTCCAATCGGCCCATCTCCCATTAACACCCATGCACGACCTTGAATAACCATCGTCCAACTATCCTATCTCCACGCCCATGCTGCGCGCCGTGCCCTCCACCATTCGCATCGCCGCATCAACGTCGTTGGCGTTGAGGTCCTTCATCTTCGCCTCGGCTATCTGCTTGACCTGCGCGCGGCTCAACGTTCCCACTTTCTCGCGCTTCTGCGTGGGACTGCCCTTCTCGATCCCCAGCGCCTTGCGGATCAGGTCCGAGGCCGGCGGCGTCTTCAAAGCAAATGTGAACGAGCGGTCCTCGAAGACGGTAATCTCGACGGGAATGATGCTGCCGGCGTCGCGCGCCGTGCGCTCGTTGTACTCCTTGCAGAAGGCCATGATGTTCGCGCCATGCTGGCCGAGCGCGGGGCCCACCGGCGGCGCCGGCGTCGCCTGGCCCGCCTGTAGTTGAAGCTTGATAATCGCTCTTATCTTCTTAGCCATGCCTGCTCGCTATCACACTTTCCGAAATTGGTTTCCAGGTCGATGGTTTGCGGGTTTGCAGTTCGACGGTTTGCCTAGAGCCGTTCCACCTGGAGGAAGTCGAGTTCTACCGGTGTCTCGCGTCCGAAAATCGATACCGCTACCTTGACCTTGCCCTTCTCAGTGTTGATCTCTTCGACCGTGCCCACGAAATCTGCAAACGGGCCGTCTACCACGCGCACGCTCTGACCCTGCTGGAACCCGACCTTCACGCGCGGCTCATCCGCTCGCATCTGCTTCATGATGGAAAGCACCTCGGCCCTCTCCAGCGGCGTCGGAGCTGTCCCTGAGCCGACGAATCCCGTTACCCCGGGTGAGTTGCGTACCACCGTCCAGCCCTTGCTCGAAAGCGCCTTGTCCTGCTCGGTCGCCTTCGGGTCTTCCTGCTTCAGTGTGATCATCTGCACGAGTACGTAGCCCGGGAAGATCTTCCGAGGCACCGTTCGGCGCTGACCTTCCTTGATCTCGATCTCATCGACTGAGGGAACCACCACCCTGAAGACGAGCTCCTCCGCATCCATCGATTTGATCCGCTGCTCGAGGTTGGTCTTCACCTTATCCTCGTAGCCGGAATAGGTGTGGATCACGTACCAGGAGCGCCCGTCCGCGAACAGTTCATCTTCCCTGATCGGCGCCTGACCATTCCCCGAACGCTCGGGGGCGGACTCTTCGGCGGCCGCTTGTTCCACCGCCTTCCTCTTCTTCGGCAAGCTCAGATCACCCTAGCTAAGCAACGTCTTCTCGATCAACCAGCCGAAGCCGATGTCGATGGCTCCCAGAACCGCACCCAGGATGACCGTGACGACTACCACAACGATCGTCAGGTAGACCACATCATCCCGCGTCGGCCAGACGACCTTCCGCAGCTCGTTAATTATGTCCATCACGAAGCGCGGCCGCCAACCGAACGTTCCAGCCCGGCCCGCCGCGCCTTTCGCCGTGCCCGCGCTGCCCGCCGCCGCGCGTGGTATTGCTCGAGGTGTTCTTACTCCCGGGCGTTCCTTTGGCTCCTTGAGGCGTTGTCTGCGCAGCGAACGGTTCATAGCTCTATCCTAGCGCACTTCGCGGTGTGCCCGGTGCGTCCGGCAGCGCGGACAGAACTTTCGCAGCTCTATCCGGTCTGGATCGTTCCGCCTGTTCTTCTGCGTAGTGTAGGTCCGCTGACGGCACTCCGTGCACGCCAGGTCGATTACCACCCGGTCCTCTTTCTTGGCCACTGCTACTCCTGTACCTTGGTCAGCACGCCGGCGCCGACAGTCCGCCCGCCCTCACGGATCGCGAACCGCACGCCTTCTTCTAGCGCGACCGGTGTCTTCAATTCCGATGTCATCTTGATGTTGTCGCCGGGCATCACCATCTCGACACCGTCCGGCAACTGGATTGAGCCGGTGACGTCGGTGGTCCTGATATAGAACTGCGGCTGGTACCCGCTGAAGAACGGCGTGTGCCGGCCACCTTCTTCTTTGCTCAGGCAATACACTTCCGCCTCGAACTTCGTGTGTGGCTTGATCGAGCCCGGCTTCGCTAGCACCTGCCCACGCTCCACGTCCTCCCTCTCGATACCCCGCAGGAGACAGCCGACGTTATCGCCCGCCTCCCCTTCGTCCAGCGTCTTGCGGAACATCTCGACGCCTGTGCACACTGTCTTTCGCGTGGCCCCGAAGCCCACGATTTCTACTTCTTCGCCTGCCTTCACCACTCCGCGTTCGACGCGGCCTGTGACTACGGTACCACGGCCCTTGATCCCGAAGACGTCCTCGATCGGCATCAGGAACGGCTTGTCCTTGGCGCGTACCGGGGTCGGGATGTAGGTGTCGACCGCGTTCATGAGGTCGAGGATCGACTTGAACTCAGGCGCGTTGACGTCCTTGGACGTGCTCTCGAGGGCCTTGAGGGCGGAGCCGCGAATGATCGGGGTCTCGTCGCCCTTGTAGCCGTACTTGGTCAACAGCTCACGGACCTCGAGCTCGACGAGCTCGAGGAGCTCCTCGTCGTCGACCTCGCGCGTTTGCGGCATCGGTCCGTCGTTGGCGGCGACGACGAGGATCGCGCCGTCCATCTGGGCGGCACCCGTAATCATGTTCTTGATGTAGTCGGCGTGTCCCGGACAGTCGATGTGCGCGTAGTGCCGCTTGTCAGTCTCGTATTCGACGTGCGCGATCGCAATCGTGATGCCGCGCTGGCGCTCTTCCGGCGCCTTGTCGATGCTGAAAAAGTCGCGGTATTCAGCCATCTTCTTTTGCGCCAGCACCTTTGTGATCGCCGACGTCAAAGTCGTCTTGCCGTGGTCAATATGGCCGATCGTGCCCACGTTCAAGTGTGGCTTCGTGCGCACGAATTTCTGTTTGGCCATGCGGGAATCCCTCCTGTTATCGTTCCCGGGTCAGTGGCCGGGCGAGCCGGCCCGATGTCTCCATGATAACCCGGCTAGTAACAACGGTGAACATCTTATGCCCGGCGCAGCCCTGGGCTCCGAGGGTCAGCAAGTGCCCTTGTCTCATTTCCCATTCGTCATTTCCCACTGGAGCCCACGACCGGACTCGAACCGGTGACCCCGTTCTTACCAAGAACGTGCTCTACCAACTGAGCTACGTGGGCGAAATGCAAATTCCGCTCCCATCTTCTCATATCGACCGCTTGGTGGCGGGGGGAGGATTCGAACCTCCGTAGCCCGAAGGCGGCGAGTTTACAGCCCGCTGCAATTGTCCACTCTGCCACCCCGCCATCGCTCGGGAACTAAATTGTAGCTGCGGGCCTTCAGGCCTGCCGGACAGATAAAGCCCTGCAGCTACGCCTTTATTCTGGAGCCGAAGGGGGGAGTCGAACCCCCAACCTAGCGATTACAAATCGCTTGCGCTACCGTTGCGCCACTTCGGCGCTGTGCCCT
Source organism: Chloroflexota bacterium (assembly GCA_005880075.1). GTDB lineage: Bacteria > Chloroflexota > Dehalococcoidia > SM23-28-2 > RBG-16-64-32 > CF-163. The sequence goes on from VBJT01000128.1 coordinate 11,956, forward strand.
GTAACGGACCGCCGCTCCAGTCGAGAGCGAACCAAAAAAAGACGCCCCCTCGGAGCGACCAACGTAAGTATAGCAGGAATGGACGCCTAGTCAATGGACGCCGAACCACGGCCATTTCTGGGTCGTTCCGGGTTCCCCCGTTCCCGCTCAGTCGTTCGAACCAGCGCTCGAAGGGCCGTTAGGCAGAACCGACGCCCGCTAGCCCCTCCTGCCTTGCCCGGCTCCGCCGGGGCCGGCGGGTCGAAGCCGAACGTCCGCGCATCCCGTAGGGCCGAAGCAACCGCGAGACCGCGCCGCGCAATCCACGGCCTTCCTCGGTTCCTGCGCCCTTAGCTCCCGCCGCCGCACAGCCCCAGGCCCTAAAGGTTCTCGATTTCCACCGGCTCCGCGGAGTCTGGCGGGTCGAAGCCGAAGATCCGCGCGTAGAAGTACAGTTCACCGCCGAGCGCCTTCTTGATCGTCTCCGCGCGCCGGAAGCCGTGTTGCTCGCCTTCAAACGGCAGGTACGCCACCGGGATGCCCTTCTTCCGCAGCGCTTCGACGATCATCTCGGCCTGATTCGGCGGCACGACCTTATCTTCGAGCCCTTGCAGCACAATCATCGGCGCCTTGAACCCGTCCACATGGTGAATGGGCGACCGCTCCAGGTACAGGTCGCGGCGCTCCGGGTAGGGGCCGATCAGCCCGTCCAGGTAGCGCGATTCGAACTTGTGGGTGTCCTTGGCGAGCGCCTCCAGGTCGCTCACTCCGAAGTAGCTCGCCCCTGCCTTGAACACGTCGCGGAAGGCCAATGAGGCGAGTGTCGTATAGCCGCCGGCGCTGGCTCCCCGGATGGCCAGACGTTCCCCATCCACGTCTCCCCGCCGTGCGAGATAGAGCGCGGCGTTGACGCAGTCATCGATGTCGACGATCCCCCATTTGCCGTTCAGCCGCTCGCGGTACTCGCGGCCGTAGCCGGTGCTGCCGCCGTAGTTCACGTCCACAACCGCGATCCCCCGGCTCGTCCAGAACTGGACCGAGAGGTTCAGCTGGCTCGCCGTTGCGCCCGTGGGCCCGCCGTGGCTGATGACCAGCAGCGGCGGCCGCTCGCCATCCGGGGCGCGGCAGTCCTCGTTCGTCGGGGCGTAGTAGAAGGCATGGGCAGTCATACCCCCCGCGGTGGGAAACTCGATGGCCTCTGCGACCGAGATGTAGCCTTTCTTGATCTCAACGCTGCTCGACCGCCGAAGCACTTCGACGGCGCCGGTCTCCACGTCCAGCTCGACCGCCGCCACCGACTCAGTCGGAGACGCGCCGAGGAACACCACCTTGTTGTCGTACGCCCGCAACCCCGTGATGTCGGTGTACGGCGTATGAATCTCTCTGCGCCGCCCCGTCTCCGGCTCGATGACCGCAAGCTTCGACTGACCATCGTCCTCGTACGAACAGACAAGGGCGCCGTTGGCCATCACCGCATACGTCCGCATGCCAAACACCCACTGCGGCAGGCCGAACTCCGACGCCATTTCCCACACCGGCTGGACCTCCTCGCCGTGCCACCGGTACAGGTTCCACCAGCCGCTGCGGTCGGACACGAAGTAGAGCGACCCGTCCGGCGACCACTCGGGCTGGAAGATCGACTCCTTGCGCCCGCCTGCGACCAGCCTGGGACCGCGGAGACTCCCGTCATCATTGACATCGGCCACCCACAACTCGGTACCGTCCCACGGCATGTTGGGGTGGTTCCAGGAGAGCCACGCGAGCCGCGAACCGTCGCCCGTCAACCGCGGGTTCGAATAGAAATCGTTCCCGCCGACAAGCACATCTCCTTCGCCTCCCCGCTCGGCATCCACGCCCACGATCGTGTTTACGGCCTCGCGAGATGCCTCCCGGTGGTCTTCGCGGACGCAGATGAGGCGCCCCCTCTTTGCGTCCAGCACAGCGTCGGCGTAGCGGATGTCTGCCGCCGGAGTAAGCGGTTGCGGCCCCGACCCGGCTGTCTGCCGGTAGAGCCGCTGGTCTTCAAAGTTCGAGAAGCACAGCACACCGTTCGCCGGCAGGTACGATCCGCCGCCGTACTCGTGCACCGTCGTGCGCGCGTTGAACCCCGGCGGAGTGACGTCCGAAGTGCGTCCGTCCGCAGCGCGCCGCACAACGACATACCGCCCGCCCTCCGCCGGTCGCTGCTCCAGCCAGTAGATGTCCCGGCGATCCACCGCGACCTCCCGCAGCATAATCGTCTCCGCGACGATAAGGTCCGCCGTTATCGGCGATTTCCAAGCCCCAAACGGGGCGACATTCTTCTCAGCCAAGATGATTCTCCTTCAGTCAGTGGCCCGCATATTTGTCCGAAAGTATAGTGCCCAGTCGACATGGTCGTCCGAGTTTACCTATCTACGGAGCGGACCGGAGGCGATCTCACCCCAATGAAGTACCCTAACTCCCCAAACGAACGACCCCTCCATCGTCGCCCAGGGCTACGACGCCCTATACGACGCCATGCCCCGCCGCCCCACCCTCCTCCGCCTCTGGAAGTCGTAGACTCGCCGGGGAAAGTCGTAGACTCGCTTCGGGAGAGCAGCTCGTCGCCGCCCTGACTACCCCGACGTAGAATCGCGCTGGATTTCAAAGGGGGTGAATGTGTGGTGATATCATCGTTTCCCACAAGGAGGACCGTTGGGCCATGGCTTTCTATTTGACTCGCTTCAGCTATACGCCGGAAACCTGGGCTCGACTGATGAAGAACCCCGAAGACCGCCGCGAAGCTGCACGTAAATACGTCGAATCAGTCGGCGGGAAGCTGCATGGCTTCTGGTACGCCTTCGGCGCGTACGACGGCTACACCCTCTGGGAGGCGCCGGACAACGTCTCGATGGCCGCAGTGGCGATCGCCATCGGCGGCGGTGGCGCCTTGTCGAAAATAGAGACGACGCCGCTGCTCACAGTCGAGGAGACCCTGGATGCGCTTGGCCGCGCGCGCGACGTCGCCTACCGGCCGCCCGGATCGTAATCGAGTGTCCACCCACGGGACAGCGCCGGTGCCTCAGCATCGCGAAGGAGTAACCTAACCCCAAAATGACCGACCCCCTCGATCGTCGCCCAGGGCTACGACGCCGTCTACGACGCGATGCCCCGCAGCCCTACCCTCCTCCGCCTCTGGAAAGACCTCGTCGCGGGCCCCGACTACCCCGACGACTTCTATCACATCAGCTTCATCACCCTCCCGGACCTCCGCCACCTCGCCCGCACCCTCAACCTCTCCCCCGGCTCGCGCTTCAGCGACGTCGCCTGCGGCATGGGCGGCCCCGCCCTCTGGATCGCCCGCGATACCCGCGCCCACCTCTTCGGCGTCGACCTCTCCCCCGTCGCCGTCGCCCACGCCGATAAGCGCGCGCAAAGCCTTGGCCTCGCCGCTATGGCGGACTTCTCTCCAGGCAGCTTCGCCGACACCGGCCTCGAGACCGCCTCCATGGACGCCGCGATGAGCGTCGACGCCCTCCAGTACGCCCCCGACAAGGCCGCCGCCCTCCGCGAATTCGCGCGCATCCTCCGGCCGGAAGGCACGCTAGCCTTCTTCGCCTTCGAGCTCGACCCGGAACGCGCCCGCGGCCTCCCGGTCATCGGCGACGACCCCGTCGGCGACTATCGCCCTCCCCTCCACGACGCCGGCTTCGATGTCCTCCAGTACGACCAGACCCCCAACTGGCACGATCGCCTCTTCACCGCCTACCGCGCCGTCATCGACGCCCAGGACGCCCTGCGCCGGGAAATGGGCGAGCCCGCAACTGCCGCCATCCTCAGCGAAATGACCCTCACCCTCGACCGCGACATCTACGGCGGCCGGGTCTTCGCCCTCGCCCGCCGCGTGTAGGAACGGCAGCTTCGTCGCCCTGCATCCGCGGCGAACAACTCCCCTTTCCGCTCGTCCTGAGGCTCTCGAAGGACCGAGCGGGGTCACCACGCCACTCCCTCCGGTCATCCTGACGCAGGAAGGATCTGTCCGAGCCGCGCCGGTGACGCACCGATCACCTCCGGGACTGTGCAGCCCCGATCTCTCTCAGCCCGAACCTTCACGGTCCGGCGCATCCATTCCTTTGAGTGAAGCGGGTCAAGGGCTCTCCCGGAATTTGGGCGATGAGCGTCACGATAAGCATCCGCATCACCTTTCAGATCGAAGCCGACAGCGTGCTGCTGCGGCGTATCGGCCCTCACACCAAATCCTCCGCCGGCCCGTAAGATTCCAGTGCCATTTCCCCCTTAGACTTCTCGCCCCCGCGCGCTACTCTGAAACCAAGAAGCTCTTAGTTTCGTCCATCGAGGAGGATGTGTGGTGGTGGAATCAGCCAGCGAGGCCGGCAGGCCTCACCAATCGCCCGGTGCCAATCGCACGGCTCGCCATCCCAACTGGGGCGGCCGCCGCCCCGGCGCAGGCGCGCCCAGGGGAAACCTCAACGCCCTCAAGCACGGCCGCAACTCACGCCGCCAGGCTCAGCTCGTCGAGGCCCTCATGCAGGTGCCCGAGACCCGCGACACCCTCATCGCCCTCGGCAAGCGCAACCGCCGCCTGCGCAGGCAGGCCGAGGAAGGCGCCGGTGTCCTCATCACCCGCCTCCTCGAAAACGTCGCCCGGATCACCCTCAATCAAGACCAAGACAATCAAGAATTCCTCGACTTCCTTAACACCGCCACCGCCCAGATGCGAATACTTCTCGAAAAGCAATCAAGGGTTAGGCGCACACCAATCAAGCCTGTCCTTCGCCGGCCGCGAGGCGGGGTCGAAGGGCGCCCACCGGTCTCCGGCGCCTAACAGAAAACCGCCCCGCCGGACGGCGGGGCGGCTCTTGTTCCCACTTCCCTGTTCCCTGTTCCAGCCTCGAAGCGGCTAGTAGTCCATCGGCGGCGGCCCGCCCATCGGCATCGGCGGCGCCTCCGACGGGATCTCCGTCACCAGCGTCTCCGTCGTCAGCACCAGCGCCGCGATTGACGCCGCGTTCTCCAACGCCGTCCGCGTCACCTTCGCCGGGTCGATGATCCCGTGCGTCAGCAGGTCGACGTACTCGTCGGTCGCCGCGTCGTAGCCATACGTCGTATCGCGCGAGCGCTTCACGTGGTCGACCACCACCATCCCCTCCTGCCCCGCGTTCTCCGCGATCATCCTCAGCGGCTCCTCCAACGCCTTGCGCAGGATACCCACGCCCGTGCGCTCGTCCGCGCTTAACTCCTTCTCGAGCTGGTCGAGCCGCTTCTGTGCGCGGATCAGCGCGACGCCCCCGCCCGGCACGATCCCTTCCTCCACCGCCGCCCGCGTCGCCGACAGCGCGTCCTCCACCCGCAGCTTCCGCTCTTTCAGCTCGACCTCCGTCGCCGCGCCCACCTTGATTACGGCCACACCCCCGGCCAGCTTGGCCAGCCGCTCCTGCAGCTTTTCGCGGTCGAATTCCGACGCCACGTCCTCCGATTGCGCCTTGATCTGCTTGATGCGCGCCTGGATCGCCTCATCGGAGCCGTGCCCCTCGATGATCACCGTATCCTCTTTCGTCGCCACCACGCGCCGTGCGCGCCCGAGGTCCGAGACCTGCACGTTATCGAGCTTGCGCCCCATCTTTTCCGTGATGAACGTCCCGCCGGTGAGGATGCCGATGTCCTCGAGGATCGCCTCGCGCCGGTCCCCAAAGCTCGGCGCCTTGATCGCCAGCGCGTTAATGGTACCGCGCAGCTTGTTCACGACGAGCGTCGCCAGCGCCTCGCCCTCCACGTCGTCGGCGATGATCACGATGTTCTTCGTGATCTGGAGGATCCGCTCGAGCGTGGGCAGCAACTCCGCGACACCCGAAAGGCGCTTGTCCGTAAGGAGGATGTACGGGTCGTCGATCACCGCCTCCATGCGGTCTTGGTTCGTCGCGAAGTAGGGCGAGACGTAGCCGCGATCGAGCTGCATGCCCTCGACGAACTCGGTCTCCATGCGGATGCCCTTGCCCTCTTCGACCGTGATGACGCCGTCCTTGCCGACCTTCTCCATCACATCGGCGATGATCTCGCCGATCTCGAGGTCGTGGCCGGAGATCGTCGCCACCTGGGCGATCTGCTCCTTGCCCGCGACCGGCTTGGCCACGTCGCGAATGCCCTCGATGACGGCCTCCACGCCCCGCTCGAGCCCGCGCTTCAGGCTCATCGGGTTCGCTCCCGCCGCTACCACGCGCAGCCCCTCGCGCACGATCGCCTGTGCAAGCACCGTGGCGGTGGTCGTTCCGTCGCCGGCGACGTCGTTGGTTTTGCTCGCGACCTCGCGGGCGAGCTGCGCGCCGAGGTTCTCGAACGGGTCCTTGAGCTCGATCTCCTTGGCCACGCTAACCCCGTCGTCGACGATCGCGGGCGGCCCGAACTTCTTCTCGAGGATGACGTTGCGGCCGCGCGGCCCCAGCGTCACGCGCACGGCGTCGGCCAGCGCGTCGACGCCGTCCTTCAGGCGGCGCCTGGCGTCTTCGTCAAACAACAGTTGCTTTGCAGGCATCCTGACCTCCTATCGTCGGTGGGGCAGAGGAACATGGAACAGGGAACATTACTCGGCCCGCTCCCCTGTTCCCAGTCCCTTGTTCCCTTTCGCTAAGCAAGCTTAGCGAGAATATCGCTCTCCTTGAGTACCATGTACTCGTCGTCCGTGTCCCCGAAAACCCCGCGCGGGATCTCCTGTCCGCTGTATTTGGCGTAAAGCACGCGGTCGCCGACCTTGACGTCGACCGGCACGCGCTTGCCGTTGTCGTCCAGGCGTCCCGGCCCGACGGAGAGCACTTCGCCCAACTGAGGCTTTTCCCGGGCGGTATCGGGGATTACCAGTCCGCTCGCACGGACCTCGTCTTGCCTAGTCTGCTTGACGACGATGCGGTCGCCGAGCGGAACGACCTTGCTCGCGGTCAGGGTCTTCGGAGCGGTCTTTGTTGCAGGCATAAGGCCTCCTCCTCACAGGATTTTGAATCGCGCCGTGTGTTAGCACTCTAAAGGTTAGAGTGCTAACACACGGAATAGTAGGACATGCGGAGACCTGATGCAAGAGGAAAACTCGGAACGCCCTGGAAAGTCGAAAACTGGGACTCGCGAGGCTAAGGCTGCCTGCCTGCTTTCGTTTGGGGACTTCGCTCTCATCGCTTGCCATGATTACACGCTACCGTGTAAGATGCCCCAGTGTGCCGAAGAGACAAGACAAAGCCGCCTGGGACGCGTCCACCGTGCTGGCTTTACGGCGCCACATGAAGCTAAGCCAGGAAGGACTCGCGGCCGAGCTCGGCACCAGGCAACAGACGGTGAGCGAGTGGGAGACCGGGCGCTACCGGCCGCGCGGCGCCTCCGCCACTCTCCTCGCCATAATCGCTGAGCGGGCGGAATTCGAATACGGGACGGGAAGCGCGAAACCAGCAAGTCGAGAATCGAGAAAGTAAGAGGCGTATGCCATTGGAAGCGGCCAGGCAGCACGTCGCACGCGTTCGCGTTTCGGATTTCGGCGTTCGACCCCTTGCGGAGGCCGATCTGTCACGGCTTTGGTTCGGCCAGACGTTTCCGCCCGAGGCGCTGGTCACCGCCGAGGGAGAGAGGCTGCGCGTGATCTACCGCGGGCGGGCCGGCGGTGGTCGCGGCCCCGACTTCCGCGATGCACTGATAGGCGCGCCGGGCGGCCTGCTCAGAGGAGACGTGGAGCTGCACGTGCGCAGCAGCGATTTTTATAGGCATGGCCATCACCGCGACCCTGCCTATGGGGGTGTCGTCCTCCACCTCGTCTTCTGGGACGACGAGCGCCGCCCAACGGCCTTACCAGGAGGCAAAACGGCGCCGGTCGCCGCGCTCGGGAATTGGGCCGAGTACCGCGCGCAGGAGATGGCCCGTTGGCTCGAGCGGCCCGCTCTCTGGCACGAGCCATGCTTCTCCGCGCTGGCGCGCGACGGCGCTCCCCTCGTTGCCGCCACCCTCGAGCGCCTCGGCGATATGCGTTTTCGCCGCAAGACGGCCGCGCTCGTCCCGATCATCGGGCGCGAAGGCGAGGAGGAAGCGCTCTGGCAGTCGCTGCTTGAAGCTGTCGCCTTCGGACCGGACCGGGAGCGCTTCCGGCTCCTCGCCCAAAAGGTCCGCTGGGCGTCCTTCCGCGCGCGGCTGTGCTCGCTGCCGCGAGCCGGGCGCGCAGCCGCGGCGCTGTACACGCTTGAAGCTGCATTTGCAGGCATCCAGGTGTCTCGCAAGGCCGTGCGGCGGCCGGCCAACCGGCCTGAGCGCCGCCTGGAGGGTGCGGCGCGGCTGGCCGCGCGCTTTGCCGAGAAGGGGCTGGGAGAGAGCTTTCTCGATGCCTTCCAAGAAGGTATCTGGCAGGGTCAGCGGGAGGAAGGGCACATCGAAAGGGCGAAGGTCGAAAGGCAAACCAGGCATGGCGAAGCGCGCTTCCTAGTTTCGAATTTCGAGTTTCGATCGCCCAAACGGCCGGGGCCCGAGCGCAGAGCGACCGCTTCCGTCATTGCCGCCCTTACGATTCCCGGGCTCGTCGGCCGCGCGAGAGCCTTAGAGATCGTCGCCAATGCAGTCCTGCCATGGCTGGCCGCGCTCGGCCCCGAAGCGAGCGCCCACCGCGCGGAAGCCGTCTTCGGCTGCCTGCCGCTGCCAGCGCGCTACGGCGCCGTGCGGCATCTGCATGAGGCGGTCGGCGCAGTGGCGCGCGAGCCGAGGGGACAGGAGCAGGCGGTGCCAATCAATTTCCGCCGACAGCAGGGGATGCTGTATCTCCTCGATCACTACTGCACGCAGGGCGGTTGCGGACGCTGTCCGCTTAGTTAAGTGGAACAGCGAGCCAAGAACAAGGACCAAAGCCACTCGAGCGGCGTCCGTGTTCCAGGTTCCGAGTGCCAAGTCCCTAGCCGATTCGGAGTCCCGGGGCGATGTCGAGCCCCAGTCCGGCCGTCTCGCCGGCCAAAAGCCGCCGGTAGCCAGCGGCGGCGATCATCGCGCCGTTGTCGGTGCAGAGGGCGGGCGGCGGGGCGATCACCGGTACGGGCGAGCGCTCGGTCAGCTCAGCCCGAAGCATGGAGTTGGCGGCGACGCCGCCGGCGAGGATGACGTCGCAGGCGCCGTAATTGCTGGCCGCTTGCACCGCCTTTGTCACAAGGGAATCGACCACCGACTCCTGGAACGACGCCGCCAGCGACACCGCCGGAGGCGCCTCGCCCTCCTCGCCGCGGACGATGCGCTGCACCTTGGTCTTTAGCCCGCTGAAGCTGAAGTCGTAGGGCCGTTCGAGCCGTGCCCGGGGCAGCCGGCCGGCTGAGGTGCCGGCCTCCGCTGCCAGCCTTTCGATCGCGGGGCCGCCGGGGAAGCCGAGGCCGAGCAGCCGCGCGACCTTGTCGAACGCCTCGCCGGCGGCGTCGTCTACCGTCTCGCCCAGGCGGCGGTACTGGCCGTGCCCGTCCATCAGCACGATATCACTGTGCCCGCCCGAGACGATCAACGCGAGCGCCGGGAATTCCGGCTCTTCCGTTCGCTCTAGCCAGGCGGCGTAGATGTGGCCCTCCAGGTGGTTGACCCCGATCAGCGGCCGCGAGAGCGCGAATGCCAGCGCCTTGGCGAAGTTAAGGCCGACGAGAAGCGCACCCGCCAGGCCCGGCCCGTGTGTCACTGCGATCGCGTCGATGTCGTCGAGGCCGGCGGAAGCGGCTCGAAGCGCCTCGTCGAGCACAGGCACCATCGCTTGGACGTGCTCGCGGGAGGCCAGCTCGGGTACCACCCCCCCGTAGCGCGCGTGCAGCTTCACTTGAGAGGAGACCTCGATGCCGAGGACGTTCATCCGTTGGCTGTCAGGGTCAGCTATCCGCGATCAATTACGCTGATGGCTCTTCGACGTTGCCCTCCAAACTTGGCAGCCCCGCTACCAAGACGGCGCCACAATCCGGAAGCGCGTTTGCCTGCCTGTATATGGCCGGAAGGACGTCGTCGGCCGGCAGCGCCAGTGAGCCGCCGAGACCGTGCTCAGGCACGCTCTGCGCGAGGCCGGGCGTCAATAGCAGCAGCCTGTCTCCTTCCTCCATCTCGAAAAGCGTAAACTCCGGCCAGAACTCGTCAAACATGCCGAGCGGTTCCAGCGCGTCTGCGAGCTGAGGCCGGATATGTCGCATCTCGCCTCGCCGGTAGAACGCGGCCCCCGCGGGCGCGACTTGCGCCAGGTAGACCTCGTTCCCACGCACGGCGGCGCAGGAGATACCCGCCGCTACCCAGTACTCTTTCAGGCTCTTGCGGTTCCACTCGCGCAGGTTTTCATGCGCCTCGCGCAGCGCGCGCAACAGGCCCCCCGTCAGCGAGAACTTGGACTTGTGGAAGACACTGCCCACCGCCTCCTTCAGCTCCGCGCAGAATTCGGCGCTCCCCGCCGTGGCCGGCTGCACGATCAGCAGCAGGTCCGATGCCTCTGGGCCGCGCGTCTCGTCCGGAAAAACGCCCACCCAGGGCGTTTCCTCCTGAGCTTTGCCGTCCGCTATCCCGAACTGCCCGAGCCAGAGCATGACAGGACGATTATAGCGAGGCGAGGCAGCAGAGCAGGTTGCGACAGTGGGAGGGCGGGCGCCCGCGTGGGTGCCCCCGCGCCGCTACAGCGCGGATCTTGCCCGCCTCTCTCTTCCAAAAAACGCTGTCGAGCCCAGATTTCTCTTACCTGTGAGTTCTCAGCTCTACCGCCACCCATAACCCGGCTTCTCCGGCGTCGTTTTTTCTAAAGCGTGGAGTCAAGTTAAAGGAGGCCTCATGACACACCACGACCCTCATGCCCACGAGACCGTCCACGAGGACCCGCACCACGAGCACGTCGACACCATCGAGACCCATCACGTCGACCCGGTCAGCCACGGAGGTGGTTACTTCAGCGGCTCGCCCGCGTCGATCATGGGGGTAGTATTCGCGCTCATCCTCATCCTCCTCATCATCCTGGTCCTCGTCTGGGCTTCCTGAACGACTCCGCCCCTAAATGTCCGGCACGGCTGCCGGCTAGCCCCGCCGCCAGCGCGTCCCTTCGGGCCCGTCCTCGAGCGTGATCCCCAGTTCCGCCAGCCCCGCCCGCGCACGGTCCGCCTGCTCGAACTGCTTCGCCTCCCGCAGGTCGTTGCGCAGTTGCACCAGCAGGTCGATGAACGGCGCCGCGCCCATCGCTGCCTCCGGCTCCTGCAGCGTAAGCCCCAGCACACCCGCCAGCTCGCGCAGCGTCTCCTGCGCCTCCTCGATCCTGCGGCCTTCGTCCCGCGCGCGGTTCACGTCACGCGCCAGGTCGAACAGCGCGGCCAGCGCCGCCGGCGTGTTCAGGTCATCGTCCATCGCTTCGACCAACCGCTCGCGATAGCTCTCCACCGGCACGTCGGCCGGCGGGCCGTTCCCGCCCGGAAGCGTCGCCGCCAGACGTAGCCGCCCCGCCGCCCGCCTGCCGGACTCCAGCGCCTCTTCCGAGTACGACAGTGGCGAGCGGTAGTGCGACGTAAGAACGAACAGCCGCAAACCGTCCGCCCCGTATTTGTCCAGCCCCTCACGGATCGTGATGATGTTGCCGAGCGACTTGCTCATCTTCTCTTCGCCGAATGTCAGCCAGCCGTTGTGCAACCAGTAGCGGACGAAGGGCTGCGTCCCGCTGTACGACTCGCTCTGCGCAATCTCGTTCTCGTGGTGCGGGAAGATCAGGTCCTGCCCGCCGCCGTGTATGTCGAGCGTCTCTCCCAGGTAGCGATAAGACATCGCCGAGCACTCGATGTGCCAGCCCGGTCTGCCCGGCCCCCACGGGCTCTCCCACGACGGCTCGCCCTCCTTCGCGCCCTTCCACAGAGCAAAGTCCGCCGGGTCCTCCTTCGCCTCGCCCGGCTCCACTCGGGCCCCGGCTCGCATTGAATCGACATCCCGGCCCGACAGCTTTCCGTAGTCGGCCTTGCTCCGCACCCGGAAGTACACATCGCCATTCGCCGGATAGGCGTGCCCTTTTCCGACCAATCCTTGGATCATCTCGATAATCGTGGGCACCTCCTGCGTGGCGCGTGGAAATACGTGAGCCGGCGTGATGTTTAGCTCTCGCATCTCCTCATTGAACTCCTCCATGTAGCGCGCCGCCAGCTGGTCGAACGGCTGTCCAAGCGAGTTGGCCCGGGAGATTATCCGATCGTCGATGTCGGTGTAGTTCTGCACGTGCTTGACCTTGAAGCCGCAGTACTCCACGTAGCGGCGCACAACGTCGAAGATGATGTAGCTCATCGCGTGCCCGAGGTGTGCGCGATCGTACGGCGTGATGCCGCAGACGTAGATCTTGACCTCGTCGCCCGCCGGCGAGAACTCCTCCAGCCGCCGGCCCATCGTGTTGTAGAGCCTCACGAGCACACCGGCTAAGTTATCTCGTCCTCGCCGTCCACGCTCACTACCGTCTTCCTGGCCTTCCCGGGCTCGAGCTCCGCGATCCGCGACTCCAGTTCCGCGATCCGGCTCTCGAGGCTCTTAATGACGTCCGCAAACGCCACGATGTGGCCCGGCACGCCGACGACCGTCGCATGCGCCGGCACGTTCGTCACGACGACGGAACCGGCACCGATCTTCGCGTTCTCGCCGATCGTCACGTCGCCGATCACCTTCGCGCCTGCGCCGACCACGACGTTCGCGTGCAATGTCGGATGCCGCTTCGCTCGCCGGGTGCTCGTCCCGCCTAGGGTCACGCCCTGGAAGAGGTGGACATCCTCCTCGATGATCGCAGTCTCGCCGATGACGACGCCCATCCCATGGTCGATGAAGAACCCCTCGCCGATGCGGGCACCGGGATGGATCTCGATTCCGGTGAAGGCCCGCCCCAGGTGCGACACGACCCGCGCCGGCACGCGCAAACCGCGCCTTTGCAGCGAATGCGCGAGCCGGTGGATCTGGCGGGCGTGAAAGCCCGGGTACGTCAGGATGACCTCGAGGTCGCTCGTCGCGGCCGGGTCGCGCTTCCGCGCCGCCTTGATATCGCCTCTAATGCTGTCTAGGAGTCCCATGGGCCGTCTCTCCATTCATTCTGCTTTCGTTGGCCTCTGCCGCCGGCCCCAGGGCCCTTCCGCGAAGGACCGGGGCCGCACTACAGGCCTGTCCTGAGCGCCCCGGCCACAGCTGAGGCGGTCGAAGGGCGCAGACGAAAACGTAGCCGGAGCCGATACCCCTCGCCGGTTCAGAGAACGACTTCATGGTGACGAACATTATACCGAAAAGGATGGTCAGCGAATGTCTAACCAATGAGCGATTCGACCTTGCACCGCAGAACCCGCATTCGCTTATTCGCTCCCCATTCGCTGACGATCCTCCAGCGCCGCCAGCGCCGCCACCGCCATCGCCGCGATGCCTTTCCCGCGTCCGAGCGCTCCGAGCCCCTCATGGGTCGTCGCCTTCACGCTTACCCGGCCGGCATCAATGCCCAGCGCACTCGAGATACGCTCGCTCATCGCCGGGATGTGCGGCGCCAGTCGGGGCTTCTCTGCGATCACCGTAGCGTCGACGTTCCCGACCTCGTACCCCGCCTCGCGCACGAGCGTAAGCGTTCGCCCGAGCAGGTCGAGACTGCTCGCGTCTTTCCATTGCGCGTCGTCCGGTGGGAAATGCTGCCCCATGTCGCCGAGCGCCGCCGCGCCGAGCAGCGCGTCGATGATCGCGTGCAGAAGAACGTCCGCATCGCTGTGCCCGGCGAGCCCGATCTCATGCGGCAGCTCCACGCCGCCGAGAACGAGATCGCGCGCCTCGTCGCAGCGATGGACATCATAGCCGATGCCTACGCGCATCGATCAACGAGTCGCTTGCTCGCGTCTGGAACGCATCGCCTTGCGGTGCTTCACTGCTGGGTCGTTAG
>VBJT01000128.1:25798-28111 GCA_005880075.1 Chloroflexota bacterium
AAATGGCGACCTTGCCTTCCGAATCGTGGTGTATTCCCCATCCAGAGCGCTTCCCGAGCAGCGATGACCGCAGACACGCCTGCCCCTTCGAGAAGAACCTCTCTCTTTCGACTGGGATTGCCTCCTCACTGATGCCGTTCTTCTGCCTGTGGGCTCGAAGATCACCTCATCGGACGTGTACCGATAAGCGTTGCCGGCGAGCATATCGTAGTGAACTCTTGCGACCGTTTTCTCTCGCCTTTGCGGAGGTGTTTCGCCTTTCGTGGCTGGGCAATCGTCCGCGACTTCGATGAACGCGTTGTGGTAATTCGTGCTGTGCATCTCAAGCCACTTCTACTCGGGCGATGAGCAACGCCGCCGCCAGCTCCAGATCCGCCACCGTCGTCACTTTTACGTTCGCTCGCGACCCCTCAAACAACCGCACTCGCTCACCAAGCGCTTCAACCATCGCCGCATCGTCCGTCACATCCTCCGTAACCTCCCGGTGGGCGCGCATAAGCAATTCATATCGAAACACCTGCGGCGTCTGCACCGCCGACAGATGGCTACGATCCAGCGTGCGCAAGACGACACCCTCCGGCCCCACCTCCTTCACAGTATCCGCGATTGGCACTGCAGCCCCGTCGTGAACCGCCACGTATTCGCGCTCCCCGAGCGCCTCGAGACCGAGGCGGACGGAGTCCTGACGCCGCTCGCCGCCTTTTACCAGCGTCGCCGCCTTCGTGAACCCGTACCGCTCGACCAGCTCGCGCCCGCGCTTCAGGTTCAGCGGCGCCATTACGAGCACGATCCGCTCGATGGACGCGCACTCCTGAAACGGCGCAATCGCGTGCGCAAGGAGTGGGCGCCCGGCGACCTCCGTAAAGAGCTTATCGGCGCCAGCCATCCGCGTGCCGCTGCCGGCGGCGACGATGATCGCGCCAATCTCGGCATGTTCGCTTGCGGTCAGCTCTTCTTCGCTCGTCCCTTCGCGCCTTCTTTGCCGAGGGCTGTGCGGGTCGCCTTCGGCAGGTGTGCTATCGTCCGCTTCTGCTTGGCTGCCGCCGCCGCCTTCTTGATATTCTTACGCGCCGCTGCGCGCTGCTTCTCCGTGGCCATGTCTCCTCCGCTTTCCGACAAAGAGAGGCTCCACCCGCGATTGTAGCGTAACCTGCTCACGTCATTCCGAGCTCGCGGGGGGCGGCCGAAGGTGAGTCCCCGCCGCGGCGGGGGAGCTCGGCGGGATGGCGAGGAATCTCAGCCTCCGCCCAAACAGCATGTCGTCTGGCGTCTTCCTTCTGCCGGACAGTGGCAGGTGGACGGGCAGGCGTAGCTAGCAGGAACACGCTGGTTACAGGATTTTGGTGAAGAGGCCCACGCCGAAGCCGCCGGCGGCCGCCAGCCAGGTGTGCATGATCACCTTCCCGCCGAGCACCGACCCGAAGAAACTGCGCATCGACATCCGCACCGCCCCCGCGGCGAGGCCGGCCACGTCGAACAGCGGGTTCGGCACGGTGGACATCAGGAACATCGTGATGACGCCGCGCTTCTCCATCCAGTCGTGGATGCGGGCATACGCCGGCTTCTCCTGGATGATGAAGCGCCCGCCATACCCAGCTGCGTAGCCGCTGAGCTCGCCAATCGCCTCGCCCAGGCCGGCGACCAAGCCGACACAGACGAACGCCGGGACGCCGAGGAAGTCTCCAAGCAGCGCTCCCCCGCCAACCACTGTCGCTCCGGCGGGCGAGGGCGGCAGGTAGAGGCCGCGCCGATGACGTTGATCAGGAACAGTCCGGCATGCCCGTATAAGGAGCGCCATAACGCCGAGGAGGATAGTGTATTCCACGCGCCAAACGAAGCCCGTCGGCTCCGAGATGACAGCAGGCCGCTCCTCTTCCAGTACGATCATGGTTCCGATTCGTTCGCCTATCGCCATATGCTTTAGATAACAAATGGGCGAGAGGTCAGCCTCTCGCCCGTCATCTGGGTCAAACCAAGCCTCTCCTTAGATCGCCTGCGAGGTTAGCTGTCGGGTTCGGTGAGAAGGAGTCCGCCTTGTCCTTCACCCGAAGGACGCTCACCCCATCAATTTGGGTTCCCCGCTCCTCGGAAAAATCGGAGGATTCGGCGCCTATTTCGTTGTTTGGGATCTTCCGAACAATAGCAACGCGCCCATCCGACCGGAAGTCACGAATGACACGCCCTACCAGCAATCAAGGCTTGGGCCGACACCAATCAGGCGCCGGATCCCAGAACTATTCGCCGCCAGCGTTGGGTTTGCCCGCCCGCCGCTCGTTCGCTACCATCTGTCCTGAATGACCAATGAACCCCTGA
>VBJT01000243.1:0-4969 GCA_005880075.1 Chloroflexota bacterium
CATCGCGACCTGCCTGGTAGACACCGGCAGCCGCATGGATGAGGTGATTTTCGAGGAGTTCAAGGGCACCGGCAACTGGGAGCTGTGGCTCGACCGCAGGCTCTCCGAAAAGCGCATCTTTCCGGCGATCGACATCGCCCGCAGCGGAACCCGGCGCGACGAACTGCTCCTCGACGAGAAGACTTACCAGCGCGTCGTGCTGCTGCGACGCATGACGGCCCTGGTCGGCCAGAACTCGCAGAATTCGACGGAACCTACGGAGCTGATCCTCGAGCGCCTGGGCCGCACAAAGAGCAACGCGGAGTTCTTGGCGACGCTAAAAGACGCCGTTTAAGGCGCCGGCACCCCAAAAGATGCTATTTTAGCCGCCGAAGTATAACAATTTCGTCGCATTTTTAGACGCCCTGAGGCCGGCTCTTCCGCGAATCAGCGGTCTAAGCGAGCAATGCCGGACAACCCTAGCACTAAGCGAACGGCTCCGGACGCTGCGCGCCTGAATGCTCGTGATTTCGCCCATTTTTAGCCATATCAATCGGGCCGATGATAAGGGGTCAATTTGTGAAAGTATTGACAAGCGGGATATAATAGCCTGCGATTGACCAGCAGCAACCATACGGGCCCTCCCCGCTAGGGAAACGGAGGTGGTGTACAGGAGGGCTACCCAATAGGAGGCAGGTTATTCGCGAGCCGCGAACTCCAGCCTGGAAGCTTGGCCGCTTCCAGGCGCGCGACAGGCGGTGGTCTCGCCCAGAACCCGCGGGGCAGTCGCTAACAGCATATAGACGGTATGCTCTCCACGCACTCCTCCTCGCACTCCCTGTCATCGCCGGCGTTTCCGCCGTTGCTGACCGGGTGGCAGCGTATCCCGCTCTCGTCTCCGGCGCCGCCTCTGCAGGTGTAGCAGAAAGCGCCGCGTCGTACATTAGTCCCCCTGTCGTTCTTTCCACCACGTCGAGCATCCTCGTGCGTCACCAGACGGAAGCACGCGCGACCGATGCGCCGTCGGCCACCGCCGCGACGGCGGGCACGCCTGACGCGACTGCGACACCGGACGCAACGGCGGCGCCGCAGCCAGCTTTTTCGACCTACACTATTCAGCCCGGCGATACCGTTTCTTCGATTGCAGCATCGTTCGGCGTGGACCCAAACTACATCCTGTGGAATAACCCGGGTGTCCGGGATGCCGATATGTTGCTGGTGGGCGCGAACCTGCTCATTCCGAGCGTCAACGGTCTCGTTTACACGGTCACGCTCGGTGATACGCTCAGCGACCTTGCCGCCTTCTACCAGATCGACGTGCAGTCGATCACAGCTTACGCGCCGAACAAGCTGTCTTCGCCGGACGACGTGATCGAGGGAATGGTGCTTGTGCTGCCCGGCGCGGTCCCGCCGCCGCCGCCCCCGCCTCCACCGGCGGCCGCTCCGAAGGCTCCGCCGGTCGCCGCTCCGCTCCCCGCGTACCAACCCGCGGTTGTTTCGGAGCCGGCATCGGAACCTGATCCCGAACCGGCCCCGGCCCGTGCCAGCTCGGGGTATATTTGGCCCTTCTATGCGAGCATTAGTCAGTACTTTAGCGGCTCTCATCACGGGATCGACATCGACGGGTTCGGCCGCTACGGCGCCACGATTTCGGCAGCAGCCAGCGGAACGGTCGTGCTAGCCGCCTATCAGGACTATGGATACGGCAACCACGTGATTATTCAGCATGCAGACGGCTCGCGCACGCTCTACGCACACCTGTCCGAAATCTGGGTTAGTCAGGGCCAGTATGTGACCCAGGGTCAGGGCATCGGGGCGCTCGGTAGTACCGGCTACTCGACCGGACCCCATCTTCACTTCGAGATCCACATCGGGGGCGTCCCCGTAGACCCCCTCGGCTACCTGCCTTAAAATAGCCCCGGCATGGGCCACCGTCTGCTGCCAATTGTGGCAGCTTTTCTATTTTGGGGACTGGTCGCGCCGGTTGCGGGGAGCAGCGGTACGCAACACGCACCGGTGTACCTGGCGCTCGGCGACTCGCTGGCTTTCGGCGTAGGCGCTTCCAATCCGTTGGGAACCGGCTACGTCGCCCGCGTTTACCAATCGCTCGAAGGCAGCGAACGCTACCGGCAGGGTGGGCTCGATCTGATTAATCTTAGCGTTCCCGGCGCGAAGAGCTCGGACTTGCAGGCGGCCGGCGGCGAGCTGGATAGCGCACTCAAGGTCATCGGCGAGCGGCAGCAGCACGCATTGCCGGCCGCTAACGACGTCGAGATCATCACGATCGACATCGGCGGCAACGACCTGTTGGCCCTTGTAGCTCCGGGCTCTCCGTGTCTGCAGAGCGCCTCGGTCGAACCCTGCCGCGCTGCCTTCGGGGATGTGCTCAGTTCGATCCAGAATAACCTCATGGAAACGATCCGTCGGCTGCGTCAGGCGGCGCCCGAGGCGATTATCGTCGTGGTTGACCTATACAACCCGTTTTCCGGCACAGGCGACCTGCGGGAGCCAATCGCTGAACTGGGCGTGGGGCAAGCAAACGGGGTGATCGGCGCTGTTCTCGCCAGCACGGAACTTCAAGCCAGGGCGGCCTCTGTCTTTCAGCTCTTCTCCGGGCGCGGCGGGCAGTGGATAGCGCCCGACGGCATCCACCCCAACGACTATGGACATGCTGTTATCGCCGAGGCTGTACTCGCTGCTATCGCAGGGCGGGAACCGGCCATTCCGAACAGTCTGCTCTCAATGTCGCCGGGCGCTACTTCGGCACCGCTTCAGCCGAACACTGTTACGGACTCCAACAACGATAGCGGCGGAGTTTCAGTCTCGGTTTTCCTCGCCGGAATAGCAGTTGCCTTCGCGGCGGGCTTAGTTGTGTGCTCCACGATCCCTTTACCGCTTGTAGTCCAAGACCATTACCTGCGTTTCGTGGGGAACGGTGGCCCTCGAAATCGATAACTTGGGCTGCGCTTCGACCGTGGTAACTCCCATCTCTTTCAGGAAGCGGTCCGGGGGGTCAAGCGCTGCCTTAGTAGCCGGGGTCTGATAGTGCATAGGGATCACCAGACGAGCCTCGAGCAGGCTTGCTACCTCCGCCGCCTTCGGAGCGTCAATGGTGCTGCCCCCACCCACCGGCACCAGCAGAACGTCTACCCCTGTCATATCCTCCGCCTGACCGGCGGTTGGCGTATGGCCGAGATCCCCGAGGTGGCAGACGCGTATGTCTTCCATCTCGATGACGAAAGCAATATTCTCTCCGCGCTCTGCCCCGCGTTCGCTGTCATGATGTGTGCTGATGCCGGTCAGGAACGCCCCGTGTATCTCGTACTCGCCGGGGCTGTCGAGCACCACAGGATGACCGGCGATTGCCTTCGTGTAGTTATGATCATCGTGTCGATGGCTGACAGTGACAATATCGGCTGTCGTCTTGCCGATTGTATAGCCGGTGGTCGGCGGGCAAGGATCGGTAACGACCGTGGCCTCACGTGCGCGTATCCGAAAACACGAGTGGCCCAGCCAGACAATCTCCATGGGGTCAACCCGCCCGGGCTTGAGCTAGGTGCGCACGCGACCGCAAGTGCTTTTGGGCCGTGCGCTAGATCTCTTCTTCTTCCTCTTCTTCGGAGCCGCCGCGCCGTCTCCAGAACATCAAGAACGCAACGCCGGCACCGATCAGCGCTAGGAGCGCCAGCAGCTTGCCCTTACCCCCTTTGCGCTTCTCTTCACCGTTCTCATCGTCGGCCATCAGGCGAGCTCCTTCGTTTTGGGGAAATCGGATGCTTGAATGAGTGCCCCGAAAGTCGCGCTGAGTATAGCAACGGTCTCGGAAACGGGTCAAGGAATGGAGTGGCTGGCGTTGTTGAGACGTGATGGGTCCGCAGAAACCGCAAATGGAAAGCCGGCCGGTAGGAGAAAGCGACCGGCCGGCCTCCGAACCCAGAAGGAGGTATGGCACTACTAGAGACGGCGCAATTCGGCCAAATCCTGCGCGCGCCGGAAAATCTCGCGCCAGACGTCGCTGACGGGACCGGGAAATTCGGTCGACCGGGGGGGGGCGGAGCTACTCGACGATAACGTCGACGCGCTGGACCATGTTGTTGCCCATCCCCAGGTAAGTCCAGAGCTGCTCGAAGGGCTGCGCGTTGCCTGCACTGTCGCGCGCCCTGACGCAGAGCTGATATCGTCCGGGCCGCGCCTGCCATCCATATTGCCACCCTCGCCAGGCGAACGGTCCCGCTGGCTCCTCGAGGTCGGCCGCGGACCAACTGCCACCGCCGTCCGTGCTAACCTCCACACTCTTGACTTCAAGTCTCCCGGCCCAGGCGCGGCCTCGCAGAGTAACCTCGCCTGCCTCAATAAGCCTCACCCGCGTGGCGAAGTCCGGTATGCCCGGAGGTATCATCAACGAGCGTACCTTCTGAAGTGTTACCGGTTCGCCTAAATCGTCAGCGTTCTGCGAGTAACGATAGGAACCGAGCATCTGATAGCCGTCGAATGGCCCTCGAATCGCATCAATCCGCGCGAGCCATTTCACGCTCGTCATGCCGTACCAGCCTGGAACGACGAGGCGCAATGGATAGCCGTGCTGAGGCTCGAGCGGCCGCCCGTTCATCTCGTAGACGAGCAGCACTTCTTCGCGCATCGCCTCATCTAGCGTGAGGCTTCGCTCGTAGTCCTGGATCTCGTCGCCCTGCACACCGCGGTCGAGCCCCGTGAATAGAATCTCGCCAGCTTCTTCCTTCACGCCCGCTTCCTTCAGGACGTCCCTGAGGGGTGTTCCGGTCCATTCCGCGGTCCCAACCGCCTCCAGGTGCCACGGCTGACTTATCGGCCTCGGCTCCAGCAGAGCCCGCCCGTTCCCGGCGCATTCCATGGTGACCGGAGCCTTTACAGACGGGCGGTTGCGCAGGTCCTCCAGGGAGAGGCTGATGGGGTTGTTAATCAGCCCGGCCACCTCTACGCGCCATTCGCTCGCATCGACATACGGGATGTC
>VBJT01000243.1:5128-5710 GCA_005880075.1 Chloroflexota bacterium
ACCAATACCGGCGAACACCAAGACGACACCCAGAGGCGTACTCAACTGCCTGCCCCACGGCATGTTCTTCTCAACCGCCATGATGCCGCCGAGCAGCATCATCCAGCCGATGTTGCCGATACCGACCGCGAACATGAGTAGCATTAACGACCAGCAGCAACCGACGCAAAAGAGCCCATGGTGGACGCCCAAGCGAAAAGCTTGCATACGACCGTTGCCGCCATGCCAGTGCTCCGAAATAAAGCTGAACGGCGACCGGCACTTGTCGAGGCACATGTACTTGAATGGTGTGAACTGGTATACGCCGGCCAGCAGCAGCGTGGCGGCCGCGATCCCGTAAGAGTTGTCTTCCAGCCAACCCACTTCGCTGACCGTTGCATGGATGCCGCGGTCCGCCGTGTGAACCAAGGCTCCGAATACCGTCCAGATCGCGAGATAGCCGGTTATCAAGAGGCCGCTGAGCAACATATGATCCGAGCGCCGACCAACCACTCGCCCAAACATCGTGATCAAGGGAAGGCTCGTCGGCAGCATCATCGCGACCGTCATCACCGTCCAGCCGGCGACGAACACGAGCGCGAT
>VBJT01000243.1:5761-10262 GCA_005880075.1 Chloroflexota bacterium
TCGCGATTAGCGCCAGCAAGAGCGGCGCGAAGTATGGCCGGTTATCTACGCGGGGAACGAACATGCTTCATCCAACCTTGTCAGCGCTCGCCCCTCTCCCGCTAGGAACCGAGCATTCCTGGGCGTGCACGGGAGAAGGGTGGGGCTACGAACAGCTAAGCCTCGAAGCGAAACGAACCCTGGATGGCGTTCTTGCCCTGAAGATCCATGTCCTTCAGGCCGAACTCAGACGAATTTCGCTTGTAGATGGACGCCTTGCTCACCCAAGCGGGCGAACCTGGAATTGTCGAGAAGATGCTCTCGTTGAGGGTCGTCGTCTTGCCTGTGGCGCCGACATACGGCTGCATTTCGGCCTCAACGAAGTTACCAACCTTCAGTGTGCCCTTTCCCTCGGTAAGCTCGTAAGTGATCGGCGCTTTCTGCACCGCCACTACTTCGCCAAACAGCTGCGAGAAGTCTGCCAGGGGTCCACCCAGCTTACCGGTCCATACGTCGACAAGCGCCTTTTCCTGGGTCTCATTGGCCTTGTCGTCTACGACCATCGCGACCTTCCAGTTGCCCTTAAGGACGTTACCGGGGAGGTGCGCAAGCAACACGAGGCTGCGGCCGGTGACATCGGTGCCGTTTATAGTTCCTTTGTCGAAGTGATAGCCGACAACTGCGTCGCAAGTGCCGTTATCCGGGTCTTCTCCGATCCAGCACGGGCACAATACATCACAGTTGCATACTTCGAGGATGCTTCCTTCCAGTGAGTAAGCCATTGTCCGCTCCTCTCAAATAAGTAAACCTTGGGCTCATCTGCTCGGGGCGATCTGAGTCGAGGTGACGCACCACCCCCTTCCGGGACTTACTTTCGTTCTGCGGGCTGACTTTATGGGCTCGGCAGCGGTCGGGCAGTGAACTGCGTCACAGGATGATACGGCATTCCGGAATCATGCACAACACGTTATTTATTGCCTGTTTTTGAATCCGAAGAAACCAGTGCGCGGAAGCTGATTTCTCCTCGTGAATTCGAAATGCCCAGACCAATCTCTCCGAATGGGTTGCCTCCGCGCCGAACGCCGGTGGGCGATCGCTGAGAGCTGTGCCGAGGCCCTACGAATTCACGATGTATCCCTGTGCGTCGACCTCGATCACGCCGTCGTCTCTCAGATTGTTCTCCTGATCGTTGGGGTCGTCGCGCATGGTCGTCTCGATGAAGTACGCGGTATCGCGCTTGTCCACGGTGTACTGCGCGTCTTTGTAGCGGGCGCTGGTGGCCTTTAAGAGCACGAGGACGCTGTCACCCTCGTCCTGCAGGTTCAGCTGGAAGCCCGCGAGCGCCTTCTTTGCCTCGGTGCCTAATTCGCCGGGGTAGATCTGGAAGGCGTACTGTTTATAGCGCCAGTCGTCGAAGCGAACGGAGGGTGATTGCGTCGGTGTGGCGAGGGGTCCACTACTTGCGCGCGGGCTTGTCTGCGGCACCGGCGTGCCAGCGTTTGTCAGTGCGGCGACGGATCCTCCCGGCAGGCTCTCGCCTCCGCTTCCCGTCGCGTACAGCGCGAGCCCCGTCGCTAAGACAGCCGTGAGGAGGCCGACACCGGCACCCGCCTTCAGTGGCCAGCCGCGTCTGCGGGCCGCCGCGACATGTCCGCGGGCGGGGCCAGGTGGTGCCGTCGCGAAGAAAGCAGGCAGGAGGTTGTCGAGGTGCCAGGAGCGCGCGGGATCAATTGTCAGGGCAACAGCGAGCGCGAGGAGACCGACGTCACGCACTACTACATCGTTAATCCCGTCGTCCCACCAGAGACCGAGGAGGATCTCGAGTATCAGACCCGACGCCAGTAGACACCCAGGAAGATAAAACAAGCCGAGGACGATAGACGATGCGCCGAGAAGGAGCAGGAAGCCATGCAGAAGGATCAACTGGTCGACAGCGACGGGCGAAAAGTCCATCACGAACGAAGGCACGAATACCGCCCAATCAGAGGGCATGCGCAGCTCCTGGATGGCGAACCAGTACATTACAGAGCACAGGCCCAGACGCATGAGAAAGTGTCTGGCGGCATTCCGATCCTGTATCATCATGGCCTCAACGTCACCGCCTTCGCCGTGATTTTCACCCACTCGTCTTCAATACGATTGTGTCGAGGTGCTGGCTCTGGGGCCTGGCACCTAGCCGCCGTTCCGACGTTTTCTGACGTTTGACTTTTGATCTGTTTATTTCAGCACTAGACCTCGCGGTACTCGCCCTCCACGGTCCCTTCCTCCGCCGGACGTTCTTCTTCGCCGTGTTCCGGCGGAGCGCCTTCGGCCGCGCCGTCGGGCTGGCCGTAGATGGCGGAGCCAGCGCGCTGGAGCGCCTCGCTGAGCGCCGTCATGGCGTTGCGGATGGTCTCTGCTGAGCTACTGTCCGAGGAAAGGGCGTCACGGACGTCCTTGATCCGGCCTTCGATGTCCGCGCGGACGTCCGCCGGAATCTTCTCGCCCGATTCGCGGACGGTCTTTTCGGCCGTGTAGGCGAGCGAATCGGCCTGGTTGCGAACCTCGACCTGCTCGCGGCGGCGGCTATCTTCTTCGGCGAAGGATTCCGCGTCCTTTTTCATCTTCTCGATCTCTTCCGGCGCGAGGCCTGTGCCTGCCTGGATCGTAATCTTCTGCTCACGGCCAGTCCCCTTGTCGCGCGCGGAGACATGGAGAATGCCGTTAGCGTCGATGTCGAAAGCCACTTCGATCTGCGGCATTCCGCGCGGCGCCGGCAGGATCCCGTCCAGGATGAACCGCCCGAGCGATTTGTTGTCGCTAGCCATCGAACGCTCGCCCTGCAGGACGTGTATTTCCACCGATGTCTGGTTGTCCGCCGCTGTCGAGAAGATTTGGGATTTTGATGTCGGAATCGTGGTATTGCGGGGAATTATCGGGGTCGCGACTCCTCCGAGTGTCTCGATGCCGAGCGTCAACGGCGTCACGTCGAGGAGAAGAACCTCTCGCACGTCACCCTTGAGGACGCCCGCCTGGATGGCCGCCCCCACGGCGACGACCTCGTCCGGGTTCACACCTTTGTGCGGCTCGCGGCCGAAGAATTTCTTGACCGTCTCCTGTACCAACGGCATGCGCGTCTGCCCGCCGACGAGGATCACTTCGCAAGGCCCGATGGTCCTCTCGACTAGCTCGCCAACGAGCTGCTCCAGCTTGGCGCGTGTCAGCTTGATGGCCAGATGCTTCGGGCCGGACGCGTCGGCGGTCACGAAGGGTAGGTTGACCTCGGTCTCCTGAGTGCTGGAAAGCTCGACCTTGGCCTTCTCCGCGGCCTCTTTCAGTCGCTGGAGGGCCATCCGGTCCTGCTTCAGGTCGATCCCCTGGTCTTTCTTGAACTCGTCGATCAGCCAGTCGATGATGCGCTGGTCGAAGTCATCGCCGCCCAGGTGGGTGTCGCCGTTGGTCGCCTTGACGTGGAACGTCCCCTCGCCGATCTCGAGAATCGATATATCGAACGTGCCGCCGCCGAGGTCGTATACGGCGATGACCTTTTCGTCGGACTTATCGAGTCCGTAGGCGAGCGCAGCTGCCGTCGGCTCGTTGATGATGCGCAGGACGTTCAGCCCCGCAATTTCACCAGAGGCCTTCGTCGCCTGCCGCTGCGAGTCGTTGAAGTACGCGGGGACAGTAATGACCGCCTCGGTCACCTGGTCGCCCAGGTACGCTTCCGCATCGGCCTTCAGCTTCTGCAAGATCATCGCGCTGATCTCGGGCGGCGAGTAGGACTTGTCGCCCATCCAGACGCGCGCATCGCCGTTGGAGGCGGCATCGATCTTGTACGGCAGGACCTTGAGGTCACGCTGCACTTCGGGGTCGTCGAAGCGGCGGCCCATCAGGCGCTTGATCGAGAACACGGTGTTGTCCGGGTTCGTCACGCCCTGACGCTTCGCCACCTGCCCGACCAGCCGCTCGCCGTTCTTGGAGATGGCGACGACGGACGGCGTCGTGCGCCCGCCCTCCGCGTTCGGTACGACGACGGGCTCGCCGCCCTCCATAACGCCGACGCAGCTGTTTGTGGTTCCCAGGTCTATTCCAATTGCTCTAGGCATCTATTGCCTCCTTCATTGTCCGTGTGGGCGCAGGGCCTCTGGTATGCGGGGCGAGCGCTGCAGCTACTGCGGTTGCTCCTCCTCTGTTTTCCGTTGTTCTGGCTTCGGGCTGTCCACTCCCTGCTCGTGTTGCCTTCCCTTGCCGACGACCACCATTGCCGGGCGCAGCACCCGGTCATGGAGCTTGTAGCCGCGCTGTACCTCCGAGACCACCTTACCCTCTTCGCCCTCCACATGTGCCACCGCCTCATGGAAACGCGGGTCGAAAGCCTGCCCCTCAGTCTCGATCGGCTTGACGCCGGCGTTCTCGAGCAGCTGCCGCAGCTTGCGGTAGATCAAGAGCATGCCGTCGAACCACGATAGTCCTGCCAGGTGGCTATCGAGCGAGGCGAACGCGCGTTCGAAGTCGTCCAACACCGGCAGCAGGTTGATGATGA
>VBJT01000229.1 GCA_005880075.1 Chloroflexota bacterium
CGGCGTGGCGGTCTCGTTGGCGGTGGCCGTGGGCGTCTCGGTTGGAGTGGCGGTCTCCGTCGCCGTCGCGGTAGCAGTAGGTGTTGCGGTGGGAGTCTCGGTCGGGGTGGCGGTCTCGGTCGCGGTGGCCGTGGGCGTCTCGGTTGGAGTGGCCGTCTCCGTTGCTGTCGCGGTAGCAGTAGGTGTTGCGGTGGGAGTCTCGGTCGGGGTGGCGGTCTCGGTCGCGGCCGCCGTGGGTGTCTCGGTGGGCGTCGCCGTCTCCGTGGGCGTTTCGGTAGCCGTTGGTGTCGCAGTTGGTGTCTGGGTTGGAGTAGGCGTAGCAGATGGAGTTTCGGTGGGTGTCGGGGTGGCCGAAGGAGTCTGAGTAGCGGTAGGAGTGGGCGAAGGAGTCGCTGTGGACGTGGGCGTCGGTGTCAAAGTGGGCGTCGCAGTGGCGGTGGGCGAGGCGGTGGCGGTGGGCGTGACGACGTTTGGTGTGGTGCAGGAGCCGGACGGGTACGTGTTGTTCGCTCCTTCGTAGGAGTTGTCGGTGTTGTGGTTGGCGCCTGCGCCCACCGTGGAGTGATTTCCGGTGGCGGGCGGCAGTCCATTGTTGTGGACGTCGTAGATCACCACGCAGACCTGGCTTGGTGCCGAGGCGAGCGTGTGATTGTCAGGCCCCCAACTTCCGGAAGCCGCGCATGGAAACACGTAGTTCGTCATGTTGGCGGGGTGCATGGTGTTTACCGAGCCCGAGCCGTCAAGCGCGCCGGACCCGGGAGTTACGGGATTGGCGCCGTTGATGAAGATCGCGAAGCCGACGGCCTTTGTAGTGGTCGGACAGCCGGACCAAGTGTAGGTGCCGGAAACCGTGAGAACGCCGGTCCCGCTGTTGTATGTGGCGGTGATGCTCGTCGGTGCTCCCGAGTCCGCGAATGCCACCTGGGTGCCGGGCACCGAGCCATCTCTAAGAGTCAGCGCTGCGAGGACGACCATAGCGGTTGCCACGCAGGATGCCGCCAGAATAACGCGGCTTCGCTTACTCAACGATCAGCTCCAATCGTGTCAGATCGAAGGCTTTCCGGTCTCTGGGAAAATCCGAAGGGGCGCGGGGTGAGGTTAAGGTCACGTTAATGGTGGTCATAGCGTTTGTCAAGTAGATTCTCGAAGATATCCCTAAAAAACGGCATTCTTTAGTTGACATAGGCAGCGGCCGCGGTTATAGTCGCCCTAATCCGCCCTTATTAAATCCGCAATTTTGTCGACGGGGGTCCAGAATGCGTTGGTCGCTCCTTGCCCCGATTGAACTCGGGCTTCGACTGGTCGGGAAATCAACTACTCTCCTCGCCACTGCCGCAAGGCAACGAGGCGTCCGGGTCAGCTTCCTGCTCGGAATTTGGCTCGCGGCCGGTCTGCTGTTCGTCATCTTCCCGTCGGGGCAGCAGCCGCCGACAACCGAGGCGACCTTCCAGGTGGAGTCGCCGGCTCTGGGCTGCTGGCGGACTGGATTCGAGACTGTTCAGACCGATAGGGCTGACTATCTTCCAGGGGAAACGGCACACATCACCGGCGACGGGTATCAGCCGGCATGTGATGTAACCATCCGTGTAACCCGTCCCGATGGGTCAGTTGTTACTGGCGATGGGAGTGAGACACCGGGCAGCGACACCCTGAACACCGGTGTCGCAGGCAGTTTTGCTTACGGCTACATCCTGGATGGGATCACCGGGACGTATACAGTGGACGTAATCGGGGCTAACGGGGCCGTCCTAGCGACGACTACTTTCACGGACCCCCCAGCCATCAAGACTTACCTTGAGTCGGCGCGGACCACCGAAAGAGAGACATTCGAGAGAGGCGACACTGTTTACGCGAGAGCAACCGGTCTTACGGCCGGCCACTCCTACATCATCGATGTTCTCGACAAGGCGAACGTAGCTAAGGCCTCTACCGGCTGCTTCACAGGCGTGACGACGCGGGATGACCAGTACACTACGACCGGGGCAGATCCCCTCTCAGATACAGCGAGCTGGACCTACCGGGTCAGGGAATACGCCAACGCCACGGAATGTGCAAACAATACCTCGCCTGCTACACAGACCGCGCTGTTCGAAGTAGGCAAGGCGTTTGCCTTCTCGACGAGCGCCGCCGCCGAGGCCTGCATTAGCGAAGCAACTTGCGCAGGCGCCCAGATGAACTTCTCCCCGGGCGACACTGTCTATGTCCGAATTCTCGGCTTCGCGCAGACTGAAACCGATGTTAGCATTACCTGGATCAAGCCCGATGGCAGCACCGCCTGCGCGAATACGGGCGGTGGAGACCGGCCAGAGGTGGACGCGTCCGGTAGGATTCCCGACAATACTGTCGCTAATCATTACTTGCGCTACCCTCCGGTGGCGACGTCCGATGCGACCGAAGGCGCGTGGAACAACATCAATCGTTACGAAACGAGTCCTTGCCCGGCTATTACTGCCGCGGACGACGGGACCTGGAAGATTCTAGTCGTAAAGGACGGCAAGAAGACCGTCGAATACGACGCGTTCGTCGCGAAGCACGAGACTCCGACTCCGACAGCGACGGCGACGGCAACGGCCACTCCGACGGCGACGGCGACGAAGACGGCCACCCCAACACCCACAGCCACGCCGACTGCTACACCAACAGCAACGCCGACTGCGACGGCCACCGCTACGCCAACGGCGACAGCGACGGCTACGGCAACAGCGACCGCGACGGCGACAGCGACGGCGACAGCGACGGCGACAGCGACCGCCACTGAGACGGCGACGCCGACTGCGACACCTACGGCAACGCCAACGGCGACCGCAACTGCTACGGAAACGGCAACGGCCACGGCG
>VBJT01000230.1 GCA_005880075.1 Chloroflexota bacterium
GACACCGACCTCGAAATGGCTCTCTACCAAGCGGACCACGATCTCGATTCTGAGAAGGCGCTGGCCCGCGCCCGCTCTGCATACGAGGCCGGCCAGGAAGCATTCGCGCGGCTGATGTGCTCTCGTGGGCGTTCTATAGGTCAGGAAAGTACGACGAAGCGCAACACTATTCGCGCGAGGCGTTACGGCTGGGAGCGCAGGACTCGCTGCTACTTCCATGCCGGCATGATCAACTATGCAGCCGGCGATCACCAATCGTGCCGGGACGACCTCTCCCGGGCGATACAGATTAATCCAAGCTTCTCCATCCTTTACGCCGAGGAAGCGAGGACCACGCTTGAAGCCCTGCAGAATGCGGTGAGGAGCTAGAGCGAAGACTTTCAAACACCGGGCATCACCCACTCGGCTTGGTCTCTTGCGGCGCCGGCGCCGAAGGCCCACTGCAACTCATCATTACCTGTGATACATTGGCTGTCGCACGCTCAGCTTTGGGGGGAACCGATGGCGTTTGACGCGAAAGCCTACGAGACGCTGCTATACCAAGCGGACGGTCACGTTCTCGTGATAACTCTCAACCGCCCCGAAAAGCTGAACGCATGGAACGGCAAAATGGAAATGGACTTTCTCGACGCTCTCGAGACTGCCTCCGCGGACGCGGCGATCAGAGCGATCGTGGTAACCGGAGCCGGACGTGCGTTCTGCGCGGGCGGAGATATAAGCGCCTGGTCTCGAGATCTGAGCTCCGGTAATAGTCGGCGGCAAGCTTCCCCGTTGCTGGCCCGCGACGGTAGCCCAGATGTCCCCATCGCTCTCGCTCGCAGCAAGCCGGTCATCGCAGCGATCAATGGCCATGCCGTCGGCATAGGCCTGACTGTGACGCTCGCTTGCGACATGCGAATCGCTTCGGAACGCGCGCAATTCTCCGCCCGTTTCGTCAAGGTGGGTCTGACGCCGGAATGCGGCAGCACGCGCTACCTTCCGCTGGTCGCCGGGATGGGGCACGCGCTTTTCATGGCTTTGACTGGTCGCATAATCGATGCGAGCGAGGCTAAAGAACGAGGGATCGTGGACCGCGTAGTGCCTCACGACGCGCTGATGCAGGAAGCTGTGGCGCTCGCAGACGAGATCGCCGCCAACCCGCCGTCTGCTGTGTGGCTCGCCAAGCGCCTGATCCACGAGAACGCCAACGAAAGCGACCTGCGTCGCGTCGTTTCGAGCGAGGGTTTTGCGATTCGGGAGGCTCGGCGAGAGCCCGACCACGCCGAGGCCGTGCAGGCGTTCGTCGAGAAGCGAGCGCCGAACTTCGGAGGTTGAAAATCCGCCGCTGGGGAATGACGTACCCGCTTGAGGGGATCCCTCTCTCCGAGCATGATTCCGTCCTTCGAACCGCTGAGGAGCTCGGCTATACGGATGCCTGGACGGCCGAAGTCAATTCGAACGACGCTTTTACGCCGCTCGCCGCGTTCGCAACATGGGCAAAAAACACGAGGCTTGGTTGTGCCATTGCCAACGTCTACACTCGCACGCCCACCCTGCTAGCCCAGACGGTATCCTCAATTGCCGACCTCGCCGCAGGCCGATTCTGCGTCGGTCTAGGCACGAGCTCACCCGCGATCGTCGAGAACTGGAACGGCGTTCCCCTCGAGAGGCCGGTCGCTCGCATGCGTCAAACGCTCGCTTTCCTTAAGCAAGCACTCGCCGGGGAAAAGATAGCCGCCAGCATCGGCCCTTACGACATCCGGGGCTTTCGCCTGGCGCGGCTTCCCACGACGCCGCCGCGCATTTACGTCGCCGCCTTGCGCGAGAAAATGTTACGCCTCGGTGCCGACCAAGCCGACGGCGTGATCACAAACTACATCTCTCCAGATGACGCTTGGAGGGTCTCGGAGGTGGCCAATGACGCGGCAAAAGCGGCCGGCAAGGAGCCGCCGGACATCGCCTGTCGGATTTTTGTTATCGCGACTGAGGACGAGAATGCGGCCCAGATGATCGGGCGGTTTATCGTCTCTGGTTACCTGACGACTCCGTATTACTACGCCTTCCACGAATGGCTCGGCCGCGGTGACGCGCTTGCTCCGATGATGAAGGCCTGGCAGGACGGAGAGCGTCAGCAGGCGGTTGGTCTGGTGCCCGCGAAGGTAGTCGAAGAGATATTCGTCTATGGCAGTCCAGCGGCGTGCCGGGGGAAGATCCAAGCCTATTGCGAAAACGGCATAACCACACCGATCATGAATATCATTCCGACAGTCCGAGACCCGGCGGAGCAGCGAGAACAATGCCTTGCCTGGCTTCAGGAGCTCGCGCCCCGATAAGGAGAAGAAAGATGGCCGATTTAGCGATGACACCTGACATAAGAGAGATGCGAGAGCGAGTCAGTTCTTTCATGGACGAACACATCTATCCGAACGAGGGCGCACTCTCGGAACACAATGGGGAATCTGAAGCGCTAATGAAAGAGCTTCAGAGCAAGGCTAAAGCGATAGGCATCTGGGCTCTGCATCTGCCCGCGGAGGCAGGCGGGCAGGGCATCGGGTTCATGCCCTATGTCTACGTCAACGAGATACTGGGCCGCAGCCCGTATGCGCCCCGCGCATTCGGGTCTCAGGCGCCGGATTCCGGCAACGCTGAGATTCTCTGGCAGTTCGGCACAGACGAGCAGAAGGAACGCTGGCTTAGGCCGCTTGTAAACGGCGACATTAGGTCGTGCTTCTCGATGACGGAGCCGGAGGTCTCGGGCGCGGACCCCACGGGGCTCCAGACGCGAGCAGTCCGTGACGGCGACGAATGGGTGATCGACGGGCACAAGTGGTTCACGAGCGCCGCGATAGGTGCTTCTTTCGCCATAGTCATGTGCGTAACGGACCCCGACGGTAACCCCCACCGCCGAATGAGCCAGATTATTGTGCCTACCAATACACCCGGGTTTGAAATCGTCCGGCCCGTACCGGTTATGGGAGAGACGGCGGGCGCTC
>VBJT01000140.1:0-10688 GCA_005880075.1 Chloroflexota bacterium
GATCTATGAGAAGCTCGCCGAACAGCGCGACCGCTTCGGCCACTCGTTCCTTACCGGCGCACTGACCGCCCAGAAGATCACCTGGGACAAATACGGCGAGGCGCAGCGGGCGCGGGCGAAGCTCGTCAACCAACTCGCGGACTTCTTCGAGAAGTACGACCTGCTGCTGACCCCAACACTCCCCTTTGACGCGATTGACGCACGCGGCAACTGGCCGGAGGAGATCGACGGCAAGCCTCTGAAGAGCCCGCTGCACGTCGTGCCGTTCACACCACCCTTCAACCTCAGCGGCCACCCGGCAATCAGCGTGCGCAGCGGTTACAGTGACCGCGACCTGCCGATCGGCCTTCAGATCGTCGCTGCGCGACACCGCGACGACCTCGTCCTCCAGGCTGCCTACGCCTTCGAGCAGGCGCGCCCGTGGAACGACCGGTGGCCGGTGGAAGTCGCCGCGATGGCCGTTTGAGAACCGCGAGCCGCACAGTCACTGGCCGCCATGGCCCCGCCCGATAGCACCATCCGCGACCTCTGGTCCCGCATCCGCGGCCTTGGGCGCGTCGTCGAGGACGAGCTTTACGACTTCACCGAGGAGGATGCCGAGCGCGAGGATGAGCCTCGCGGGCGCAACACGCTGGTCGCGCTCCTGAATGGCTTCCTCACGATGTGGAAGGCCACGAACGCCAATGTCGCCGAGCGCACCCTTGGCGTGGCGGGCTTCGCGGGCCTCATCTGGTTCACCGTCTTCGACCGCGGTCTCGGTTGGCGCCGCTGGTACTTGGGGCTGCCAGCCGCCACGTTTGCCACGATCTGGTTTGTACCCGGTGTCATCGCGTCAACCTGGACGCTGTGTGTCAATCTGGGCGTGGGAAACCTGCGCCGTATTCGCACCTGGCCTCTGGTCCTGGTCTTCGCGATGACCGGCCTCATCGGCTTCCGCGCGGTGTTCACAGACCTCGCCCGCCGGCGGATACGCCCATTGCCCAAGCGCGAGCAGCCCTAGCTCTCGTTTAGCCGTGCGGGATTGCTCCCTGCAAGCATTCCTTGCAGCCGCCTGGCTTCGGGGAGGAGGTCCCGCATGAGCCCGACGGTGTAGCGAAGATACGCGACTGCGTCCTCGCCGTCCTGCTCGAGCATCCGCCAGTAACCAACGGTCGGAGCCCAATGAGCGACCATCACGAAAGGGACGGCGTTAAGCTCTTCGCTGGTCAAGTCGCGTCCGCACCGGTACTTGTCTAGGAACAGCCTAGCAACGTCCAGGCGGATGCGGCGCGAAGGGCGCGACTCCCGGCCGAACATGAAGACGGCGCGGGCCACATCTTCGATTGTGACGCCACGGCGCATAGGGTCGTAGTCGAACACGCCGTGGACTTCGTCGCCAACGAACACCATGTTGCGGCCATGCCAGTCGCCATGTATCCACCCACGCGGAAGCGCATCTACCCGCTCGGCGGGCCATTGTCGGGTGCTCTTCGTCCACCAGTCGCGCAGGAACGTGAGGTCCTCTTCGACGCCGCGATCTGCGAACATCGACGCTAGCTCGCCAATCTCCCTCTCGCCCTCGCGCCACCAATCGCACCATTCACGATTGGCGTCAAACACAACCTCTTGCTCCTCGAATGAGGCCGCTATGCGGTGAAATTCAGCCAGCCTCTGCGCGGCGTTTGCGACCTCGGCTGTGCTCGAAAAGTCGTATTCTCTCCCTTCAACGTACGTAAACGGGGACCACAGCCCACTATCCTCATATACCAGCGGGTCGCCGGTTACCGAAGGGATAATCTTGGATGTCGGGAAGTGCGAGGCAAACAAATGCGCCTGGAAACGTAATTGGAACCGAACCCGCGCCTCGTCATTATTCCGTCGGTACCGGCGCAGCAGATACTTCGCGTCCGGCCCGACCACGACGAAGTTGTCATTCCGCTTGCTAGCCTCATGCGGCTCGATGGCGATAGGACTCTCGACGCCGAATCGCGCAAGGACTGCGCATAGCGTCGTCGCGGGAATGTATCGGCTTGGCCCGGGAAGCGACGTGCCCATTGCGCGGCCGGGCTTAGCCCCCGATGTATGACATCTCCGGCTTCCGAGGGAGTCCCGGCGTCTCCGAGGCGCGCAGCTCGGAATAGCGGTCCGTCCGCCGCGACCAAACGCGCTCCAGGAACGCCGCGATCTCTTCATCCGTCTTCCCAGAGCGGAGTAGCTTGCGCAGGTCGTGGCCGATTACGCCGAAGAGGCACGTGTACAGACGGCCGTCCGCAGAGATCCGCGCCCGCGTGCAGTCGCCGCAGAACGGCTGCGAAACGGAGGCTATGACGCCGATCTCACCACTGCCGTCGCGGTAGCGATAGCGTCCTGCAACCTCGCCGCGGTACTGCGGCTCGAGCGGCTCCAGCGGCATCTCGAGGTCGATCATCTCGACAATCTGCGCCGCCGTCACTACGTCGTCGAGGCGCCAGCCGTTGGAGTTGCCGACGTCCATGTACTCGATGAAGCGCGCGATGTGCCCGCTGCCCTTGAAGTGCCGCGCGAAGTCGACGACGGTGTGCTCGTTCACACCGCGTTTGACGACCATGTTCACCTTCACCGGCGTCAGCCCCACGCGCGCCGCCTCATCGATCCCCGCGAGCACGCGTGACACCGGGAAGTCCACGTCGTTCATCGCGCGGAACACCGCGTCGTCGAGCGAGTCCAGGCTCACCGTCACGCGGTCGAGCCCGGCTTCCTTCAGCTCCCGCGCCAGCTCTGCCAGCCGCGAGCCGTTCGTCGTCAGCGTCAGGTCCTTCACGCTTTCGATCTCGCTAAGCATCGCAACGAGCTTCGGCAGGCCGCGCCGCAACGTCGGTTCGCCACCCGTAAGCCGCACCTTCTCGACCCCTTGATCGACAAACACGCGGGTCAGCCGCGAGATCTCTTCGAACGACAGGATTTCGCGCCGGTCGAGGAACTGGTACTCTCGCCCGAAGATCTCCTTCGGCATGCAGTACGTGCAGCGGAAATTGCAGCGGTCCGTAACGGAGATGCGCAGGTCATGCAACGGCCGGCCGAGCGTGTCCTCGACCCGCCCTGCTGGCTCCTGGCTCCTAGCTCCTGGCTCCTTGTTCACGTTCGTGTTCATACAGCAGTTCTTTCAGTATCTGGCGCGCGCCGGCGGCAGCCCTGGCGCGGTGGCTGATGATGTTCTTCTGGTACTCCGGTAGCTCCGCCATCGTCGCCGAGTGCTGCGGCACCCAAAAGATCGGGTCGTAGCCGAAACCTCCTTCACCCCGCGGCGCCCCCGCGATGAGGCCGAAGACCTCCCCTTCGGCGCAGCGAACGGCACCCGTCCGCGGGTCTGCGACCGCGATTGCGCAGCGGAATCGCGCCCGCCGCCGCTCGCGTGGGACTTTCGCGAGCCGCCGCTGGATCTCGGCGAAGCGCTCGAGATACGAAGCGTGCTCGCCGAGAAAGCGCGCGGAACGGAGGCCCGGTTCGCCGCCCATCGCCTCGATCTCGATGCCCGAATCGTCGGCCAGCGTCACAAGGCCACTCGCCTGGGCCCCACGCCGGGCCTTCATTGTAGCATTCGCCTCGTACGTCTCGCCGGTCTCGTCGACCTCAAGGTCAATGCCCAGATCACGGGGGGTCACGAGTTCCCACCCGCAGCCTTCGAGCAGCACATCGTATTCGGCGAGCTTGCCGAAGTTATTCGTGGCGAGGAGGAGTCGCGGAATCATGGGAACACGAATATGCTTCACGACGTGAGCTGTTGTTGCAGTCGCCCGGTGCCTTCAGGCACCGGAGGTTAAGCGGCACCTAAAGATACCGGACTACGTTCGTACGATCGGGCTACTCGACTTCACTGATCGGCCCTGCCATCGCGTGCTCGCGCGCCTCTTCTAGCGCCGTCCAGCGTCCGGCAAGCTTGTCCCTGATCAGCGGCATCGTCGTGTACTCCATCTCGTCGAGCGGCAGACGGTGCGGCTCGAACGGGCCGTGCTTGCGGAGGTAGTCTGCGATGTTCGACGCCTCCTGACGGGCGTTGTTGAACGAGGGGTCGTCAAACATATCGTTGGGGCCGTTCAGCTTGCCGTCCGCGAGCTGGAAGCCGAGCGCTACGAGCCGCGGCGGCCCATCGAAGCGCGCAGGATGTGCGTCCTTCAATCCCACCGGCATAAGTGGCCCGTTGTGCGAGCCGCGCATCCAGCCCTCAACCGTGTACGCCGTCGCGAACGGCTCGAGCACTTCGCCGACCGCTGGGAAGCTTCCCTGGCAGCGCACGACCATGGTCGGATCGTCTTTGCCGACGTAGCGCCCAGCAATCAGCGAGAGCTTGTCGGTGCTCGAGCACGCTGCGATCTCGCCGGTCAGCCGGTTGCGCACGCGTTTGATCGCGTAGCGGGAGGGCGCTCCGATAAAGACGAGCAGGTCATAGAGTTCTTCCGGCGCGTTTAGGGTGATTTTCTGGTGCTCCTTGACGTCTTGAATCTCGAAGCTGAACCCATCATGTAGCGGCTCGCCGATGACGAGGCCCGGCGTGTTGAATGGGTCCGCAAACATCTTGTACAGCGCGAGGTTGAACCCGCCCGCGGAAGTCTTGTCGCCCATGAAGACAATAATCGGCTCCGACGGCCGCTCGTCGATTTCCATCTCCGCCGAGCCCGGCCCAGCGCCCCGGATGTTGCCTGAGAAGGCGTCGGTGAGCAGGTCTTGTCCCGCACCGTAAAGCTTGAGCTTCTTTGCGAGATCAGTGCCTTTAATGAAGGTGTCCCAGGCCAGCTTGTGGATCTGCTCGTTATCCTCCCCGCGCTCATGCGTCATAATCAGGAACATGTCGTCGCCACAATGCGATGCGTGGCCGTCGATCAACAGGCCGGACTGCTTCGCCGCGTCCAACTCTCTCTGGCCGAGCGCCAGGATGTCTGGGTGCGAAGACGAGTGGCCTACCATACCGCCAATGTCTGCCTTGATAACACTAATCGTGACCATCAGGGGATACCTCCGCTACTTCAGTTGGGTGCAGTGCGCCGCCCGCACTCGAACGACAGGGTTGGGTTTGCATGAAGACGCCTGCGCATTCTAGCGACACTGTAAATGGCGACCCACAGGGTGTCAAGGAAATATTCCGTAAGAGCGTTACGGCGCCGTATGACGTTCCCCAAGCGCCGCCAGTACCTCCCGGGCAGTGCGGCGTGCGAGCCCGAGCCATTCGTCACGAGTGGGCCCTTCGGAACGAGACAGCAACCCAATCAGCTCATCGCGCAACTGCTCCTCCTTCTCGCGACGGATGTCTTCGTTGAGCGGCTTGAAGCACTGCAACTTGCGCGGGCCTTCCCGACCTCCTTCCGAGATGTACCAATCCCGGTACGAACGACAGCCTGCGCGAAACATCAGGTGGCCAAGGGGTGACACCACCGGAGGGTAGCCGTGCGTCAGCATCCGCTCGCTAACCCTTTGCCCGGGCGAATCGTACTCCACCATCATGTGCCCTCCCGGCGGTACCAGCCCCGATAGCGTCTCGAAGAGCTCTCCATCCAGGCCCTGGCTGGTCAGATCAGAAACCTGCCCGCCGAAGCGCTGCGCGGGGCGGTACTGAGTGAGTTCGATCCAGTTATATGCGGGAAACGCGCCGGAATTGTATAACCCGAGAGCCAACGGCTCATCGCCAAGGCGTCCGCCGCCATCCGCTAGGAAGAGCTGGAAGTACCGAGACCCCACGTTGTTCTTTGGGCCAAGGAGCGCTAGCAGCCGATAGTCACCGAGGGGAGCGCCGTGCAGGCGCGCGAGCGGATGCTTCCGCGGTAGCGACCACTCCTTCGCGAACAGCACTTCGATACGCGCCCGCTGCTCGGGCGCTAATCCATCGAGCGGCTGCTCCTCTGCCTGCGACCTCACGCCGCGATTATAGGCGACCCTGCTATAATCGCCCCGACCATGGCCGTTTTCCCTCACCCGGCCCGCCCCGATCCTGCCCACTCGGGCGTCCTTCGCACCGTTTACTTCCTGGCTGTCGCCGCTGCTGCCATTTTCGTCGCAATTACGGCGGTGGTAGGCATATACGAACCACCTGCAGGCGACACCACGTTGCCTACGGGATTCCAGGAATCTTCGCTTGCGAGCGACTCACAGCAGGAGCGAGAGGACTACAACCGCAACGTGACGCTCATACTCTCCGCGATAAGCGCGGCGGTTTTCGCCGCGGCTATCCTTGGACTAGGTTCGCGCTTCAATCCCCTGCGAGCGGGCCTGATCCTCGGGAGTTTGATCATCTTCCTCGTCTCGATGGGTTTCTGGGCTAGCTCAAGTGATAAATGGATCGGCTTTCTAATGACGCTCGTCAATTTAGGCGCCTTGATCGGGTCCTGTATAGGGCTGGAAGAGGGACTGCCAATGGGCCGCCGCGAACCAGCGAGACGGCTCCAGCCGGCCGATATCGCGCCGTCGCCCGCGTCTCCGCCGCCGCCTGCGGACTTCGAGCCTGCCTCGCCGGCCTCGCCGCCGGCGGAGCCACCGCCCGCGCGTACCGAGCCGCCGCCGATGTCGGATCTCCCGCGCGAATAGGCTCGTCCCAGTTCCCCAGTTTTCAAGTCCCCAGTTCCTAGTTCCTTGCTCCTAGCTCCTGACTCCTTGCTCCTTCGTCCTGCTATAATCACGCCGCCAGGGAAAGGAGTCACCCATGCCGTATGAACAGGTACTCACCGAAGAACGAGGCCGCGTCGGAATTGTCACGCTCAGCAACCCGGACAAGCTGAATGCCCTCGGCGAACCAATGGACACGGAGATGCGCGAGGCGATCGAGGCTTATAACCAGAACCCCGAGATCGGCGCGATCGTGCTCACCGGAGCAGGCAAGGGCTTCTGCGCGGGCGCCAACATCCAGGGCTGGGATAAAGGCATCCAGCGGGCGGAGGACGACGGCGATGCCATGCGCATCCGCGACCGGCGCGAGAACTGGGTCTCGTTCGTCCAGCGCTCGAAGCCGATAATCGCCGCGATCAACGGCGTGTCGATCGGCGCAGGCCTCACTATTACGCTCCCCTGCGATGTCCGCTACGCCTCAGAGCGTGCCCGGCTTTCGATGCGCTTCGTTCGCGTCGGCGTGCTGCCGGAGCTCGCCAGCACGCGGCTGCTCGTGCATATCGTCGGGCTCGGACAGGCGATGGAACTGATGCTCTCCGGGCGCATCGTCGACGCCTCGGAAGCGGGTCGCATCGGCCTCGTGAACAAAGTGCTTCCCGCGGACGAGCTCCTGGATTCTGCTGTCGAGACCGCCGCCGAGATCGCCTTCAACCCGGCCGAGTCGCTCGCCTCGATCAAGCGGGAGACCTGGGCGAACCTCTTTGACCCCGACCTGACCTCGATCATGAAGCGAGAAGTGGTCGAGTTCAACGAGGCGATGCAGAGGCCGCACTTCAAGGAAGCGGTCCGTTCCTTCATCGAGAAGCGCCAGCCGGATTTCCACCGCGAGCCCGAACAAGCAAAGCGCTAGACAGCCGATTCTCCAACGACGCCGCTTTCCGCTCATGGTGAGGCACTCGTACCATGACCGGGGCAACCAATATATCGAATCGTCATCTCGCGCTCGTCCTACGAGTACCTTAGGACGAGCGGAACGAGACGATTTCCTAAGGGCTCCGACCTAACATGACCTACGACGAAGCGATTGAATGGCTCCTCTCCTTCGCCGACTTCGAGCGCTCCGGCCGCTTCCAGGACCGCCCGGATGTGGCACCGATGCTTGACCTGTTGGAAAGGCTCGGCAACCCACACCTGGGACCGACCACGATGCACATCGCGGGAAGCAAGGGCAAAGGTAGCGTGGCTGCGATGGTGGAGTCGGTCCTTCGAGCGGCTGGCGCCAAGACTGGTCTGTATACCAGTCCACATTTATACGAGTACACCGAGCGAGTCGCCGTGGCGGGAACACCGATTTCGCGGGACGAATTCGCCCGTCTCGCAACCAGGATGCAGCGCCTAATCTGTGAGTCTCCGCTGGGCCTCGACGGCCGCCACCTTGTGACGTTCGACTTGCTTACGTCGCTGGGATTCATGGCCTTCAAATGCGAGGCGGTGAACGTGCAGGTAGTTGAAGTCGGCCTGGGCGGGCGCGTCGACAGCACAAATGTCTTCGAGACGAAGGAATTGGCAGTGATCACACCAATCTCGCTCGAACACACGCAAATTCTGGGAGACACGGTCGACGCTATTGCCCGCGAGAAGGCTGCGATCATAGCCCCCGGTTGCGCCGTTATCATTGGCCCCCAAGCATATCCCGAGGCGGAAGCGGTCGTACGCCAGCGCGCGATCGAAGTAAATGCGCCTCTCGTTAATGTCGCGACGGAGTACCGCTGGGGTGTGGTCACCCATAATCGTCGTTCACAAGACGTTCGAATCAAGGGACCGAACGGGATCTTGAGGGCCACGCTACCCCTTTTCGGCAAACACCAGATCGAAAACGCCGCCACCGCCGTCGCCTCGATCGAAGCTCTGGGCAAACGAGAAGTCGGGAGCATTCCCAAGCAGACGATCGCCGACGGCCTTGCCTCCGTCAGTTGGCCCTGCCGCATCGAAGTCGTCCGCGAGGACCCGCTCGTCATCGTTGACGGTGCGCACAACCGCGACTCCGCCCGCCGCCTCGCCGAGACGCTCGTCGAGTACTTCGCCTGTGACCGTGCGCTGTTCGTCATCGGCTGCGGCTCGGACAAAGACCTCGATGGGCTGGCGGAGGAGCTTGCACCGCTCGCTGTGCGGATGATCGCCGTCCGCTCAGAGCACCTCCGCGCGATGGATCCTCGACGTATCGTCGAGGCATTCGGGCGCCTGAATGTAGACAGCGAACTTGTCGATAATGTGCCGAACGGCGTTGACAGGGCGCTCGCGGCTACCTCAGACGCCGGGTTCACGTTAATATGTGTAGCAGGCTCGCTCTTCGTTGCGGCGGAGGCGCGGGCGCATTTGCTGGGGCTGAGAGCGTAAGCAGGCGATTGAGTACGGAGGTGCGAATGGCCGCCCGCAACGGCAGGAACGGTAAGAACGGCAGGAACGGGACGCGCGTCGTCGTCACTGGTATGGGGGCGATCACGCCGATCGGCAATTCCGTCAAGGAGTTCTGGGCGAGCTGCCTCGCCGGTAAGTCCGGCATCGGCATCCTCACGTCGTTCGACCACTCCGCGTATCCCATCCACATCGCCGGCGAGATCAAGAACTTCGATCCCGAGGAGCACATGGACCGTCGCGACGCGCGACGTATGGCCCGATTCAGCCAGCTCGCTATCGCCGCCACCCAGGAGGCGATCAAGCAGGCTGAACTCGAGATGGACGAAGTCGAGCGCACCCGGGTCGGCGTCCTCATCGGCAACGGCATCGGCGGTCTGGTCGAGACGCAGGAGGCCGTGCGCACAATGGACGAACGCGGCGGCATGAAGATCGACCCCTTCTACTATCCGAAAATGCTGCCGAATATGGCCGCCGCTCACATCGCTCTGCATATTGGCGCGAAGGGTTACAACAACACCGTGATTACGGCTTGCGCCGCCGGTACGCAGGCCCTGGGCGACGCGCTAGATCTCGTGCGCGCTGGTCGCGTCGACGTCGCGATCGCGGGCGGCACCGAGGCGACGCTTTGCGAGACCGGCCTCGCCGGGTTCGCCGTCATCCGGGCGCTGTCGTCGCACAACGAGGAGCCGGAGAAGGCCAGCCGCCCGTTCGACGCCGAACGGGACGGATTCGTCGCCTCCGAGGCGGCCGGAATCTTCGTCCTCGAAAACCTCGAACATGCTCGCAGGCGCAACGCGCCGATTCTAGCCGAGCTGGCGGGCTATGGGGCCGGAAATGACGCCTATCACGTCGTCGCGCCAAGCGAAAACGGTGAAGGGGCGGCCAATGCCATGCGCTGGGCCCTTGAAGACTCAGGGGTCGAGCCTGCACAAGTGGATTATGTTAATGCACACGGCACCTCCACGAAGCTGAACGACGCCTCCGAGACACTCGCGATCAAGCGCGTCTTCGGCGAGGACGCCTACCGTGTGCCGATCAGCGCCACCAAATCAATGATCGGGCACTCCTTCGGCGCCGCCGGTGCAGTTGAGTCAATCGCGGCCGTGCAGACCATCCAGACGGGCATGATCCACCCGACGATCAACTACGAGCACCCGGACCCCGACTGCGACCTCGACTACGTGCCGAACAAGGCCCGCCGCGCCGACATCGATATCGTGCTCAAGAACAGCTTCGGCTTCGGCGGGCAGAACGCCTGCCTCGTATTCAAACGCTACGAGGGGTAGCCCCAAGGTGCTCAGAATCGCCGCCGCAACGGCGTGGGCGGTGGGTACGGCTACATTCGGGTACGTCGTTGCTCGCTCAACAGTTGACGTCATCGCGAGGGGTGGGCCCACGGAACAATGCGTCTACTCAGGAGATTCTGTCACGTGCACGCACGCTTGGGACACAGCCGCCATTATCTTCTGGCCTATCTACCTTATCCCTCTCATTCTGTCGTTTCTGTTTTGCTTGGCCGTATGCCTTGGCACCATACGTCGGGACCAATTTGACTGGCGCAAATCCGCATGGCAGGCCGGCGTACTTGTCGCCGGATGGATCACCGTGTCTGCGGCCGCCTTTTTTATGGCCGCGGGTCTCCCCACGCGGACTTGCGGCGGGGCAATCGAGGAGGGGAGAAGAGTCTCGGAAACGTGCAACACGGATTGGCACGCGGGATT
>VBJT01000140.1:10824-25716 GCA_005880075.1 Chloroflexota bacterium
ACAGTCGATCAGCTCGTCGACGCCGGCCACGACGTTACAATCCTCGACAGCCTCGTCGCCGGGCATAAGGGCGCTATCAACCCGGGCGCTGAATTCGTTCAGGCGGATGTGCGCGACGAGGAGGCGTTGAACCGGCTCTTCGCCTCTCATAACTTCGACGCCGCGATCAACTACGGCGGCTACATCATCGCGCCGGAGTCCGTGCGCCAGCCTGGGCGGTACTTCGCGAACAACATCGGCGGGGCCATCTGCCTCCTGAACGCCATGGTGGCCTACGGCGTCACTCGATTCGTCTTCAGCTCGAGCGCGGCCGTTTACGGGGAGCCCGAAACGGTCCCTATCTCAGAAGACCACCCGATGCGCCCGATCAATCCATATGGCGAGACGAAGGCCACAGTCGAGCGGCTGCTTCCCTGGTACGAGAAGGAGTTCGGACTGCGCTCCGTCTCACTGCGCTACTTCAACGCTGCCGGCGCCTCGGGCCGCGTAGGCGAGGACCACCGTCCGGAGACGCACCTAATCCCCAATGTGCTTCAGGTCGCCCTCGACGAGCGGCCAGCAATCTCCCTGTACGGGACCGACTACCCCACCCGCGACGGCACCTGCGTCCGCGACTACATTCACGTCTCGGACCTGGCGAAGGCTCATCTGCTCGCGCTCGACAGGACGGAGAAGGCGAGCGGCGTCTACAACCTCGGAAACGGGCGCGGTTTTACCAATCGAGAGGTAATCACCGCCGCCCGCCGAATTACCGGCGTCGAGATCGCCGTCAGCGAAGAGCCGCGACGTCCGGGCGACCCGGCCGAGCTCGTCGCCTCACACCACAAGGCGCGGGCCGAGCTCGGCTGGGAGCCGCAGCATCCGGACATCAAGGAAATCATCGAAAGCGCCTGGCGCTGGCACAGCAAGAACCCAAAGGGTTACGCTTCTTAGCGCATAGGAACGCCTGAACTCCGCATTGTACGGACAGCCCCTTCAGGTCTGTCCGCCGACGCCCGTTCCCTCCCTCAACTCTCGCTGTCCGCCAACAACTCGCCCTACGTCCCGCCCAACTGAAACACGGCAACCCGCTCGTACACCGCCCCGCTCGGCCGCAGCGTACTTCTCATGAGCGACACCTCGCGCACAGGAATCACGCCGGCCGGCGATTGAACCACCGTAATCGCGCCCGGGATACGGCTCGCCGCCTCGCGGGCCGTCTCCGGGCGGACCCGCGCGAGCGTTACGTGTGCCGACCACACTCTTGCCTCACGCTCGAACCCGAGGCCGTTCATTGCCGACTCGACGCTCTCCTGGAGGCGCCGGACGGCGTCCACCTCCCCGGTCAGGTCTACCCACACGACGCGCGGCCGGCTGCCCCCAAACGTCCCGAGCTTTCCGAGTGTAAGGTCGTGTGCCGTAGCCCCTTCTACGGCCTCTTCCAGCGCGTCTTCAATAGCCGGCACCTTCTCGACCGATGTCGCACCGAGGAACTTTAGCGTCAGGTGAATTCCCTCCGGCCGGACCCAGCGCAGCTTCTCGAGGCCACGGCGCTGGAGTTCATGCTGCAGTCGGGACAGCGCCTCGCACACCTCACCCGGCAGCTCGATCGCAACGAATAGGCGTGACGAATCCGTCTTGAGCTCGGCCGAAGGGTCAGGCACGCTGAGAGAGTCCCAGCAGGCGTGCTGCATTGCCGCCAAGCACGAGGTCACGTTCCGCTCCGCGGCGCAGGTTCGTTCGCACGTCCTCGATCTGTGTGGCCTGCGTGACCAGCGGGTAATCGCTCCCGAGCAGGAGGCGCCGGGCCCCCCAGCGATCGATTAGGTCGCGGTATGCCGATTCGGGATAGAGGAAGCGCCGCGCCGCCGTGTCGGCCAACGCGGTCAGCGAGACTTGCGGCACTTCCGGCATCGCGAAGGGGAGTCCCCCCGCCATGTGTGCGCCGACAATAGTGATGTCTGCGTGCTCCATCGCGAAACGGTAG
Organism: Chloroflexota bacterium; assembly: GCA_005880075.1. Lineage (GTDB taxonomy): Bacteria > Chloroflexota > Dehalococcoidia > SM23-28-2 > RBG-16-64-32 > CF-163. Next base: position 12,791 of record VBJT01000140.1, read on the forward strand.
AACGCGCCGAGCTGAAGTCCCTCCTTGCCCGCGTATTCGTGCCCGCCCACCTCGGTCACGTGGAACAGAAGGACGAGGCCGTGTTCTCGGGCCAGCCCCGCCATCCGCGCGCCCGGTTCGCCGTTCACGTCCCAGTGCTGGCTTTCAGGCCGGAGTTCGCCGACGCCTTTCGCACCGGCGCTCGCGCAGCGAACGATTTCTCCGGCCGCCTCGTCCGCGGCCAGGTTCACGGTGCAGAACCCAACGATGCGTCCATTGCTCTTCGCCGCCGCCTCGAGCATGTAATCGTTGTGCCGCACGCACATCTCGTGCTCCCGCCAGGCGAAACCGAGCGCCACGCTGACTGCGACGCCGGCGTAGTCCATGCTCGCCAGCAGCTCCTCCGCCGTCGCGATCTTCGCCCTGGGGCCGGCGTACATCTGCGCGAACGCAGGATCCCGCTTCGCATAATCCTTACGTTTTTCGCGAACATCCGGCGGGAAGATATGCGTATGGAAGTCGATGATCACGCGCGGATTCTACAAGGAAAGAAGGAACGAAGGAACAAGGACCAGCAGAAAGGATTCCCATATGTCGCGGTTCCCCGTTCCTCGGTTCCGCGGTCGTTTTCCGCCGCCGTGTTGCGATATAACCGCAAGCGGCCGTTTTTCCGGCATCCTTCGCCGTTCTGTATAATGCAGCCGGAAGGAGCACCTGTTTGGCCCGCGCCCAGACCGTCTCCATCGACGAACTCAAGTCCATCGCGAAACGAATTCGGCGGCACATCGTCCAGATGACCGCCAACGCCAACTCCGGCCACCCCGGCGGCTCCCTCTCTTCTGTCGAAATTGCGACCGCGCTCTACTTCCGCGTAATGCGGCACAGCCCGCAGAACCCGCTGTGGCCTGATCGCGACCGCTTCATCGTCAGCAAGGGCCACGCCACGCCGATGGTCTACGCCACGATGGCCGAGGCCGGCTACTTCCCGGCCGAAGACCTCATGACGTTTCGAAAGCTCGGCGGCAAGCTCCAGGGCCACACCGTCATGCACAAACCGCCGGGCGTGGAGATGTCCGCCGGCGCGCTCGGCATGGGGCTCTCCTTCTCCCTCGGTCACTCTCTGGCAGGCCGGCTGGACGATCGCGACTATCACGTCTTCTGCTGGCTTCCGCGCACCACCGAGCCGAGAACCTCATTGCAATTGTCGACCGCAACCACATTCAGAACGACGGCTTCTCGGACTACCAGCGCTTTCCCGACGGCAACGGCGCCCGGCCGCAGCGCCCGGGAGGCTGGGTGCTAAAGGATGGCCACACGGCGAACATCATGAACCTCGAGCCGCTTGAAGATAAATGGAAAGCCTTCGGCTGGAGCACCCAGCACATCGACGGCCACAACTTTGAGGCGATCATCGAGGCGCTCAAGAAGGCGAAGGCACATACCGACGGGCCTTCCGTCGTGATCTGCGAAACCATCAAGGGCAAGGGCGTGAGCTTCATGGAAAACAACCCCGATTTCCACGGCAAGGCGCCCTCGCCGGAGCAGCTGGAGCAGGCCCTGAAAGAGCTGGCGGATTAATGGTTCAGACAGTCCGCAGCGAAGCGACCCGCACCGCTCTCGGCCCCACGCTTGTGCGCCTATGCCGTGAGGGTTTGGATATCGTGTGCGTGGATGCCGACCTCGGCTACTCAACCTCCGCCGTTAAATTTGGGCAAGAGTTCCCCGACCGCTTCTTCCCGGTGGGCGTCGCCGAGCAGAACATGATCGGCGTCTCCGCCGGTCTGGCCGCCTGCGGCAAGATCGCCTTCTGCAGCAGCTTTGCCGTCTTCGCGCCGGGCCACTGCTTTGACCAGCTGCGAATGGCGGTCGCCCAGCCGGGGACGAACGTGAAGCTTGTCGCCAGTCATGGTGGCGTCGTAACCGGCGAGGACGGAGCGTCGGCCGAAGCGCTCGAGGACCTCGCGCTTATACTCTCGATGCCCACCTTCCATGTCATCTACCCGGCCGACGTGGTCGAGGCCGAGCAGGCGATCGAGACCGCAACCCTACGCCCGAAGACGCCGGTGATCTACGACGACTCCGGCTATCGCTTCGAGCTCGGACGCTGGGACCGCCTGCGCAACGGCTCGGACGTCACCCTTATCGCCTGCGGCGAGCTGGTGAAGGCGGCGCTCGACGCGGCCGAAATGCTCGCAGGCGAGGGCGTGCAGGCGCGCGTGCTGAACGCCTCCTCGCTGCGGCCGGTGGACCGCGACGCGTTACGCGCAGCCGCGCAAGAGACCGGCGCCATCGTGACAGTGGAGGACCACTTCGTCCACGGCGGCCTCGCCGGTATTGTCTCGGAAACACTTGCAGAAGAGCACCCCGTTCCGATGGCCTTAATCGGCATGCGCGACCGCTACGGTACTAGCGGAACATGGGAAGAGCTGCTCGAATACTTCGGCCTAACTCCCCAGGCCATCGCGGACGCCGCGCGTGGTGTCGTCGCCCGCAAGTAGCTTACCTTCTCCTTCCTCCGCACTTCTTCCATAATCCTTCTATGCCCGGCCGCATCCTCGTCGGCTCGTGCTCTTGGGCCGACAAGACGCTCATCGACAGCGGCTGGTACCCGCCCTCGGCGAAGTCGCCGGAGGACCGCCTGCGCTTCTACTCGGAGCGCTTCCCGATTGTCGAGATCGACAGCACCTTCTACGCGATCCCACAGGAACGAAACCCGGAGGCATGGGTGGATCGGACGCCGCCAGAGTTCACCTTCGACGTCAAGGCGTACGCGCCGTTTACAGGCCATGCAGCGTCCGTCAACGCACTTGCGAAGGAGTTGCGGGAGCAGCTTCCGGCCGAGGTGCGGGAGAAGCCGAACTTCTATGCGAAGGACCTGCCGCCGGAGGTCCTCGACAAGGTCTGGCGTCGCTTCAACGAAACGCTGCTGCCGCTTGACAGCGCGGGCAAGCTGGGGACGGTGCTGTTTCAGTATCCGCCTTGGTTCGGGCCGCGGGCCGACAACCGGGCGATGATTCTCGAGTCCAAAGAGCGGCTCGGCCAGTACCAGATGGCCGTCGAGTTCCGCAACGCAATGTGGATGGCCGAGGAACGTGACCGCGAGCGGACGCTGAAGTTTCTCGCCGATAACGGGATCACATACGTCTGCGTCGACGAGCCGCAGGGGTTCAAGAGCAGCGTCCCGCCGGTCACTGCCGTCACTGCGCCTACCGTTCTCGTCCGCATGCACGGTCACAACGCCGAGATGTGGACGAAGCGGGTCAAGACGGCGGCCGAGCGCTTCGATTACCTGTATAGCGAGGACGAGCTGCGCGAATGGGTGTCGCGAGTCACGGACCTCGCCTCCGATGCCCGCGAGGTCCACGTCCTCATGAACAATTGCCACCGCGATTACTCCGTGCGCAATGCGCGGGAAATCGGCGAAATGCTGGGGGTGTTCGAGAGGAGTCAGCGGTCGGAAGTCAGAGGTCCGAGGTCAGATGAGGAGGGAGCCGGCGGCGAGGAGCGTGGGCAACAGAGCAGGCTCTTGTAGCGCCCGTTCGGCCCGAGTACTCCTTTCCTGAGGAAGGCGTATCGAGGGCCGCGATCGCCGTGGTCTACCGCGAGGCATGAGCTTGCTTTGGTTTTCCGACTAGTGAGTCCCGATTTCAGGTGCCGCAGGCCGGGGGTCTGGGGGTGTCCCCCGATTTTCTCCACTTCGCGGCGAGCCCAGCGAGCCCCGATAGAGTCCCTGCTTAACTGAGGCGGATTCCTCGATACCCCACGTTGCGGCGCGATTGGGTCGAACAGTAGGCGGCGGCGCAGGCTTATAGCCGGTAGCCGAATGTTTTTCCCGTCTGTCCCCGTTTCTTTACCTTGCGTTAACTGACGTGAAGAAATGGATAACGTAACCTGAGCATCGACAACGATGAAAACCAGGCCGCCCGCACGGCGGTGAAACATGAGGAGCTTACGATGGCCAGCTGCCACCCCGCCGGCGGCAATAGCCGAAGCGAAAACCAAGCGAAGCGTTGGGCAACGCCCGGCTTCCGGATCGCGATAGCATCATTGGTCTCTTTCGTCGTCGTCTCGTTGGGTACAGCGGTTGTAGTGGCTGCCTCAAGCGCCAATTCCAATGCCGCTTACGCCGCGACGTCTTCCTCCACCGTGATGGGACCCAAGACAGTCGCCAGCTCGTGGTCGATGTCTCCGCTGCCTGAGGGCGAAGGCGGCGCTGTCAGTAGCTCCACGCAGATGTCGCCGGCCACCGAGCATTCCTCGTTCGTAGCCGCGCCGCGCTAGCGTCCGGCCGAAAGGCGCTCGATCAACCAGCGGGGCAGGCCCGCGTCCGTCATCAGCTTCTGCGTCACATCGATCGCGTACTCGACCCTGTGTAACGTGATCGACATCGCCTCCGCATCGTAAACGGCGTAAGACGCGCGCGCATCGCCGTCCCGCGGCTGGCCGACGCTGCCGGGGTTGAGGATCATCCGCACATTCTGGTCGAGATCGACTTTCTCGCCGTCCGCCAGGCGGAAGAGCTGGCACCCCTCGAAAGAGGTTCGGTCTTCGACCACGAGCATCGGGACGTGCGTGTGGCCCACGAGCCCGAAGGGCGTCTGCTGGAGCGCGAAGTGGCCGAGGGCGGCTTCGCTGGAGTAGAGGTACTCCCAGATCGGCCAGCGCAGGGTGCCGTGCACAAGCGTAAATCTGCTCTGTTGTTCCACCTCGGTCAGCGCGTCGAGAAATGACTTCTCTTCAGGCGACAGGCGTTCTTTAGTCCACTGTGCGGCCGTCGCGGCATCTGGATTGAAGTCCTCGATCCCGATCGCCCCGGTCGCGGCCCGCTCGTGATTGCCCGCAACCATCGCCGCCTCGAACCCCTTCAGCCGCGCGATACACTCGCCCGGCTGCGGCCCGTAGCCCACGCAGTCGCCGAGCGACCAGATAGCATCGATCGGCCCACCGCTCTCGGAGGCGCGGAGGACGGCCTCGAGCGCAACAAGGTTGGCGTGGACGTCGGAGACGATGACAGTGCGTGCCATGGGCGAAGTATAGCGAATGCGCGCTCGTATAATGGCGCCGTGCAGATATCCGAGCTCGGCGAATTCGGCCTCATCGATCGGCTGGCGCGGGCGGCCGGGGCGGAGGCGCCGGGCGACCTTACCGTGGGCATCGGCGACGACGCGGCCGCCTGGCGGGTCGGCGACCAGGTGCTCCTCGCCACTACGGATACCCTCGTCGAAGGGGTGCACTTCCTGCCGGAGTTCGCGCCTTGGGCCGACGTCGGCTGGAAGGCGCTCGCCGTCAACGTCAGCGACATCGCCGCGATGGGCGGTGAGCCGCTCTTCGCGCTCGCAACGCTGGCGCTACCACCCGACACCGATGTTGCCGCAGCGGATGACATCTACGCGGGACTCGCCGAGTGCGCCGCACAGTTCGGCGTCGCCATCGTGGGCGGCGATATCGTTCGGGCGCCTCAGGTGTCGGTGAACATCGCCCTGATCGGCCGGGCGCAGGTGCAGCAAGGCATGCCGCTCCTGATGCGGCGTGACGGTGCGAAAGCCGGCGACATCATCGCGGTGAGCGGCACCCTCGGCGATGCGGCTGCCGGGCTCTGGCGGCTGCGCAAGGGTGCTGCCCATAACGAGCCGCTAGTGCAGGCGCACCTACGGCCCGTGCCGCCGCTCGAGACGGCGCAGGAAGCCGCGCGTACCGGCATCGAGTGCGCCATTGACGTCTCGGACAGTCTCATTCAGGACCTCGGCCACATCTGCCGGCAGTCCGCTCGAGGGGCCGTAGTCGCGGCCGAAAAGCTGCCGCTGAGCGACGACCTGCGCTCAGCCTACCCCGAGGACGCCCTCGCCCTTGCCTGCACGGGCGGCGAGGATTACCAGCTGCTGATGACAGGCGACGAAGGAGCCATCGAACAGCTGCGCGAAAACGTGGCCGTATCGGTAACGGTTATCGGCCGCATGGTCGAAGCCGAGCAACACCTTCCGAAGCTGCTTGACGCATCCGGGATTGAAGTTGCCTTGCCGAACGCCGGCTGGGACCATCTGCGCCGGGCATGAGCTCGTCCACGACGCTTTCGTCGAGCCATCCGGACGAGACCCGCGCTTTCGCTGAACGCCTCGGCGCTCTTTTGCGGCCAGGCGACGTAATCCTGCTTTCCGGCGAGCTGGGCGCCGGTAAAACCGTGTTCGTGCAGGGGCTTGCCCGCGGTCTCGGTTTCGATGGCTCTGTATCCTCCAAGTCATTCGTGCTTATGGGAGAGTATTCGGGCCGCCTGAAGCTGTACCATGCGGACCTCTATCGACTCGATGAGCCCGAGCAAGTGGCAGAGCTGGCACTCGACGAAGTCAGCGCAGACGGCGTTCTCGTCGTCGAGTGGCCTGAGCGCGCCGGAAGCGGCGTGCTGCCGGAGAATCACCTGCGGGTGGAGTTCAAGGTGATAGGAGAGGAGTCGCGGCTCTTGCGAGTGTCGGCCATCGGCCAGCGGCCATGCGACATCGCAAGAGCACTCCCGCCGTAATGGAGCTGTCGATCGACACAGCGTCTGACCTCGCTTCCGTTGCCCTGTCTGGGAAAGGACGTCTCATCCACGACATCGTCTGGCGATCGCAACGCAACCATACGGTGGAAGTCCTAGCCGCAATCGAGAAGCTGCTCTCCCGTGGAGGAGTGGACAAGCGTGAGTTGATGGCCGTATTCGTTAGCTTGGGGCCCGGCATGTACACCGGGCTTCGCGTGGGCGTAAGCATCGCGCAGGGGCTCGCGCGCGGTCTGCAAGTACCGACTATTGGAGTCGGACGGCTCGAACTCGATGCCTATCCCCACCGGCATTTCGACGGACCCGTCGTCGCTGTGCACCGCGCGGGGCGCGGCGAGCTTGCTTGGGCATCGTACCGGGACCGTCCCTGGCGAGAATTGAGTCCACCACGGCTCGCATCACCCGACGAATTCCGAGGGGCCGTCCCAGACGGCTCGCTCGTGGTGGGCGAGATTGACGAAAGACTGCTCACTTTACTCGAAAGCCGGAGTATGACCGTCAGAGGCCCGGCCGCTGAGGGGCGCGCGCGTAGCCTGGCCGAGTTGGGGTTCGCACGCTGGCAGGCGGGAGAGACGGCGGAACCCGCTCTGCTGCGTCCGGTCTACCTCCGGCCGCCCGCGATCGGGCCTCCTCAGCAGCCGGGAAACTAGGAACTGAGCTCAAAGATAGACAGAATGGGATTGCAACCAATCGATTGGTGACCGTATTTTTCGGCGCGCTACAATGGGCGAGATATGCCGACGGAGCGAACGCTCGTCCTCGTCAAGCCGGATGCAATGCAGCGCGGGCTCGCGGGCGAGATTATTTCCCGCCTCGAGCGCCGGGGCCTTCGCATTGCCGCCACACGCCTTTTGCAGATAGACCGCAATCTAGCCGCCCAGCATTACGTCGAACATACCGGAAAGCCCTTCTACGAGACTCTGGTTGGCTTTATCACGGCCTGCCCAATCATCGCTGCTGTCCTCGAGGGCCCGAACGCGGTCGAACTAGTTCGGGCGACCATGGGCGCCACCGACCCGCGCAAAGCCGCCCCCGGCACCATTCGCGGAGATTACGGTCTCAATATCACCCAGAACCTAATTCACGGTTCGGATTCCGTCGAGTCAGCCAGTCGTGAGATCGCATTGTTCTTCGACAAGCATGACATCCAGAGCTACCCGCGCGACATCGAGCGCTGGTTATTCGATACGCCGGACTGAGGCTGCCGCTCGCCCATGATCAATACCGATAACCTCGTCGTCCCAGTCGAACAGCTCCGGCGCGAGCAAGACCCGAGTGAATTCCAGTTTGACTGCACAGACGAGCTCCTCCCGCTGCTCGAGTTCATCGGTCAGGAGCGGGCGCTCCGGTCACTGCAGTTCGGTCTCGGCGTGGACAAGACAGGATACAACATTTTCGTGACAGGTCTCACCGGTACAGGCAAGACGACGGCGATCCTGGAACATATCCAGCGTACGGTTGAACAGAAGCGCGCCGCCGCCGCCACCGAAGTCCCTTCTGATTGGTGCTACCTGTTCAATTTCGAGGATCCCGACCGGCCGCGGGCCGTTCGCATGTCGCCGGGCGCCGGAAAGGATCTGCGGAATCAGCTCGAAGTACTGCTTTCATCCGTGCGCAGGAGCCTGACGAACGCCTTTACCAGCGAGGAATACAACCAGCGACGCCGGGAAATTCTGGAAAAAGGCCAGCAGGAAGCGCAGCCGCTGATCGATCAGGCCGAAAAGAAGGGTGAGGAGGCCGGCTTCGTGCTTCGCTTCTCCCCTACTGGGGTCAACCTAATACCGATGGCAGACGGCAAGCCCATGAGCGCTGAGGAATTTACCGCGCTGGACGCCGCTCATCGTCACGAGATCGAGGCGCGCCAGCAGCCTATCTCCGAGATGATCGAGCAAGTGCGTGAGCGCCTCCGCGCCATCGAGTCAGATGTCAACGACAACCTTCGCGAGCTCGACCGCCAAACCGCCGAATGGGTGGTTAGCGGCGCCTTTGGCGAGCGACTAGAGCGGTACAAGGAGAATCGTGAAATAGTTCACTTCCTGACGCAGCTCAAAGAATTCACCCTTGCCTCGGCGGAGATCCTGCGCTCTCAGACCGAGCAGACAGCAGCGGTTACAGCAGCCCCGGTGAGCACAGTCCCCGGACCGCCCGTTCAGCCCGATCCCTTCGGGCCGTTTCGCTGTCACGTCTTCGTTGATAACTCGAACGCCAAGGCCCCGCCCATCATCGTCGAGTCGAACCCCAGCTGGACAAACCTCTTCGGCCGGATCGAACGGCGCGCCTACCTCGGCACGTATATCAGCGACCACACCATGCTCAAGCCGGGGTCTGTTCACCTGGCGAATGGCGGCTACCTCATCATCAACCTCGTGGACATCATGATGAAGCCGGGCTCGTGGGAAGGTCTCAAACGCGCAATCCGAACGAAAGAAGTCCGCCTCGAGGACCCGATGGAGCAATATGGGCTCCTGACTCCGCAGACCCTGAGGCCCGAGCCGATTCCGCTCGACGTCAAGCTCGTCATCACCGGAGATCCGATGTCTTACTTCATGCTGTCCTCTTACGATGAGGAGTTCTGGGAGATCTTCAAGGTCAAAGCCGATTTCGACACCCAGATTGACCGCACCGCCGCGAACGTCCTCGGCTATGCGGGCTTCGTCTGCGCCTGCGCAGAACGTGAAGGACTCCGCCATTTCGAACGCGACGCGGTCGCCGCCATGGTGGCGCACGGCAGCCGGATGGTCGATGACCAGGAAAAGATTTCGGCTCGCTTTGGTCGGCTACGCGACCTTGTCGTCGAGGCCGACTACTGGGCCGGCGCTGAAGGCGCGCAGCGAGTGAATGCGGCCCATGTCGAGCGGGCTATAAACGAGCGTGTCTACCGGCTCAATATGGTCGAAGAGCGAATCCGCGAGATGATCCGACGAGGCATGATCATCGTGGACCTGCATGGCTCGGTTACCGGGCAGGTGAATGGGCTCGCAGTCCATGATTTCGGCGATTTCAGTTTCGGGCGGCCATCGCGCATTACGGCTCGAACCTTTCTCGGCCAGCGCGGCGTAACCAGTATCGACCGCGAGTCCCAGCTGAGCGGCAAGATCCACGACAAGGGTGTCCTCATTCTCAGCGGCTATCTCGGCTGGAAGTACGCCCAGGATAAACCGCTGTCGGTCTCGGCCAGCATCTCGTTCGAACAAGGGTACGACGCTGTCGAAGGGGACAGCGCATCTCTGGCTGAACTCTGCGCCATTCTCTCCAGCCTGGCGGACGCGCCACTGCGTCAAGACCTGGCGATCACCGGATCCGTGAACCAGAAGGGCGAAGTCCAGCCGATCGGCGGGCTCAATCAGAAGATCGAAGGATTCCACGACCTCTGCAAAGCGGTGGGTTTTACCGGGTGCCAAGGCGTAATTATGCCCTCCCGCAACCGGCAGAACTTGATGCTCCGCAGAGACGTCCTCGACTCTGTGCGCGTAGGCGATTTCAGCGTCTACGCCGTCGAAACAGTCGATCAAGCAATAGAGTTGCTAACGGGCGAGGATGCCGGCGAGCGCAGGCCGGACGGGTCCTATCCTGAAGCCAGTATTAACGCCCGCGTAGATAACCGGCTGCGGGAAATGGGTGAGGCAATGCGACACTTCGGTCGCCGGCCCCGGGAGGAAGCCCCAGCAGCGGAGAAGGAGCCCGCTACAGCTACCGCAACGGAGGCCGACGAATCAATCCCAAACGACGAGAACGACGACTAATCGCCGCTGATCCACCCAGCTGATAACCCGAATAACCGATAACTCAGGACTTTTGTCCTACTGCATCCGCACGACGGGCGTCGCGGTGTGCCAAAGTCCTTCGAGGTCGTAGTAGGCGCGCTCGTCGGGCGCGAAGATATGAACGATAACGTCTCCATAATCGAGAAGCACCCAGCCCGATTGGGGTTCGCCTTCCTTTCCCAGCGGCTTCACCCCGTCCTTTGAGACCGCCGCCGAGACGGCCTCTATAATCGCCTGAAGCTGACGGACGGTCTGACCGCTGGCGATCACGAAATAATCGGCGAAGGACGCGACTTTACGGATGTCGAGCAAGAGAATGTCTTCCCCTTGCTTCTCGGAGGCCGCTTCTATTATCTTGCGCGCCAGTTCGTCTGGTTCCAGGCCCCTTCTTACCTCTTTCCGCTTCGTGTTCCGGCGTAGGATAACATTGTAGCTGGAATGTCCAGAAGGCGTGTTGTAGTCGCCATGTCCGGCGGCGTTGACTCCTCGGTGGCGGCCGGCCTGCTCTCGCGGGCGGGCTACGACGTGCTGGGTGTGACCATGCGCCTTTGGACAGAAGAGAACGCCGCCGCCTCGAGGCACCACAAGCGCTGCTGCTCAGTTGAAGACACGGACGACGCACGCGCCGCGGCCGACGTTTTGGGCATCCGACACTACGTCCTCAATCTCGAGAAGCAGTTCTCGGCCGAAGTTGTAGATCATTTCGTGCGGGAGTACACAATAGGCCGCACACCTAACCCGTGCTTGGCCTGCAACGACCGCATCAAGTTCCGGCCGCTGATGGAATACGCCCTGGCGATGGATGCGGACTATCTCGCTACGGGCCACTACGCTCGAATTTGTGCAATCGGCCCTGGTTTTGAGTTGCACCGCGCCGTCGACCCATCCAAGGACCAGTCGTACGTACTCTACACGCTCGGTCAGCGTGAGCTAAGCCAAACCCTCTTCCCGGTCGGCGAGCTAACCAAGACAGAGATCAGGCGACTGGCTCTCGAGTGGCGCCTGCCGAACGCCGAGAAGCCGGATTCCGCCGACATCTGCTTCATTCCTTCCGGCGACTACCGAGCCTTCGTCCATGAACGCGTTCCCGCCCGCGCGGGCGCAATCGTCGATACCGGAGGAGAAACCATCGGCGAGCACCCCGGCATCCACAACTATACGGTCGGCCAGCGGCGCGGCCTCCCAGCCCGCGGTGGAGGCGAGCCGCTCTACGTTGTCGGCCTCGACGCCGAGACCAACACCATTGTTGTGGGCGAAAGCAGCGATCTTCGCGCCGAAGGCTTGATCGCCGACGAGCTTTCGTTCGTAAGTGGCGAGGCGCCGGCCGAAGACATGATGGTCGATGCCCGCATCCGCTACCGAAGCGAACCGGTACCGGCGAGATTGCGACTCGAGGACGGGCGGGCCCAAGTCCAATTCGAAACGCCGCACCGCACCGTAACGCCCGGACAGGCGGTCGTATTCTACGAGGGCGACCGCGTCCTCGGCGGCGGAACAATTGTCAGATCGATCTGATTAGCCGTACGCCCTTTCCTTCTCGGCTTCAACTGTCTGCTATAATTCCCAAACTGATCGTATTGTCCGTCCAGCCGGAGGTACTTGGATGCTCCTCAGCCTCGCAGACACCCGTGACATCGCGGTGATTGCCTATAGCATCGCCGGCACAGTGGCCTTCGTCCTCATTATCTTCTTCACGCTGGCGATTGGGATCCTCAGCTGGATGACGCTCAACCGTGTGCGCCGAATGCTGAAGAACAACGTGCAGCCCACGTTGGAGAGCGTGCGCCAGACTTCGGAGAGTGTGCGCGGAACGGTGGAGTTTGTCTCGGACTACGCGGTTGCGCCGGTCGTGAAGACTTACGGCACTGTCGCCGGGGTGCGGCAGTTCGTCGTTGTGTTATCGCGGCTTGGCCGCCAGCGAAAGAGCGGGTAGCATCCGAATGCGCCTTCTCATAGGCCTCGCGATCGGGTTCGGTATCGGCTTCGCCGGTGCAGTGTTATTCGCGCCGGACCGCTCACGGCGGCGCGAGGTTGACTGGCCCGCGGCAACCATAGATTCCGGCCCAACGGCGATCGAGACCGACCAGAATATCTTGGCCGCCGTCAGACGGGCGCTCCGCTCGGCCCAGGAGCAACTCAACGAAGCGCTCGACGAGGCGAAGGAGGCGCAGGCCAAAGCAGAACAAGAGCTTCGCGCCCGTTATGACCGCAAGGTCCACAAGGCGGACAAACCGAAGGCGATCGAAGAGAAGAAGCGCAAGTAAGCCTAGCGCCTGCGCCGCTGCGAATATGGCGGAGGGGGTGGGATTCGAACCCACGGTACCCAAAGGGTACACACGCTCTCCAGGCGTGCCCAATCGTCCACTCTGGCACCCCTCCGGGAGTCGTTCGAAATCCGAAATGTGAAAAATCGAACGCCGGCTTTAGCCGCTCGCCGCCGCTCTTTCCAGTTTCGGATCATCGAGTTGCGATTGTCGTTTTCGCTCTGGCGGAGGGGGTGGGATTCGAACCCACGGTACCGCAAGGCGGTACAACGGTTTTCGAGACCGCCCCGATCAACCACTCCGGCACCCCTCCTCTAATACAAAATAGCATGTTTTCGGCGAGCATCTTTAGCAATTGCTCACGAATTGCTCACGCCTTCCCACGCT
>VBJT01000245.1 GCA_005880075.1 Chloroflexota bacterium
GCGATAGACGTAACCACCCGTAACCGAGCATCCCAGACTGTGGTCATAAACCGCGCGCGGAAAGATGAACGGATCGGGCGGCGTCGTGCAACCGGCCGGCTCGTACGACGCATTGCCCTCATAGCAGTCCCAGCCGTAGTTCCCGCCCTTCGTTATCTTCTCCACTTCCTCCCATGCTGCTTGGCCGACGTCGGCCAGCCACAAATCACCGCTCCCACGGTCAAAGCTATACCGCCACGGGTTTCGCAGCCCGTAGACCCACAATCTTTCATCGCGGCCGGCCATGCCGACAAATGGGTTGTCCGGCGGGACGGAGTAGGTCTGCTCTCCTGTTACCTTGATCCGGATCATCGCCGCCAGCAGGTCAGAAGGGTCTTGCCCCGTCTCCAGCGGGTCCCCGGCCCCGCCGCCATCTCCGACCGATAAGTAAAGGTATCCGTCAGGCCCGAACAGCAGCCGGCCGCCGTTGTGGTTATCCGCCGATTGCCTCTGGTTGATCTCCAGCACGACAGTCTCGTGCGCCGTGTCCATCACGGTCGTCACGGGATCGACGTCAAACCGCGAAATGTGGCTGCACCGCGTAACCGGGGCCGTGCAGGTCAGCGATGTGTAATAAACATACACCCGGTGGTCGCTCGCGTAATTCGGCGAAAACGCCAGCGAAAGGAGCCCTTCCTCATTACCGGCAACCTTCACAAGGCTCGCTAGATTCCCGAAGTCCGCTGGCGCAAACGCGCCGTTTAACCACACCCGGCGCAGCCGCGCCTCTTGCTGTGACACTATTACAGCTTGATCGGTAGTCCCGGGAAGCATCGCAAAATCGACCATGCGAGAGAAAGTTGCCGTCGTGACGTCCTGCACCAGCGCGTATCCGTTCGCCGTCGGCGAAGCCTGCGCGGCCGGAACATCACCGCGCCCTGCAACCAGCGACAAAAGTGACACGACCGCCATGATGCCGAATACCGTGGCGCTCCGCGCATGCCGGCTGTGCCGGCCCTTATTCATCACGCCTGTCCCCTCTCGGCCACCTTCCCCAATCTGGGGCCGCACCCGGATGACGTCGCGTGCATGGGCAACCTCCTCCCATGAGCTCCGTGCAGGCACCCATTATACCTGTGCGCCGTGCCCCTCGGAACGCAGGAACAGTGTCATTCCGAGCTCTCCGGGTGGGGCCAACAGCCGCTGGGCGGAGCCGGTGGGCTGGCGAGGCATCTCAGCGCCCGCCATCCCGGTCGACTACTCGCCCGGCTGTGCCTCCTGCGGTTTGCACCCCGGTGGTGCAAACGGGTTCGCTGCTGACCATCCTGCCGCCGGGCACACGTCCATCCCACTCCCCGCGCACCGCTTTCGGGCCGTAACATCCGGCTCAGAGAGCGGCCCGCTGACGGTGAGTATCGGCGCCCGCGCCAGTCCCGCCGATACCAGCCTGGTTAGCTGCGCGTTGTCTTGCACACGATAAAGGCTGCCGCAGCGCATCACAAAAAGCGTGCTGCCGCCGACCTCCTGGAGGAGCGTCCCCTCTTGCGGTCCCTCGGGAATCGACCCGATCCCGCCCGGTGGCACTACCATAACTTGCGAGGAAAGCGACCCCGCCGATATCAACGACGCTCGCCGGTTGGCGTCCGTCAACGCGAACTTCATTCCCGACGCCACCTGCCACTCCGCCTCGCTTCCCAGCTCCTGAACATGCGTACCGTCCCGCGGCACCGTCGGCAGCGCGGCCAGCGCGCCATCGGGAACGATGTTCAAGCGCCACTCCAGCGCGCCCTTGCGCACAAGCTGGTTTCGCGTCACTGCGTCAAGCATCGGGAACTTGGCTCCCGCGACTATCTGCCACTCCGGACCGCTGCTCAGCTCCTTCACTCGCGACCCGTCCTGCGGCGCCGAAGGTATCTGCGCGAGCGAGCCCCAGGGCACGGTGTATAGCGCCCCTTGCAGAGCGCCTGCCCCGATCAAAGCGTCCCTCACCTCGGGCGACGGGACGGCGAATTTCGCGCCTGCCGTGATCTGCCATTCGGTTGTTCCGCCAAGCTCCGCCAGCCGGGTGCCGTCCCTCGGCACATTCGGTATCTGGTTCAGTCCGCCCGGCGCCACTGTATGCACCGGTTGGTACCCCAGCCCCATTGCATACAGAGCATCCGGACTTGGTACCGCAAACTTTGCCCCAGCATAGACCGCGTAAACGGTCGGCGAACCGGCCTCCTGAAGGAGCGTTCCGTCCCACGGGACGTCGGCCACGGTCTGGAGCATCCCATCTCCTACAATCCAGTAGTCCCCGGGACGGCGGCCCATGGCTGCAAGCGCGTCGGGATTCGGAATGTGGAACTTGGCGCCGCTGTACAGCACATAAAGCGCGGGACTCGACGCCTCCTTCAGAATGCAGCCGTCCCAGGGACACGGCGACCATACCCAGTACGACGGCCAGGCCGACGCCACGGCGGGCGCCGGCTCCCACATGTTCCAGGCCGCCTCCCATACCTCCGGCCGTACAACCCCCCGCCGCCAGATACTCACCCTCGACGATCCCGCCGAGCGAGCGGCATCCATCGCCGCCAGGAATTTCTCTCCGCTCGTGTCTCCCTCGAGCATCGGGATGTAATCGAGCGTCCGCCCCGGCGCCAGCCAGCTCAGGTCTGAGTGCGCTTGGCTTACGCAGCCGCTCGGGTCAGCCCAGATGCCCTGGTCTGTATACAGCTCCCAGTAGCACATCGGCAGGGCAGCATTCGCCGTAGACAGCCACTTCCAGGTTCCTGAGTCCTGCCACGTCCATTCGCGCGGGTCGTATATTACGCCCAGGTTTGCCTCCGGCCGCTCGGCCCGTAGGCGCCACCAGAACTGCTCCGCCAGATAGTTGCAGTCCCAGTAACAGAAACCGTCGAACGGTTCCACATCCGCATAGAGCGCCTTTACTCCGGTATCCAGCACATCCTCCGCCATTCGCACCTGCCCATCGATGTCGATTCGCGTTGTAGTCGGCAATCAGGCGTCGCAGGGCTGTCGGCCCGGTGACTGCCTTCACATTGCCGTCATACGTGGACATCCAGTCGGTCCCGTCATGGGTTTTGATGTGCACGGTCCCTACGGGCAGAAGAGTGTCATCGCCCTCTACGCCCGGATAGTCTTGCCCGAACTGCCAGACGACCGTCTCGATCTCTATCGCCCTGGCCGGCTGCGTCGTCAGAACAACGCCGAAATGCTGGCCGCCAAGGGCCAGCATAGTAAGCAACGCTAATGCAACTGCGAATCGGCGCATGGACTCCGCCCCGACCCCTCTTCTGGGCATGAATATACTTGCCGGATGCACCCGACCTGAATGGTCGCTCTCAGGCTATCGGATACCGCCGAGGTAGTCAACATAATCACCCGTCGCAGGAAGAAACATCGAAGTAGTTTCCGTCATCCCGAGCCGGGAGGCGCCAGCAGTAGTGTCGCCGTGACGGCAGCTGGCGCGGTGGCGAGGAATCTCCGCATTGGCCACGCTGTGCCATATTTGTGGCCACTCCATTTTCCTTCTTCTTGGACGGGGTGGGCGCGGCTGACAAACTCTTGTGCCAGTCGGCCCTTCCACCTCTCGCGTGTCTTCTCTAGATTAGGGACATGACCAGCCTTCGAAAGCCGCATGTCCGCGAATCGTCGCCGTGCCGCTCCCTCCGTCCGATTGGATGCTCACTCCACGGCTTTGAGCGTCGCACGATCAGACGATACGCGCTGACTCGATGCCATTTTCCTGTGCGGACGGACCAAAAGGAAGAGAAAGCGCCGGCCTACAATCAGACAGTCGCGCCAACAATCAAACTGCACATATGAAAACGCCCCTGATTGTTGGCGCGGTTCGCTCCATTGATGGGTCTTAGCGTCCCGCCACTGCCGCCTGCCCCACTCCCGCGAACACATCCGCCGTGCTTCCGTCCACCCAGTCGAGCAGGGGCGCCGGGTACAGTCCGATGAACAGCACTCCGGCGACCAGCACCGCGAGCGCCCCGTACTCTACCCACGGTACCGGCATACTCACCGCCGCCTCCGCCTTGCCTAGGAACATCTCCTTGATGATGACCAGGTAGTAGTACAGCGAGACAAAACTCATCGTCACTGCGATTCCGGCCAGCCACAGCAGGTCTTGGTCCGCCGCCGCTTGGAACAAGATGAACTTCGTGGCAAACCCCGCGAATAGTGGCATCCCTGCCAGCGAGAACAGCGCGATCGACAGCGACCACGTGAGGAAGGGCGCCGTATCGCGCAGCCCGGCGAAGTCCTTGATCTCTTCCTTGCCCGTCCAGTTATAGAAGATAATCACGCACACGAACGCCGCCAGGTTCGTGACCACGTACCCCATCATGTGCAGCACCAGAGCGCTCCCGGACTCCGGGGACAGCGCCGCGATGCCCATCAGCAGGTACCCTACCTGTCCGATGCTCGAATAGGCCAGCAGCCGCTTGATGTTGCTCTGTTGGATCGCAACCAGGTTGCCTAGCACCATCGTCGCCACCGAGAGCCCGGCGATGAAATACCGCCAGTCATCGATCTTCGGCGCGAACGCCTCCGCGAACAGCTTCAGAAACAGGGCGAACCCGCCAGACTTTGATATCGCGGATATCAGCGCCGTCACCGGCAACGGAGCGCCCTCATACGCATCCGGCGTCCACATATGGAACGGCACAGCCGCCACTTTGAAGCCGAGCCCCGCCATGATCAAAGCCAGCCCCAGGAACAGCGCCTCATCAATGCCGCCTGTGTCCTTCGACAGCGCCCTGCCGATGTCGCCGAAGTGCGTCGACCCGGTGGCACCGTAGATCATGCCGATCCCGTATAGCAGCAACGCCGACGAGAACGCCCCCAGCAGCATGTACTTGAGCCCTCCCTCGTTCGAGCGCAAGTCGAACTTCGCATACGCCGTAAGCACGTAGAGGCTGAAGCTGAGGAGCTCCAACGATATGTATGCCGTCAGCAGCTCGCTCGCCGCCGCCATTCCGTTCGCGCCCACAACAGCGAGAAGGATGAAGGCGTAGTACTCCCCCGCGTGCAGCAAGCGGTCCCTAACGAACCGCGCGGAGGCCACGCACGCGAAAACACCGATCAGTCCGAAGAACACCCGAAACAACGTGGTCCACCCAGATCAGCGATACAAGTACCGCTATCAGCGCGCCGGCCGCTGCTATATACCCAAGCGACTCCTTATCGAGCCGCTTCCAGCGCCCAATCCCTCCGGCGGGCCAGAACAGGTCGAGCATGATAAGCATGCCCGCCCATGCGACAAGAATGTATTCGGGCGCTAGCAGCTTCCAGTCGAAATTTGCCTCCGGCATCAGGACGTGATCCCCGGTATGTTGGCCACACTGTCAGATATGCGGTCGATGAACGGCGCCGGCCAGAGCCCCATGAACAACAGAAACGCGATCAGAAGCGCTCCCGCAAACTGCTCGCCCAGGCGCATCTCCCTCAGATTCTCCCACTGTTCGTTGAGAGGTCCGAAGTAGGCGCGCGCCAGCATCCGCAAAATGTAGGTTGCCGTGATCGCCGCCGCCAGGATTCCGGCCGCGCCCGCCCAGTAGTACCCGGCGCGGAAAGTCCCTACGAAGATGTGAAACTCGGCGATGAATCCAGCGAGCCCCGGTAACCCGAGCGACGATAAGCCCGCTATCGCCCAGAAGGCCGAGTGCCGCGGCATCTTTTGCGCGATCCCACCGAACGTAGTCATGTCTCGCGTGTGAGCTTGGTCGTAGATCGCACCCACGCTCGTGAACATGAGGGCCGTCATCGCCCCGTGCGCAAACATCTGGAGCACCGCCCCGTTGACCCCGATGTCGTTCATCGTCGCGAGCCCCATCAGCACATAGCCCATGTGGCTCACGCTTGAGTAACCGACCATGTACTTAAGGTCCGTCTGTGCGAGCGCCGAAACCGCTCCGTAAACCGCGCCGTCGGGCAGAAGCGTCATCCCCACACGCAGAATCCCGAACGCCCCAAGCTTCATCAACACGCCCGCGTGAAGCATCGAGACGCCGGTCGGTGCCGCCACGTGGCCGTCCGGCGACCACGTATGAAATGGCCACATCCCGGCCAGCACGCCGAACCCGATCATGTAGAACGGGAACACCGCCTTCTGGAAGTCGGAGTCGTACTGCACCTGCCCAAGCACCGGCAGGTCGAACGTACCCCTGTCCGCCTCCACAAACGTCGCGAAGATTCCGACGAAGATCAGCACGCTCCCTGCGACGAGATATAGGACGAGCTTCATCGCCCCGTACTCCTTGGTCCGCACGAAAGAGCCGAAATTGCTACTCGCTCCCCAGACGGCGATCAGCAAGTACATCGGGAGCACCGCCACCTCGTACCAGAAGAACAGGAAGAATAGGTCCTGCGACTCGAAGACTCCGAACACTCCGGCGACCAGCAGGAACAGCAGCACGAAGAAGTCCTTGTTCCGGTAGCTAATGTTCCATGAGACGAATGTCGCCGCGAAAATCACGAGGCCCGTCAGCATCACGAGGGGGGCAGCGATCCCATCAACGGCAAGATGTAGCGAGATCCCATGCTTGCCGAGGAAGCCTACGTTCTCAAGCCAGTCCAAGCGAAAACCGAAACGCAGCCCCCTCCCGCCGTCGAACTCGTAGGCAAAGAACACGAGAAGCGACAACGCAAACTGTGTACCGGCCGAAAGCAACGCGAGGTACCGAACCAGCTGGGGATAGCGGGACGGCACCAGCATCACCAACACGGCTGTGCACACTGGCACCGCGACGAGCGCGAAGAGAACCCCGCCCATGCCTAGAGCCTGAACACCAACAGCAATACCGCGAGGCCAAGAACTCCCGCAATGATCGCGAGCGCATAGTTCGGGAGCTTCCCCGTTTCCAGAAACTTCAGCTCGAACCCCGCAAACAGGCCGAGGCCCGCAGAGCCATCCACCGCGGTATCGTTCACGATATTGCGGTCAAACCACGCGACTATCGCGCCGACCGTTAGGACAACCCGGTCGATCACCCACTGATACGCATCATCGATGTAATACCGGTTACGCAGCGTTTCGTATGCAGGTTGCAGCACGTCCCCTGCCCGGCGCGCCGGCTCTGCTCTCTCCGACCAGAAATACCAACCGGCCACAATCCCCCCAATTGCGAGCGCCGTCGAGAAAATCGCCACATCCCACGCAAAATCGAACGGCTCCGGGTCCTCGAAAAACACGAACTCACCGAAGCCGCCGGGGAAGCCCAACGCGTCCCCCACAAAGCCGAACACGACGAAACCGCCAATTGCCGTAAGTACGGCAAGTACGACAAGCGGCAGAGTCATCAGCGGTTCGGCGTCGTGCGAGTGTCCCCACGCAACTCGGTCTCGCGCTTCGAAAAGGAACGTCCGTATAAACAGCCGCGTCATGTATAGCGCGGTAATGAACACGCTGATCAAGGCGAGCATGTACAGCACGACGCTGCGGTGCTGGTCCAACGCGTGCAATACCTCGTCCTTCGCCCAAAAACCGGAAAGCGGTATGACCCCGATCATCGCCAGCGTGCCAATCCCGAACACGGCGGCGGTCACTGGCATCTTCGCCGCCAGGCCGCCCAGTTCCCTGATGTCTTGCTTTTCCGTTGCGTGGATCACCGACCCCGATGCGAGGAAGAGCAGCGCCTTAAAGAACCCATGCACAAACAGGTACAGCATCGCCGCTGTGACCGAGCCGGAACCAAGCGCGACGAACATCAAGCCCAGGCTGTTCAGCGTCGAGTAAGCAATCACCCGCTTGATGTCCGTCTCCACCAGCCCCATCGTCGCCGACATCAGCACAGTGATGAGCCCAACGGCCGTCACAACGTCCAGCGCGATATCATCCGCCAGGACGAACAGCGGGAACATTCGCGCCACCATGTACACGCCTGCAACGACCATCGTCGCCGCATGGATCAGCGCTGAGACGGGCGTCGGGCCCTCCATTGCGTCCGGCAGCCACACGTGCAGCGGAAACTGCCCCGACTTTCCCACGGCGCCGGCGAACAAGAACAGCACCGCGAGTGTTAAGTACGCATTCCCGCTCAGCCCTAGCCCGCCAATGTCCGCATTGTTGAACCCGCCCCGCTGAGCGAATGCGAAAATCTCGGTGATATCGAATGTCCCCGCCTCGCGCCATAGCAACAGGATGCCGATCAAGAAACCCACATCGCCGATCCGGGTGGTGATGAAGGCCTTCTTCGCTGCCTCCGCCGCCGAACGCCGCTCCCACCAAAAGCCGATCAGCAGGAACGAGCAGAACCCGACGCCCTCCCAGGCGCCGTAGAGCAAGAGAAGGTT
>VBJT01000246.1 GCA_005880075.1 Chloroflexota bacterium
ATCACCTGATCGGCTGGTGCGTAAAGGAATTCGGCATCCGAATCAACGAACTTCCTGATCAGCCACGGGCAAGCTACGCGATCCACCTTGGGATTCGCTCTCGTTACCCATTTCATTTCCGGACCTCCTTCAATACCGTGTGGTAATTCGGGCGAACTTCTCTTGTCATTGAGTGCCAGGCGCTATGGGCTCCACTCCGGACGCTGCAACCGCAGTTACCTCCTCTCCTCCATCGTCGAGGGGAACCCGACGGAACCAGGCCCATAGCGTCAGGTCGTAGCCGATCTTTAGTGTGCCCGCGATGACGAACGGGGCACCAAGCGCGATCTGCTGTGCTACTGCCGCCAGCGCTGGTCCCATGGGCCTGACGACATAGCGAGCGGTATTCGTATAGGCAGCGGCCGCTGTGCGTTCTGGCGGGTCAACAAGATTCGAGATGTAGGCCTGTCGAGTTGGCACGTCCATCTGGCTGAGCGACTGCCGGCAGAGCAGTAGAGCGATCGCAACTGCGAGCGTGGGTGCAAAGGGAATTGCAGCGAGAAGGACGTTGGACGGGATGTGGCTGAAGATCATGGTGTTTAGCAGACCGAAGCGCTCGGCCAGGCGGCCCGCGGCGAGGAATGACGCGGTCTGCATCACACCAACGCCGAAGAACAGAAGGCCAAGGACCTCCGGCGAGACACCAAATTTCAAACGAAACCAATAGGCGATGAAGGCTTGCACTACGAATCCGCCCGCCAAGGAGTCGACAGCGAACAGTCCGGCCAGGCGGGTGACCGTACTGCGCGATCTACCCAGACCAGCGAAACTTGTTCGCTTCGCTTCCGTCTCCACGGAGGGAGAGAGCGAGAGAGCAACCATTGCTCCGAGCAGAGCGACTGGAATCAACGTCAAGAAGAACCGCTCGTCCGCAGGTAGGCCAAGGGAATCGCGCAGGAGAGAAGGGCCACCGGCAGCCAGGGCGCCGGCTGACCCGGCGATAGTTGCGGCGGCGTTGTACATCGCGAATGTTCGCCCCCGAAGTGCGGGGGGAACGCTCCCGGCGATCATCGACTGCTCAAGCGACGTGAATGGACCTGACTCGACCACTTCCGTCGAGAGCGTGCCCGTCAAAGCAACGATGGCAAGAAGCCAGAAGTTGTCAGATAGTCCAAACACAAGGCCAGCCAGCCCCAGACCCACAAAGAGCATGGAGTAGGAGCGGCGTCGACCGAGTCGGTCTCCGAAGGCACCGATGACAACGGACATGAGCCCCGTCCCCGCCACCACGGCCGTCAGCAGAGCACCTAGTTCAGTGCTTGACCAGCCGCGCTCCTCGAGAGTCAGGCCAAGGAGAACAGATCCCAAGCCATAGGCAAAGGCACGAAGCCCCTGTGCGACAAAGATACGTTGGACATCGGGCATTACGTGCCGCCGCGCATGTTCAAGCGCTGGATGTACTCGTAAACACCGTCGAAGAGCGGCCCCGTGAGGGCGAGCATCCCGTCGTCAGTTCTCACCTGGAGAGACCAAGAATTAGGATCTCGCCGCCGGCGGCCTCTGGCGCGTCAAAGACGTCGTCGGCGAGATCGGCCTCGTGGACAATCCTTGCGATCTATTCGAGGGCCCGGTTGCATTGTACTCTGCCCAAACGCCCGCCATCCGTCCATCGCCAATCGGGGAGAAATGGACATGTAGTTGACTACAACAGACGGGAGACGGTTGGCGGGGCGGTTGACAACCTCCGCCTTCGCCACCACCATGACCTCCGTGATTGACGCTCGAACGCTGATCGCCGAGACCCGTGAGCAACTCAAACCTGTTGAGGAGCAGCTGAAGGCGCACCCCTACTTGGCGGCCTTGGAGCAGGGCCGCATCCGCCGAGAGAACCTGAGGCTCATCGCCAGCGAACAGTACCACATCGTCAATTCGGATCTCCGCAGCATCGCATTACTCTTCCACCGACACGCTCACCTGCCCAGCCGTGAATACCTGCTGGCATCGCTTCAAGCGGAGGCAGCCGCACGCGCCGCGCTTCTCGCCTTCGCACGGGAGGGCTGTCAGATGTCCGAGGACGATCTCAAGGCCTACGAGCCCATCCCCGAGTGTCAGGCCTACCCTGCCTATGTCGCCTGGCTCGCCGTCTACGGCTCGGACGCCGAGTTTGCGGCCGCTTTCCTCGTCAACCTGCCGGCCTGGGGTGCTGCCTGCGGTCGTATGAGCGCCGCCCTGAAGGAGCGCTACGGCCTTCCCGCGGGCGCCGCGGTGTTCTTCGACCAGTTCGCCGAAGTCGACCCAAGCTTCGAGGAAAACTCGCTGCGTGCTATCCAGGACGGTCTCAATCGCGGCGTCGAGGGGCGCGTCATAGCCCGCGCTGCCCGTCTGATCCAGGCCTATGAGCTGCTGTACTGGGTTGCCCTGTACGAGGCGTCATCGTAACGATGTTTCGCTTTACGGACCGTCTGTATGAGCTGGCCGAACCCATCTGGGAGGCGCAGCACGCTCACCCATTTGTACGCGGGATCGGCGACGGCACGCTGGACGTCGAGAAGTTCAGGTTCTGGGTGCGCCAGGACTACTTGTTCCTTATCGACTACGCCCGGCTGCTGGCGATGGCCGTGGCCAAGGCACCGGATCTGCCCACGATGCGCCGCTTCGCCGATCTCGTGGAGACTACGCTGAACGTCGAGATGGAGCTGCACCGAGCGTATGCCGCGGAGTTTGACATCTCGTCCCAGGAGCTGGAGGCCGAGACCAAGGCGCCCACGACGCAGGCATACACAGACTTCCTGCTACGCGCCGCCGCCGGTGACTACACGGAACTATTGGCGGCCCTTCTTCCGTGCATGTGGGGCTTCTCTGACATCGGCCAGCGGCTCTCACGAGAGCGACGTCCGGCCGACGAGCGCTACTTCAAATGGGTCGAGATGTACGCCTCACCGGAGTTCGCAGAGTTGGCTGACTGGTGCCGCGGGCTGGTGGACACTGTGGCTGAGGGCCAGCCGGGAGAAGTGCTGCGACGGATGGAGGAGACATTTCTCATCTCCAGCCGCTACGAACTGGCTTTCTGGGAGATGGCGTGGACTGAGGAGAAGTGGCAGCTCTAATCCCCGCAACCTACCCTTCGGCGCGTCCCACGCACCCTCAAATATGACGCGGCGTCCGGGTGCTGTAGCGCATCACCAGAGCCCCTAGGAAGGCCGAGAGGCGAGGTATCGCGGCAACCGGCACCGGGGGCTCCTTCCACGCACGATGTCCTGGTAATAGATATCAATCTCGGGATCCGCTACTTCACCCTGAATCCGTTCGTGGTCGCCCTGTTGTCGCTGGAGTCGTTATCGTCATCGGCCAGGGCATTGAAGCAAGCCATGCTCTGGATCTGGAAGACTGGGCAGGCACTGGTGTCGTCCGCGTGAGCGTGGCCGCATCCATTAGCGTGTACGTCTGGTTGAGAGCGCCCTGGACGTCGGTGCAACGGAAGGTCGGGCTTAGCCTGGACCGTTGTCGGCGCACCCGGGGCCAACGTGATCACGGTGTTAATGCGGCGCCCGAGAGGAGTGCATCTATAACCACATGATGTCGGAGCGAGTCGAGTTCACATCTGGTTAACGCAAACTTCACACAACGGGAATCTCCCCGTAACACAGTAACGAGGCGGGCCTCCTATTCTAGGCTCAATTATGCGACAGCTCAGGCTGGGAAACCTGGTAATTGATCGAGATCGCTACTGCGTCTTCGTGGGGAATCAGGCGACACGGCTGAGCTCGAAGGAACTCGGGCTGCTGTGGCACATGGCGCGGCACGCTGAGAAAGTCCTGACACGAGAGCAGCTCTGGCGGGCGGTTTGGGGGAAGGAAGTGAAGGGACCGACGCGCACACTCGACACTCACATCGCTCGCCTTCGCAGAAAAATTGAGGGGAACGAGCCGTGGATGATCCAAGCGGTACCCAGGCGCGGCTACGTCCTCACGAAGACGCCGACAGCATCCGCGACCAAGCATTCTTCGACGAGACCAACTCTCCATTCCGATACCGCCGACCGTGCGCTCAGAGGAGGTTTCAATGCCTGGCTCAAAGTTTAGCGGGCTGCAAAAGCTCGTCGCGTTATCAGTCATTACCCTAATCGCACTGATCGCCGTCTCGCAGATCAATACTTTCTCCCCGGGGGACGCGGACGGTACCGCTACAGGATCTGCTGTGAACATCGGCACCTACTCGGGAAACGGGGGGAGCGCGTTCTCGGACGCCTGTCAGGCCCCGGCTACCGAAGACGACGCTGCTAGGTGCGCCACGGACGAGCCTGGCGGGCTGGCGGCCTTGGTGGGCCACGAAAAGATCGCTATCAACTTCACCTGGCTACTGATAGCGGGTGCTTTCGTGCTGTTCATGCAGGCAGGGTTCGCGCTCCTGACGACAGGACTGACACGCGCCAAGAACGCCGGTCACATGATGATGCTCAACTTCGCAGCCTTCGTCATCGCCTGGGTCGGTTACTTTACGATCGGCTTCGCCTTCCAGTTCGGCGGAGCGGCGATCAACGCTGCCCCCGGGAACCTGGGCGGCGCGATGGTACTCGGTCATCTGCTCAAAGTGAGCGGCAGTCACTGGGGCCTGCTCGGCCTGAACGGGTTCTTCCTCCAGTCAGGCCACTCCTATGACGTAGGGGCCCTGGCGCTCTTCTTCTTCGAAGTGGTCTTCATGGAGACCGCCGGCTACATCATCGTCGGCGCCATTGCGGAGCGGA